>NZ_JBSFGB010000005.1:0-383834 GCF_053596375.1 Streptomyces sp. NPDC001709 | reverse complement strand
CGCCGCAGGCGGCGCCGCCTGCGCGGGGATCGGCCGAGCGGCCGGCGCCCCGCGCCACTACGCCGCCTCGTACCGTGCCCGCCCCGGCGACCGCCGACCGTTCGAAGGACACGGCGATGACGTCCCTGGAATGCTGATCCGGCATGCCCGCCTGTGGCGCGGCCCACCCCGTCAGTGTGATGGTTTTCGCACATCGACACGCGCGGGCACCCCCTAAGGTGGCCGCGAGGTACGGCAGGGCGTGGCTGACACCATGGTGTTCGTCGCCGGCAGGCAGCTGAAGGGAATCCAGGATGTTCCGCAAGGTGCTGGTCGCCAACCGTGGAGAGATCGCGATCCGCGCGTTCCGGGCGGGCTACGAACTCGGCGCGCGCACCGTCGCCGTCTTCCCGCACGAGGACCGCAACTCACTGCACCGGCTGAAGGCCGACGAGGCGTACGAGATCGGAGAGCCGGGGCACCCGGTGCGGGCGTACCTCTCCGTGGAGGAGATCGTGGGTGCCGCCCGCCGGGCCGGTGCCGATGCCGTCTACCCGGGCTACGGCTTCCTGTCCGAGAACCCGGAACTGGCCCGCGCCTGCGAGGAGGCGGGCATCACCTTCGTCGGCCCGAGCGCGGCCACCCTGGAGCTGACCGGCAACAAGGCCCGCGCGGTCGCCGCGGCCCGCGCTGCCGGCGTGCCCGTGCTCGGCTCCTCCCAGCCCTCCACCGACGTGGACGAACTGGTGCGCGCCGCCGAGGAGATCGGCTTCCCCGTCTTCGTCAAGGCCGTCGCGGGCGGCGGCGGGCGCGGCATGCGCCGCGTGGAGGACCCCGCCCAGCTGCGCGAGTCCATCGAGGCCGCCTCCCGCGAGGCCGCCTCCGCGTTCGGTGACCCGACCGTCTTCCTGGAGAAGGCCGTCGTGGACCCGCGCCACATCGAGGTGCAGATCCTCGCCGACGGCGCGGGCAACGTCATCCACCTCTACGAACGCGACTGCTCGCTCCAGCGCCGCCACCAGAAGGTCATCGAGCTGGCCCCCGCCCCCAACCTCGACCCCGGCGTGCGGGAGCGGATCTGCGCCGACGCGGTGCGCTTCGCCCGCGAGATCGGCTACCGCAACGCGGGCACCGTCGAGTTCCTCCTCGACCGCGAGGGCAACCACGTCTTCATCGAGATGAACCCGCGCATCCAGGTCGAGCACACCGTGACGGAGGAAGTCACGGACGTGGACCTGGTCCAGGCCCAGCTGCGGATCGCCTCCGGGGAGACCCTCGCCGACCTCGGCCTCGCCCAGGACACCATCACCCTGCGCGGCGCCGCCCTGCAGTGCCGTATCACCACCGAGGACCCCGCCAACGGCTTCCGCCCGGACACCGGCCGGATCAGCGCCTACCGCTCCCCGGGCGGCTCCGGCATCCGGCTGGACGGCGGCACCACCCACGCCGGTACGGAGATCAGCGCGCACTTCGACTCGATGCTGGTCAAACTCACCTGCCGGGGCCGGGACTTCAAGGCCGCCGTCGGCCGGGCCCGGCGTGCCGTGGCCGAGTTCCGCATCCGCGGTGTGGCCACCAACATCCCGTTCCTACAGGCCGTCCTGGACGACCCCGACTTCCAGGCGGGCCGGGTCACCACCTCCTTCATCGAGCAGCGCCCGCACCTGCTCACCGCCCGCTCCTCCGCGGACCGCGGCACCAAGCTGCTCACCTACCTCGCCGACGTGACCGTCAACAAGCCGCACGGCGGACGCCCCGACCTGCTCGACCCGGTCACCAAGCTGCCGCCGCTGCCGACCGGCGAACCCCCCGCCGGGTCCCGCCAGTTGCTGGTCGACCTCGGCCCCGAGGGCTTCGCCCGCCGGCTGCGCGAGTCGCCGACCATCGGCGTCACCGACACCACCTTCCGCGACGCCCACCAGTCCCTGCTCGCCACCCGCGTGCGCACCAAGGACCTCCTCGCCGTCGCCCCGGTCGTCGCCCGCACCCTGCCGCAGCTGCTCTCCCTGGAGTGCTGGGGCGGCGCCACCTACGACGTGGCGCTGCGCTTCCTCGCCGAGGACCCCTGGGAGCGGCTGGCCGCCCTGCGCGAGGCCGTCCCCAACATCTGCCTCCAGATGCTGCTGCGCGGCCGCAACACCGTCGGCTACACCCCGTACCCGACCGAGGTGACCGACGCCTTCGTGCAGGAGGCCGCCGCCACCGGCATCGACATCTTCCGCATCTTCGACGCCCTCAACGACGTCGGCCAGATGCGGCCCGCCATCGAAGCCGTACGCGAGACCGGCACCGCGATCGCCGAGGTCGCCCTCTGCTACACCGCCGACCTCAACAACCCGGCAGAGCGGCTCTACACCCTCGACTACTACCTGCGTCTGGCCGAGCAGATCGTCGAGGCGGGCGCGCACGTCCTCGCCGTCAAGGACATGGCGGGACTGCTGCGCGCACCGGCCGCCGCGAAGCTCGTCTCCGCGCTGCGCCGCGAGTTCGATCTGCCCGTGCATCTGCACACGCACGACACGGCCGGCGGCCAGCTCGCCACCTACCTCGCCGCGATCCAGGCGGGCGCCGACGCCGTGGACGGCGCGGTGGCCTCCATGGCCGGTACGACCTCTCAGCCGTCGCTGTCGGCGCTGGTGGCCGCCACCGACCACTCCGACCGTCCCACCGGCCTCGACCTGCAGGCCGTGGGCGACCTGGAGCCGTACTGGGAGGGTGTCCGCAAGATCTACGCCCCGTTCGAGGCGGGCCTCGCCTCCCCGACCGGCCGGGTCTACCACCACGAGATCCCCGGCGGACAGCTGTCCAACCTGCGCACCCAGGCCGTCGCCCTCGGCCTCGGCGACCGCTTCGAGGACATCGAGGCCATGTACGCAGCCGCCGACCGCATCCTCGGCCGCCTGGTCAAGGTCACCCCGTCCTCCAAGGTGGTCGGCGACCTCGCCCTGCACCTGGTCGGCGCCGGAGTCTCCCCGAAGGACTTCGAGGAGACGCCCGACAGGTTCGACATCCCGGACTCGGTGATCGGCTTCCTGCGCGGCGAGCTGGGCACCCCGCCCGGCGGCTGGCCCGAGCCGTTCCGTACCAAGGCGCTGCGGGGCCGGGCCGCGCCCAAGCCGGCGCCCGAGCTGTCCGCCGAGGACCGCGAGGGCCTCGCCAAGGACCGCCGGGTCACCCTCAACCGGCTGCTGTTCCCGGGCCCGACACGGGAGTTCGACACCCACCGGCAGGCCTTCGGCGACACCAGCGTCCTGGACAGCAAGGCGTTCTTCTACGGTCTGCGTCCGGCCAAGGAGTACGCCGTCGACCTGGAGCCCGGCGTTCGGCTGCTGATCGAGCTGCAGGCGATCGGCGAGGCGGACGAGCGCGGCATGCGCACGGTGATGTCCACGCTCAACGGCCAGTTGCGGCCCATCCAGGTGCGCGACCGGGCCGCGGCCTCGGATGTGCCGGTGACGGAGAAGGCCGACCGCGGCAACTCCGGCCATGTGGCGGCGCCGTTCGCCGGAGTGGTGACCCTGGCGGTGGCCGAGGGCGACGAGGTCGCCGCCGGCGCCACCGTCGCCACCATCGAGGCGATGAAGATGGAGGCCACCATCACCGCACCCAAGGCGGGCCGCGTGTCCCGTCTGGCCATCAACCGCATCCAGCAGGTGGAGGGCGGCGACCTACTGGTGGAGCTGGCCTGACAAGGCGCCCGGCACCTACCCGCTCGCGGGCGCTCAGTCCCAGAGCGGGTAGGTCATGACCTGCTTGAATCCCTCGGGCCGGTCATCGGCGTAGGTGAGGGTCATCCGCGTGTAGTGCTGCACGTGCGGATTCTTCTTCCAGGTCTTGGGTTCGTCGAGCCGGACGGTCACCAGGTAGCTGTGGAAGCGGCCGGCCGCGCAGTACGGCTTGCAGTCGTTGACCATGTTCACACCCTTGGCCGTCGCCCCGTCTTGGCCCCACTGCTTCCAGTGCAGCCCGATGAGCCGGCTGTTGCCGTCGCCGCAGGCCAGGATGAAGTCGGCCGGGCGGACGTCCTGGTGCCAGGTGCAGTCGACGAGGACGGGGCGCGGGGGATCGGCCTTGGCCGCCGCGCCCGGCGGACTCGCCGAGGCCGTGGTCATGGCCGCCGTCACAAGGGCGCCTGCCGCGAGGGTGACCGCCGTTCCCATCACTGATCCGCGCATGGTCGCTCCCACCCGTCGTGCTGTGTCCGACCGCGTGCACCCGACGCTACGACCGTCCGGCCGTTTGCACCAATCGGGCAGGTCGGACCGCGTGTCAGCCGTGCCTGACGGTCAGGCCGTAGAACGCCACCCGGGCGCCGTCGGTGGTGCTGTCCGAGGACGACTGGTTGTACGAGCCGGCCTTGAAGTACTGCTTGTACTGCTGGAACGACGACGGGATGGCGTAGTGGGTGGTGGTGCCGTTGACGGTCAGGTCGATGGTGTTACCGCCGGAGACGGCGATGGTGTAGCTCCAGGTCTTTCCGACCGCAATGTGCCCCACGGCGTGCGCGGTCTGCCCGCCGGACGGCGAGTTCTCCGTGCCGAGGACGATGTCGCCGTTCGCGTGGTAGTACAGCTCCAGCAGCGGCTTGGTGGAGGAGCCGCCGCTGCCGAGGTGGATCTGCCCGACGCAGACGTTCTTCGTCACGGACACCACGCGCAGGGTTGCGCTCAACCGGTGCGAGCCGGACAGGGACCAGTCGGCCGCGCTGCCGTCGCGGTTCATCTCGCGCAGCTCGGAGCGGGCGTAGTTCGAGTTCGGTGTGGTGACGCCCTTCTCGGGCGCCCAGAACGTCATGGCTCCGTCGCGGGTGTCGGTGTAGAAGTACGCGTCCTGATAGCCGTTCGCGCCCTGGAGCCGGGACGACGGGATGGTGGTGGGGCTGCCGGGGGAGCCGACGGGCTCCTGGAGCTCCCAGACCGACAGGTCGAAGTTGCCGCCGGGCGCGACATGCGGATCGGCGGCGAGCGCGCAAGGGCTGCCGAGGAGGCTGAGCGCGAGGGCGAGGCCCGCGGTGGTCGGCACCGCGAGCTGCCGGGATCGGGTCATGTGGGGGTCCCTTCGTCGAATCGGAGGATCCGACCAGGATGCGTTCAGCATAGTGAACGCTGAACGCATCCTTGATTGTCGATGACCCGTGAAACTAAAGGTCCGAACCATACGCGTCAAGAGGTTCAGCAGGCTCCCTCGTCCTGCCACGGCCCCCATTCCGAGGCGCCGGGCACCTCGTTCTGGGTCCACCACTTGGCCTTCCAGTTGTGCTTGTTGTACGAGACCTCGTTCCCCTGCGTGTACACCGCGGTAGAACTCCACGCGGACTTGCAGGAGGTCGGCGTCGGTGTGGGGGTCGGCGTCGGCGGGGTGGTGGGCGGGGTGACACCGGCGAATTTCACCGAGTACTTGGCGAAGTCCCAGGAGCTCTGTGCCACGCTGGAGCAAGTGCCGGACGTACGCCCGCCGTTGTCCACCGGGTTGCACTGCCGGTCGCGGTTCAGGGACCAGAACGTGAACCGGTCCATGTTGTGACTCGTCGCGTAGTCCAGCACCGTCTGGAAGTCCGCCTGGGTGAAGTACTCGCCCGTGTCGCTGCGGCCGTTCATGCCGGAGAAGCCCTCGTGGGCGTACGCGGTCGCCTGGTCCCAGCCGAAGGTCGACTGCAGGATCGAGTTGAAGTTGGTCAGCGCGTTGGTCTGGCTCGCCGCGCCGTTGAAGCCGCCGTCGAACGGCATGATGGAGAAGTTGTTCGGGGTGAACCCCTGGGACTTGGCCTCCAGCAGCATCTGCTTGCCGAACCAGCCGGTGCCGTCCGCCGTGCCGGCCGTCGTCACGGAGACGTACAGCCCCGGGTTGTTCTGCTGGAGGATCTTGGCCGCGCCGATCTCGTTCTTGATGGCCGCGGTGTTCTCGTACTCCGGCTCCTCCAGGTCGAAGTCGATGGCACGCAGCCCGTACTTGGTGATGACCTGCTGGTAGGCCGCCGCCGTGGACGCGGCGTCCGCGCAGGCCTGGCCGAGCTTGGTGCCGCCGTAGCCGCCGATGGAGACCGACACGTCACCGCCCTTGCCCCGGATGGTGTTGATCAGCGACTGCACGGCCGTGTCCGAGGAGACGGGGGCGGTGCCGCCCCAAGTGGGGGAGCAGCCACCGCCGTTGGGGGCCAGGATGAAGGCCAGCTGGAAGGCCTTGAGGCCGGTGGCGTCCATGATGGCGGCCGGGTCCGGCGGATCGTTGTCCAGCGGCATCAGATAGGGGGCGGCGGCGTACCAGCGGTTGCTCAGCGCGGTCGTCGCGCCCGAGGCGTTGCTCGCGACGAGCGCGGTGCTGCCCGCGGCGGCGAGCGTGACGGCGGCCGTCGCGCCCAGACATGCCCGAAGACGTCTCACTGCGTGCCTCCAGAGGGTGGGGGTGGGGGAGGTCCCCAGAGCGGGGAGCCCCACCCTCCGGGAGCTGTTGCGGTCACGTCAATAAGTTGGACTAGACCAACGCTCACTTTGGACTAGACCATACGATTCCTTTACCTCCCGTCGACCAGCCGCACGGTGAAGCCGCGGTCCAGTGACAGACTCGGTGTGGTGATGGTCGTGACCCGCGTGCCCGGGTCGTACGACCAGGCGGAGGCGGGCAGTTGGCGGCCGTCGAGGAGGACCTGCTCCGGCGCCGAGTCGCCGTGCACGGCGAACCGGTAGGTGCGGGCGTCCACCTTGCCGGTGTAGTCGCCCCTGCTCGCGCCCACCGAGACCGTGGTCCCGTCGCCGTCGGTGTGCACGGACACCCGCTGGGTGGCCGCGGCGCCCTGGGCGAAGTCGCGGGTCAGGCCGTCGTCCTCGTACAGGGTGTAGCGGCTCGTGCCGTGCGCCGCCGGATACAGGTCCCAGTCCAGCTCGTGCCGGTCCCGGGTCTGCCAACTCGTCGTCCCCTTCGGCCACATCGGTACGACCGCGCCCTCGCGCACGAACAGCGGGAGCGTGTCGAGCGGGGCGTGGTAGCCGTTGATGGTGGTCGGGCCCTGGTAGGTGCGGCCGGTCCAGTAGTCGGTCCAGGTGCCCTTCGGCAGGTAGATGCCGTCGCGGGTGTCGGAGTCCTGGTACACGGGGGCGACGAGGAAGTCGGGCCCGGACAGGAACTCGTACTTCGCCTGGTCCGACAGGGTGCCCGGATCGTCCGGGTACTCCAGCCACAGCGGACGCACCGCGCCGACACCGGACTTCGCCGCCTCGGCGGACAGCGTGTACATGTACGGCAGCAGCCGTTCCTTCAGCTGCAGGTACTTCCTGTTGACGGAGGTGTACGGCTCGCCGTCGAGCCAGGGCTGCTGGTCGGCGGGCTTCTTGGTGGTGAGGTCGGTCGCCCAGCCGTCCATGGTCATGATGGTCGGCAGGAACGCCTTCCACTGCAGGTCACGGGCGTACATCTTGGCGTCGTGACGGTAGATGCTGCCCACGTCGCCGGTGTTGTAGGCGATACCCGACATGGTCGCACCGGCGTAGGTCGGGATCTGCCAGCGGATGTAGTCCCAGGACAGCTTCTGGTCGCCGCTCCACAGCACCCCGCAGCGCTGGGCGCCCGCCCAGGACACCGGCAGCCACACGAAACCGCGCGCGTCGCTGTTGTCCTCGATCCCCTTCTTGGCGGCGTCGCAGGCGTCGAGCGCGAACTTGTAGCCGTTGCCGACCCAGGCCACGTCCAGCTTGGCCACCCGCTGGCCCGCCTTGACCTGGTCGGCGAGCTTGTCGATGCCGTCCTGGGTCCACAGGCCGAGCTGGGTGTGGTGGTCCTGCAGGCCCTGGGCGGTCTGCGCCAGGTTCTCGTACCCGCAGCCGTAGCCGTCGTTGACCAGCATCCAGCCGAGCGGCATCTGGTTCTGCGTGTACCCGTCGGCGATCTTCAGCGCGTCCAGGGTGTGCCGCTCGCCCCGGTTGGCGTTGTGCAGATAGCAGTCGGAGTCGCCGGGTTCGAGGCCGTACACCGGAGGCATGAAGGGCTTGCCCGCCAACGCCGTGTACTTGCCGATCACTTGCTTGGCGTCGCCGAGGAAGTAGTAGGCGTCCAGGCGCCGTTCCTGCTGACCCGTGGTCACGGGCGAGCCGAAGGTGTACACACCCGGGGCGAAGGTGTTGCGGAAGACGCCGTAGCCCGCGCTGGAGAGGTAGAACGGCTGCGAGTTGTTGTAGCCGCCCTCGTTCCAGTCGAAGCTGTTGGCCACGTACATCGTCTGCCCGCGGTGCGAGAAGCTGCCGTTCTGCTCCCCGCCACCGAAGAACTGCTCGTCCGCGCCCCGGGCGAGGCTCTGCCGCATCCCGCCGGTGGACCAGCGCAGCGGCTTGTCCTCCTGCCAGATCCGGGTGCGGTTGTCGGGCTTGTACAGCCCGAAGCGCAGCGGCTTCTTGTAGACGCGCAGGACGGCCTGCGGAGAGCGGATGCCGAAGTAGTCGCCCGCGTCGAAGGACGAGGTGTGCCGCTCGACGGCGGGCTGCTTGCGCACGATGGCGGTGCCCGCCGGATCGCTCAGCGAACCGGACGGGTCGGCCTGCAGCCGTAGTTGGCCACCGGTCAGGAAGTCGGCGCGGGCCGTGAGCTGCCCGGCCCCGATGGTGTAGCTGCCGTCGCCGCCCGAGAAGGACGTGAGATCACCGGCGTCCGTGGTGGCCGGCAGATACGCCGTGCCCGTGAAGGAGTTGTCGTGCACGTCGTACGGCACGACGAGCACGTGGTACGTCCCCGACGCCCGCGGGATCACCGTGGCCTCGGGGTCGGCGGTGCCCGCGCTGGACGCGACCTGCTTGCCGTGGTCGTCGTAGACGTACAGGTCGAAGTCGTCGGAGGGCTTCTCCCACTTGATCGACAGCGGGACGCCGCCCTCGGGGTTGTCGTCCCAGTAGCCGTCCGGCACCGAGACGGTCAGGTCGAAGCGGTCGCAGACCTTGTTGTCGGGGTCGGCGGCGGCATCGGGACAGCTCTCGGTGCCCCCGCCGGTGCCCTTGGCGTAGACCGGGCTCTGCCAGCCGACGCTGCTGTGAGCGGGGTCGAGTACGGCGCCGGTGGCGGTGGCGGCGGCCTGGGCGGGCGCCGGGGCGGCGAGCGCGGTTGCCGCCAGGGCGGCCGCCAGCCCCAGCGGTACCCAGGCCGGCCACGGCACACGGTGTCGGAGTCTTCGCGGTCTTTGCACGGCGGAACAGCTCCCCTCGCAGCACTGCGGACTGACTGTTCTTGCTCTGGATGCTCGCAAGCGCTCGAAATAGGCTCCAATCGAGCACTTTCACGCACGAAGACTCGGGCTTGGCGCAGGTTCATGTCAAGAGCCCGTCAGCCTTCGGACGGCTCCCGGAGCATGGCCAGGGTCAGCACCGCGCCGCCGATGCCCCAGCCGCCGTCCGTCACCTCCTCCACCAGGACCAGGGTGGTGGCGCGGGCGCCCTCGCCGTAGATCTCGACGTACAGCTCGGTCGTGCGAGTGACGATCAGCTCCTTCTGCTTCTCGTCCAGGCTTCCGGCCGGCACCTTGAAGTTCGCGAACGGCATGGTGCCTCTCCTTGGTTGACGGGGCGTCAGAGGGAACTGTGCGTGCGCAGCGGCCAGCGGAATCAGAGCGGCGAGCCGCTGGTCCAGCCTCGCCAGCAGGGCGCCGTAGCGCTCCTCGTAGGCGGCCGCGCGTCCGGTGTCGGCGGGGGTGTCGGCGTGCAGGAAGTGGTTCGTGCCGGAGGTGAAGGCGCCCGGTACGACGATCGCGGTGTCGATGCCGAACCGGACCAGTTCGCCGGCGTAACTGACCGCCAGCGCGTCCATCGCCGCCTTGGCCGCGAAGTACGGCCCCAGGAACGGCGGGCAGCCACCACGCGTGCTGGAGCTGCCGATCCACACCAGCAGGCCCTCGCCGCGCGCCCGCAGCTGGGGCAGTGCGGCCCGGTTCACACGCTGGGCGCCCAGCACGTTGATGTCGTACAGGTCCGCCAGCTGTTCGGGCGTGAAGGCCTCGGCGGGCCCGCTGACCATGTGGCCCGCGTTGTGCACCACCACGTCCGGCCGGCCCTCGGTGGCCAGCACCCGGGCCACCGCGGCGTCGGCGGAGCTCTGGGAGGTGACGTCGAGTTCGACAGCGTGCAGGCGGACGTCTCGCTCGGTCGCGTACCGTTCCAGGTCGGCCACGGCGGGCGCGTTGCGATCGGCGGTCTGCCGGATCCCCGCGTGGACGGTGTGGCCGGCGTCGGCGAGGGCGCGCACGGTCAGCGCGCCGAAGCCGCTGGAGGCGCCGGTGACCAGGATCGTTCGGGGAGTGTCGGTGGTCATGAATCCTCCCCCTCGCGGTGGCGCTGCTCGGGGAGATGCCGAGCGGACGGGGGGCCCCACCGGAGCCTCGTCCACCGCTGGTTCACCGACCCCGCCGCCCGCGGCCTCTACCCGGCCGAGGACCATCCGCACCACTCCCGGGTGTTCACCGCCGACCTCCAGGCGGTCGCGGCCCGGCGCGCCAAGGACGCGGACGTGACCTGGCTGGTGGCCACGCTGCTGCGGCGCAGCGCGGAGTTCGCCGAGTTGTGGGAGCAGCGGGAGGTGGCCCTGCGCCGCACCGACCACAAACGGATCGTCCACCCCTCCCTCGGCGTGATCGAGCTGGACTGCCACAGCCTCTTCAGCGAGGACGGCCGCCAGCGCCTGCTGTGGTTCAGCGCCCCGCCCGGCACCGAGGGAGCCGCCCAGCTGGAACTGCTGTCGGTGATCGGGACCCAGGACCTGAGCGCCGCGAGGGAGGACCTCGGGCGCCGGACTCGCTGACAAGGCCGGACCGGGCAGTTGTCACCGATGTCCGCAGACCCGTGGCGGACCGTCCGTCGCCTGAGGCACCCTTGACAGTGTGCGTACTGTTTCGCGACGTTTGAGCAGTCGCGCGCGGAGGGGATTTTTGCGCACATCGGAACCAGTGGCAGGACGCGCCCGGCGCGTCGTGGGGGGAGCGGTCGCCTATGCGATCCATGAGCCATGATCCATACGCCTCACCGGCCTGTGCCGCCTCGGGCACACCGCTCGCGGAGCCTGCGGAAGGGCGGTCGAGCTGAGGTGGAGATCACCATCCACAGACCCGGCGAGCTGACGGCCGAGCTGCGCGGGGCCTGGCACCGTGCGATGGACGAGTCGCCCGAGTACGCCAACCCCTTCCTCGCCCCGGAGTTCGCGATCGGCGTCGGCCGGTACCGCGGCGGGGCGCGCGTGGCGGTGCTGCGCGAGGGCGGCGAGCCGGCCGGGTTCTTCCCGTACGAGCGGGGGCCGTTCGGCACCGGACGGGCCATCGGGCTCGGACTGTCCGACTGCCAGGCCCTCGTGCACCGGCCCGGGCTCACCTGGAACGCCGAGGAGCTGCTGCGGGCCTGCGGGCTCAGCATCTTCGAGTTCGACCATCTCGTCCAGGAACAGCGGCCGTTCGCACCGCACGTCACCGGCACCTTCGCCTCACCGGTCATCGATGTGAAGCCCGGCGACGGCGGCTACCCGGAGTGGCTGCGCGGCACCTACCCGGGGCTGGCCAAGACGACCTTGAAGAAGGAACGGCGGCTCGGCCGGGACATCGGCGAGGTGCGGTTCGTGTTCGACGAGCGCGACCCGCAGGTCCTGCGCACCCTCATGCGGTGGAAGTCCGCCCAGTACCGCAGGACCGGCCGCATGGACCGGTTCTCCCGGCCGTGGATCGTCGCACTCGTCGACCATCTCCACGGCGTCCGCGAGGAGCACTGCACCGGAGTGCTGTCCGTGCTGTACGCGGGCGACCGGCCGGTCGCGGCCCACTTCGGGCCCCGGTCGAGCACGGTGCTGGCGGCCTGGTTCACCGCGTACGACCCCGAACTGCACTACTACTCACCGGGGTTGATGATGCACCTGAGGACCGCCGAGGCGGCCGCCCGGGCCGGGGTGACCATGGTCGACCTGGGTCGTGGCGACAAGGAGTACAAGGACTGGCTGAAGACCCGCGAACTGCGGGTCGCCGAGGGCTTCGCCGCCCGCGCCCACCCGGTGGCGCTGGCCCAGCGGCTGTGGCGCAGACCGGTGCGCGGGCTGCGCAACACGGTGCTGGCCCACCCCGGGCTGCGTGATCCGGCCGACCAGCTGCTGAAGACGGTCGGCAGGCTCCGTACCCGGGGCGTGGCGGCCGCCTCGGCCGTCCGGAGGAATCGCCTCCCGGAGCGGTAGTTACTGGCAGGTTCTCGTCAGAATTTCGCCCAGCGGCGGACGTTTTCGCGCCAGCGTGGTCGGTCTCCTGCTCCCTGGTGTCCGTACCGACCCGCAGAAGACGGTGGTTCACCGTCTGTGCGCTCACCCCGTCCGCCGCCTCCGGGCGCTCGCCGAGCCCCTTCGGCGTCAGCACCCTCGGCCAACTCGCCCACCAGCGCGAGCAGTCGGTGGGCACCATGGCTCCGTAGGTGGCCGGCGAGGATGACGGCGGCAACGAGGCGGACTGGATCGCCGAGGGGTACGCCGAGGCCCGCACCTCGCCCGGTGTCGTCGCACCGGGCGCCTACGGCGCACTCGCCCATTTCGGCTCCCTCAGCGACCGCCCCTCACCGCCCGCCCCACCTCCGTGCGCAGGCTCACGAACCCGGGCAGACTCCGGGTGGTCAACTGGTCCCGTTCCTCCGGCAGGTCGACCGGAAGGTCACGGACGACGCGCGATCCGGGGCCGGGGGAGAGGACCACGACGCGGTCGCCGACGTACACGCTCTCGTCGATGTCGTGGGTGACGAACACGATGGTCGTGCCGTCGGCGCGATGGACCTCCAGGAGCAGGTCCTCCAGATCCTCGCGGGTACGCGCGTCCAGCGAGCCGAACGGCTCGTCCATGAGCAGCAGGGACGGCCGGCAGACCAGGGCGCGGGCGATGGCCACGCGCTGCTGCATGCCGCCGGACAGCTCGCGGGGATGGCGCCGGGCGACCCCGTGCAGGCCGACGCGTTCGAGGATCGTCTCGGCCTCGGCCCGGCGGGCGGCGCGCCCCAGGCCCCGGCGGCGCAGCGGCAGGGCCACGTTGTCGCGCACGGTGAGCCAGGGCAGCAGCGAGCGGCCGTACTCCTGGAAGACGACCGCGAGCCGCTCCGGTACGCCCGTCACCGGTGTGCCGTCGATGGTGATCGTGCCCTCCTGCGCGGGCAGCAGCCCGGCGATGGCGCGCAGCAGCGTGGACTTGCCGCAGCCCGAGGGCCCGACCACGCTGAGGAGCTGGCCGTCGGGCACGGTGAGGCTGATGCGGTCCAGGACACGGGTGTCGCCGAAGTGCCGGCTGACGGAGTCGAGGCGCAGCATCCCTCACCCGGCCCAGGGCTCGTACAGGGCGCCCGCGCCGCCGGTGAGGCGCAGGTGCAGAAGGAAGGGCCCGGTGTCGTCGCCGCGGCCCAGGGCGTGGTCCAGCGCGGCCGGCAGCTCCCCGGCGTGTTCGGCGCGCGCCGCCGGGCAGCCGAAGGACTCGGCGAGGGACGCGAAGTCGATGCCGGTGATGTCCGTGCCGGGGACGGGCGCGATGCCGATCCGGCGGCCCAGCGTGCGGACGGCCGCGTAACCGCCGTTGTCCAGAAGGACGTAGGTGACCGGTGCCGTGTGCCGGGCCGCGCTCCACAGGGCCTGCACCGAGTACAGCGCCGAGCCGTCGCCGACCACGCACACCACCCGGCGCCGGTCGGCGAGCGCCCGGCCGACCGCGAGCGACAGGCCCCAGCCGAGCGCCCCGCTGCCCGTGGTGAGGAAGCCGCCGCTCGACTCGACGGGTACGCGCGCGTGCAGCGCGTCACGGTGGCTCGGCGCCTCCTCGACGAGGACCCGGTCGCGCGGCAGCCGGGCACTCAGCAGGTCGAAGAACAGCTCCGGGGTGAGGTGCCCGTCGGCGGGGGCCGGGGCCGGGGCGGGGGCCGGCCGGGGTGGCGGCGGGTCGCGGTCGGGCTCCTCGCCCATCAGCTCGGTGAGCCGTTCCAGGGCGGGCCGCAGGGTGGTGACGATGCTGGTGCCGGTGGGCAGCCAGGCGGCCTGGCCGGGGTCGCAGTCCAGGTGGAACAGTTCGGTGCCGGACGCGAGCGGCGGGCCGTCGTCGGCCACGTGATAGGTGAAGACCGGTGTGCCGAGGGCGACCACCACGTCGTACGGCGCGAGACGCGCGGCCAGTTGACGGGCGATCGGCGGCAGGAACCCCTGGAACAGCGGATGCGACTCCGGGAAGCCGGAGCGGCCGGAGAGCGGGCTGATCCACACCCCGGCCCGGATCCGCTCGGCCAGCGCCCGGACCTGTTCCAGCGCGTCCTCGTCGTCCACGCCCGGCCCCACCACGAGCGCCGGCCGCGCGCAGGCCTCCAGCCGGGCGGCGAGCGCCTCGAGGGCATCCGGGGCGGCGGCGAACGCCGAGTGCACCGTGTGGGGCGGGACGGGCTCGGCGGGCCGGTCCCAGTCGTCCTCGGGCACGGACACGAACACCGGGCCGCGCGGATGTGTCATCGCGATCCGGTAGGCCTCGGCGAGCACGGCCGGCACGTCCTCGGCCCGCTCCGGCTGGCGGGCGGACTTCACATACGGGCGCGGGAACAGGGCCGGTTCGTCGGCGCCGAGGAACGGCCGCAGCTGGATCAGCGAGCGCGCCTGCTGCCCCGCCACGATGACCAGCGGCACCCGGTCGCGGAAGGCGTTGAACACCGCGCCGAGCGCGTGCCCCACCCCCCCGGCCGAGTGCAGGCCGACGAAGGCGGCGCGCCGGGTGCCGAGCGCGTACCCGGCCGCCATCCCGACGGCGACGGACTCCTGCAGGCCCAGCACATAGGTGAAGTCGCCCGGCCAGTCGCGGAACATCCGCAGTTCCGTGGAGCCCGGATTGCCGAACACCGTGGTCATGCCGGTGTCCCGCAGGAACCGTACGACCGCCTCGCGCACCGTGGCCGTCGTCATGCTGTCCTCCCCGCGGACGTCCTGGAGCCGACGAGCCGCTTCTCGACCGCCAGCAAGCCGGTGTTGAGCAGATAACCCAGCGCGCCGAGCAGCATCAGCGCGGCCCACACCGTGAGCAGGTCCGAGCGTGTCTGGGCGTCGGTGAGCGTGAAGCCGATCCCGTTGTCGCTGCCCGGCAGCAGCTCCGAGAACACCATCAGGATCAGGCACAGCGACAGGCTGAGCCGCAGTCCGGCGAAGATCCGGGGCAGCGCCGAGGGCAGGATCAGGAACCACAGCCGTTCGGGGGCCGTCAGCCGCAGCACGGCCGCCACCTGGAGGCGCAACGGGTCGGTGGCGCGGGCGCCCTCGGCCGAGTTGACCAGCACCGGCCATACGGCGCTGAACACGATCGACGCCACCTGCATGGGCGTACCGAAGTCGAAGACGACGACGAACACCGGCACCAGGGCGGGCGGCGGCACGGCCCGGGCGAACTGGAGCACCGGGTTGCACAGCGCGTACGCCCGGCGCGAGCGGCCCACCGCGATCCCCAGGGTGATCCCGGCGACGGCGGCGAGCGCGAACCCGGCCGCCATCCGGCCGAGGCTCGGCACAATGGTGTCGACGGCGGCCGGGGTGAGGAACAGATGGCCGACGGGCCCCGAGAACCACAGGTCGCGCGCGTGCCGGGCGATGCGCAGCGGCGGCGGGAAGTAGACGCTGGCCTGCGCCCGCGCGGCCAGCTCCCAGCAGGCCACGGCGACCAGGAGCACCGACCAGCGCAACAGGAACGGGACGGCGGCGGCGCGGGGCCGGCCGGACGCGGATCCGGGCTGTGTCCGCGTCACGGGCGGCCCGGACCCAACTTGTGTACGGCCGCGCTCGGTTCCTGCGCCCAGGCGAACAACCGCCGCTCCACGCCCGTCAGTACGCCGTTGATCACCAGCCCGAGACCGCCCGCCCACACCACCCCCGCCAGCACGTCCCGCGTGCCGTCCGTCGCCGTCTGGGCCTGGGCGATGAAGATGCCGAGGCCCTGGCCGAAGCCGGAGAGGAGCTCCGTCGCGACGGCCAGGATCAGGGCGACCGCGGCCGAGATCCGCACACCGGCGGCGATGAACGGAGCCGTAGCCGGCAACTCCACCCGCAGCAGCACCGCGAGCCGCCCGAACCCGAAGGCGCGCAGGGTGTCCTTGGCCAGCGGGTCGGTCTCGCCGAGGCCGTAGACGGTGTTGAACAGCACCGGCCAGAGCGAGGCGTACGCGATCAGCGTCACCTCCGTCTCCGTGCCCGACCCGAGCAGCAGCGACACCAGAGGGATCAGCGCGACGGACGGCAGTGGCCGCAGAAACTCGATCACCGCGCGTGCGGCGGCCTCCACGAACGGCACCGCGCCCAGCAGCAGCCCCAGCGGTACGGCGATCGCACAGGCGAGCCCGAGGCCCAGCGCCCACGCCCGGAGCGTCACCCCGATGCCGTCGACAAAGGCCGGGTCGCCCGCCAACCGGGCCGCACGGGCGAGGACTTCGGAGGCGGGCGGCAGATAGCTGCGCCGTACGATCCCGGCCCGGGAGACCGCCTCGCACACCCCGAAGGCCCCCGCCGCGCCGAGCAGACCGAGCAGGAAGTCCTGACGCCGTGTCATTTCACCAGCAGGGGAGCCGGATCGACGTCCTTCTTCAGCAGCCCCTGGTCCCGCATGAGCCGGATGAGCCGGCGCAGTGCGGCCGGGTCGGCGGTCGCCGGATAGGCGGGCAGATGGATCGACCTGGCCTGGTCCGCGGTCACCTTGGCGTACTTCGGCAGCTCCGTGCGCACCGCTGCGGGATCCCCGGCGGCGAGCTTGGAAGCGGCTTCGACGGCGCGCCGGAAGCCCGCCGCGGCCTTCGGGTTCTTCTTCACGAAGTCGGCCGTGGTGATGTATCCGCTGGCGGGCAGGCCGAGCGCCGGTCCCGAGCCGCCGTCCAGGAGCACCCGTGCGCCCAACTCGCCCTGGACGGCGGTGTCGAAGGGCTCGACCACGTGGGCGGCGTCCACCTGGCCCTTCTCCAGGGCGGGGCCCATCTGCGGGAACAGGATCTGCCGGTAGACGGGCCGGCCGGCGCCCTGGGCGCCGAGGATCGCGTTCAGGGTCAGGGACTGGATGTTGTTCAGGACGGCGACGGCGACCTTCCGGCCCGCGAGGTCGGCGGGTTTCCTCAGCGACGAGTCCTTGGGCACGAGGACATCCATCATGTGCGGGGCGATCCGGACGCCCTCGGCGAGGATGCGCAGGTCCAGGGTGCCCTTCTCGTAGGCCTGGAGGTAGGTGACGTAGTTCGCGCTCGCGATCACGCTCACCTGGCCCCTGAGTAGCGCGGGCAGCGCCTGGATGCTCTGCTGGACCGGCTGGATGCGCACGTCCAGGCCCTCCTTGGCGAACAGCCCGCGGTCCCGGGCGAGATAGAGGGCGGCCGAGTCGGTGAGCGGCAGCGCCGCCACGGTCAGCTGCTGCCGCCCGTCGTCGGAGGGCGACGTGCCGCCGCTGTCGCAGCCCACGAGGATCAGCGCCGCGGCGGCGACGAGCGCGGCGAGCCGTTTCGTTCCCGATCGTGATCGTCGTAATGCCATACCGGCATGACTACCCCGCCATTGTCATGATCGCTACATGTCGGCCCTGCGGATTGCGGTGCCGATCCACGCCGGGGGCCTGGCCGGGACTGAACCGGGTCAGGTGTGTGGGTTTCCGGTGCCGATCTCCGCTGGGGCGCAGCCGGGCTGACGCCCGGTCAGGCCGGTGGGCTTGCGATGCGCAGGGGCGTTGCGGTGGGCTGTGCCGCGGGCGCGACCGCGCCGGTCACGTCCGTCCACCAGTCCGCGCCGTCCTCGATGTAGCGCAGGAGGACGCCCTCGCGGATGGCCCACGGGCAGACGACGGCCCCGCGCAGCCCCATGAGCTTCAGCGCCGTGTGCCCGACGACCGCTCCGGCCAGGCTCTGCCCGGCGCGCGGCGCGGAGATCCCGGGCAGTCGGGCACGCTCGTCGGCGGGCAGCGCGGCCAGGGTGCGGATCACCTCGCGCAGATCCCGGCAGCGCATCTCCCGTTGCACGAACGGCCCGTACCGCCCGGGCGTCGCCCCGCACAGCCGGCCCAGCTGCTGGAACGTACGGGAGCTGACCGCTGCGGTGCGCGGCCGCTCCCAGCGGATCCGCGAGGCCACGTCCCGCAGCTCATGGCGGATCCGGCGGCGCAGCTCCTTCAGTTCCTCCGGCACCGGCGGGTCCTGGCCACCGAGGTACTCCTGGGTGAGCCGCCGCGCGCCGAGCGGCAGGGAGGCGGCGAAGTCGGGCAGCCGGCCCCGGCCGAAGGCCACCTCCAGCGAGCCGCCGCCGATGTCGAGCACCGCGAGCGGGCCGGCCTGCCAGCCCAGCCAGCGCCGGGCCGCCAGAAAGGTCAGCTCGGCCTCGGTCTCACCCGGCAGCGTGCACATCCGGATCCCGGTCCCGGCCGCGACCCGCCGCAGCACCTCCTGCCGGTTCGGGGCACCGCGCACCACCGCGGTGGCGAAGGCCAGCGGCCCCGGCGCATGCCACCTGTGGGCGGTGGCCCCGGCCGCGCCCACCGCCTTCACCAGCCGCTCCACCGCCTCGTCCGCGATGGTGCCGTCCGGACCCACGTGTTCGGACAGGCGCAGCTTCCACTTGACGGTGTGCACCGGCAGCGGAACGCCGCCCTCCACATCCGCGATCACCAACCGAACCGTGTTCGACCCCGCGTCCACCACGCTCACCCGCATGGCCGGGAAGTACCCACTTTCCCGCCAAGAACCCGTCGCACGGAGGGCGCTCGTGCGCACGGCACCCGTCGGCGTGCCCCTGAGCGGCGGCTCGCGGGACAGCCGGAGGCGGACCAGGCGCGAGCCGCGCGCGGACCGGCGTCCACCGGCCCCCCGTCCGGCGGCCGCCCCGACGCAGGTCTGCTCGACCACCGGCACGGGAACGGCTGCGCACCACCGCGAGCGGCGGCTCCTCCATCCGGCACTCCCGCGACCCTTCCGACGGATCCTGTCCGGATCTCGGCCCCTCGGCCCCCGCGCAAGCCCGCCCCTGCCCTATAGATGGTCACCACCACTGTCGGCGCAAGGAGCGGCACTTGAGCGGGACGGATGCGACGAGGGTACTGGTGATCGGCGGCGGGATCGCGGGGACGGCGGCCGCGCTCGGGCTGCACAAGGCCGGGTTCGACGTCACCGTGTACGAGGCACACCCCGACACGGCCGAGGACATCGGGGCGTTCCTGACCCTGGCGAGCAACGGCATGCGCGCCCTGGCCCAGCTCGACGCCACGGACGCCGTCACGGCCGTCGGTTTTCCGCTGACTTCGCTGCGGCTGCTCGACAGCCAGGGCACCGAGCTGACACACGCACCGCTCGGCGAGGTGGCCGACCCCGGGCTGCGCTACCGGTGTCTGCGCCGCGGCGAGCTGAACGCGGCGCTGCAGGGCGAGGCGGCACGGCGCGGTATCCGCCTGTGCCACGGTGCCCGTCTGGTGGCCATGACGGACGGCCCGCAGGGTGTCACCGCCCGGTTCGCCGACGGCAGTACCGCCGGCGCGGACCTCCTCGTGGGCGCCGACGGGCTGAACTCCCTCGTGCGCCGGATCCTCACCCCCGGTGTCCGGCACAGGTACGCCGGCCAGCGCGTCTTCTACGGCTACTCCGGCTTCGCACCCGTCGCGGACGGCACCGGCGTCATCACCTTCGTCCGGGGCAGCGAGACCACCTTCGGGTACGCGGTGTCGCCGGCCGGACAGACGTACTGGTTCGCCCGCGTGAGCACGGAACCCCTGCCCGTCGGCCGCTCCGCACAGCGTGCCCCGTGGCGCGAGGAACTGCTGCCGCTGCTGCGCAAGGACGCCACACCCGCCGCGGACGTCGTCGCCGCCTCCCAGGGCCCCGTGATGGTCACCAACGCCGCCGAGATGCCGCTCGGCACACTGTGGCAGAAGGGACGCGTCCTGCTCATCGGCGACGCGGCCCACGCGGCCTCCCCGGCGACCGGCCAAGGGGCCTCCATGGCCCTGGAGGACGCCGTCGTCCTGGCCAAGGCGCTGCGCGACCTGCCCGCCGCACAGGTCGCGTTCACCGCCTACGAACGGCACCGCCGCCCGCGTGTGGAGCACAACATCACCGTCAGCGGTGGCATCTCCCGCGGCACCCCGGACCGGTCCGGTCCGGCCCCCGTCGTCGCCCGCCCCACGGAGCCGGACGAGGCGCTCATCCGCCAACTGGCCTGGGACACCCCGCTGTCCGCCGCCCCGCCCGAGGAGCCCTGACCGGCGGGTCCCAGCGGACCTGCGCGCGCGAAAGTGCAAGAGGCGGAGCACTGGAGTCCATTGCCGGGAAAACCGCCGGAGCCGGATCGTTCCGTGCAACCGGCCCTTCGGCAACAAGGAGCACAGTTGCGACTCTTGAGCAGAGCAGGCGGTGCCGTGGCGGTGCTTTCGACGACTGCCGCCCTGGTCCTGGGCGGCAGCGCGTCCCCGGCACCGGCCGCGACCCCCGCCGATGTCACCTACACCGTGACCGTGGGGACCCCGGTGCCCTTCACCCACCCCACGGACACCCCCGCCAGCCCCTACCTCGACCGGGACGGCACCTTCCACTACCAGCAGTCCGCCGCCCTGTACGGCGCCAAGGACCCGCGTACCTGGGACTTCTACACCGGCAAGGACTTCGACTCCGCGACCTTCGACAAGACGCTGAGCAAGGCGGTCAACCCGGCCAACCCCGCCGACCGCAACGACGACACCACCTGGCGCTGCAACAACAGCCCCACCGGCCGGGAGGCGACGTACGCGCCGAGCGGCTCCGGCTACGCCCAGAAGAACTACTGCGACCTGTCCGGGGTGTGGGTCGACCCCGACACCGGCGCCTGGTACGGCCTGGTGCACAACGAGTTCACCCCGCAGCCCTTCGGTGACGGACTGCACTACGACGCCATCGACTACGCCGTCTCCACCGACCGTGGCCGCACCTGGACCATCAAGGACCACGTGATCACATCCCCGTACAGCACCAAGCGTGGGGACACGACGGCCTTCCCGAACCAGACGTACTCCTACGGTGACGGCGACCAGCGCCTCTTCGTCGACACCGCCTCCGGCTACTTCTACGTCTATTACGGCTCCAGGATCATCGACAAGAGCGGCGGCTGGAAGGCGTTCTACGAGCACGTTGCCCGCGCCCCGATCTCCGCGAAGATGGCGCCCGGCTCCTGGCGCAAGTGGTACGACGGCGCCTGGTCCCAGCCCGGCACCGGCGGCGGGGAGAGCAACATCGTCCCCGTGGACGCCGTCCACCCCACCGGCTACACCCCGGCCTCCGCCGAGTACGACCCGGCCAACACCGGCACCGCCGCCCAGCAGATCGCGGCCGGCAAGATGCCGCCGACCTCGCCGCTGTTCGTCATGAACATCGCCTACGACGCCTACCTGGGGCTGTACATCGGCGAACCGCAGGCCGTCGACCAGAGCGGGAACGCACCGCAGTACCTCTACGCCACCGACGACCTGACGACCCAGAAGTGGCGCCTGATCGGGGACACCGGCAGCTACACCGACGCCTCCTGGTACCGCTGGTTCCTCGACAGCGCCAACCGCACCAGCTCCACGATCGTCGGCAAGTCCTTCCGCTCCTACTGCGCCTTCGGCTGCTCGCACGACGCCTCCGGCGAGTACGTCGACATCACCGTCGACTCCGCCGCACCCGCGGCCGCGCCCGTGGACACCAGCCGCGGTTACCGCATCGCGAGCGGAGCCGGCCGGATCCTCGCCCAGGCGGCCGGCGGCAGCGCCACCACCTCGCTGGCGCGGCCCACCGGATCGGGCCGCGACACCTGGGTCTTCACCCCGACCGGCGACGGCGCCTTCACCATCGCGAACGCCGCCAGCGGCCGGCTGCTCGGCGTCGACTCCTCCTCGGACGCCGGACGCGCCTGGGGTGCCAAGCCCACCGTCACCGCGGAACGGGCCGGCGGGCCGTCGGTCGGTCAGCAGTGGTTCGTGATCGCGAACGCCTCCGGCGGCACCTACCGGCTGGTCAACCGCTACAGCGGCCTCGTGCTCGGTCTCTCCGGCAGCGCCGGCCGGCTCGCCGAGACCACGCCGGTACGCAACTGGAAGGACAGCAGCGGGAGTTCCGTCGGCGCGGGGCGCTGCGCCGCCGAACAGACCCTGTCCCTCACCGCGACCGGCTTCGCGCACACCGGCAGGGGCCAGGCCGGCCACTAGGGCCTGTCCGGCGGATCCTGTCGCAGACGCGGGGGCTGGCACGCCGTCCCCCACTGCCTTAAGGGCGTGGGGGCACCCCCAGCGGCGTTGTCGTCGGTCGCCGACTCCCCCACGCTCGGCTTCTCCCCCACGCTCGGCTTCGCTCGCGCGGGGGGACCCCCATCGCGGGGGCACCCCCATCGCGTCGACTCCCTCCTCCGCCTTGCAGCTGGACGCACCAGCCCCCGCTCACCTGCGCTGATGAGGCGCCGTCACTTTCCTGCGACCTGATCCGCCGGACAGGCCCTAGCCGACCGATCCGGGCCCGCGCGGGCACTCCCCGGCCGCGCGGGCCCAACCCCTCGATGGACCAGGACCTCTGGCTATCCTGCGACCCATGTCGATCACCAACGGGGAAACCGACGCCCAACTCGCCGTGACCGCGGCCCAGGCGGGCGCAGCCGTGGTCCGTGGCCTCTACGGCGGCCGGCTCGCGCGCTACGACAAGTCCGCCGGAGACTTCGCGACCGAGGCCGACCTCGCCGCCGAGCGGGCCATCCTGGACGTGCTGCGCGCCGCCCGCCCCGACGACGCCGTGACCGGCGAGGAGAGCGGACGCTCCGGCGCGGCCGACGCCCACCGCCGCTGGCTCGTCGACCCGCTGTGCGGCACCCTCAACTACGCCGTGCGGAACATGCTCGTCGGTGTGAACGTCGCCCTGCGGGAGGGGACCGGGATCACGGCCGCCGCGACCGCCGACCCGTTCAGCGGCGAGGTGTTCTGGACCGGCGGCGAGGCGGCCTGGGTCCGCGGTGACGGCGGTGACGAGCGGCTGACGCCCTGGGCCGGGTCCGCGCTGGTGGACGTCAACCTCGATCCGCCCTTCCCGAGCGCCCCCGGTTTCCGGGCGGCCCGTCTCCTCGCCGACCCGGGCTTCGCCGCACGGTTCCGGCCCCGGGTGGTCTCCAGCACCCTCGCGGTTGCCTGGGTGGCCGCCGGACGCCGGGCCGCCTACGTCACCGACGGCGACCTGCGCGACAGCGTGCACTTCGCGGCCGGGATCGCCCTGTGCCGGGCGGCCGGCTGCACGGTCACCGGCCTGTACGGCGAGCCCGTGTTCAGCGGCGCGAACGGGCTCGTCGCGGCGGCCGACGCCAAGACCCATGCAGCGCTGCTGGAGCTCATCAAGGAGCAGAGGGGCGAGGGGAGTTAGCCGAGCGTCCCGCGCCTGCCGTCTCGACGCGGACACCGCTCGTCTGATGTCATGCCCGCATGACCCTGGCCGCCGACCTCGCCACCCGCTTCGCACAGGCCCTGGACACCCGCCCGGAGACCCTGCGCGAGGCCGCACAGGACTTCGGGCACATCGTGTCGGCCCCGCCGCTGGCGGTCCTGCGCCCACGGTCCGCCGCCGAGCTCAAGGAACTGCTGGAGTTCGCCGGACCGCAGGGCATCCCGGTGAGCGCGCGCGGCGGCGGCCACTCGATGTACGGCCAGGGACAAGCGGGCGGCGGGATCGCGCTGGACCTGCGGGCGCTGAACGAGGTCGGCCCCGTGACGGACGGCCAAGTGACCGTACAGGCAGGCGCGTTGTGGCGCGAGGTGCTGGCGGCCACCCTGCCATCCGGCCGCACCCCGCCCGTCCTCACGGACTACCTCGGCGCCGGCGTCGGCGGTGTCCTGTCGGCGGGCGGACTCGGCGGTGCGGGCCACCGGCACGGCCTGGTCGCGGACCAGGTCCTGGAACTGGAGGTGGTGACCGGGGCCGGGGAGCACCGGCTCTGCTCGCCCGACCGGGACCCCGAACTCTTCCACGCCGTGCTCGGCGGCCTCGGCCAGTTCGCCGTCATCGTGGCCGCCACCCTGCGCCTGGTCACCGCGCCCGAGCGGGTACGCCGCTACTGCCTGTACTACGCCGACCTCACCCGCTACCTCGCCGACCAGCGGCGGCTCGCCGAGGAGCAGCGCTTCACCTATCTGGAGGGCCAGGCCCGGCCGGCCGGTGAGCGTGGCTGGCAGTACATGATCGAGGCCGTGGCCCCGCACGACGGCCCGTACCCGCCCGAGGACGCCGCCCTCCTCGCCGGACTCGCGTACGATCCCGCCGCCCTGGAGACGGAGGACCTGGGCTACGCCGAGTTCGCGCACCGCGTGGACACCGACGAGGAGGTCCTGCGGGCGACGGGGGAGTGGCTCTACCCCCACCCGTGGCTCAATCTGCTGCTCCCGCACGACAGCGCCGAGTCCGTCGTCCGTGCCGTACTCGCCGACCCGGCCTTCGACGACCTGCGCACCAGCGGCCTCGTCCTGCTGTACCCCCTGCTCTCCGACCGGCTGCGTGCGCCCCTCTTCACCCGCCCGTCCGGTGAAGTCCTGTACCTTCTGGCCCTGTTGCGCACGGCTCCGCCCGACAGCCCTGAGACGGCCGCGGCGATGGTGGCCGCCAACCGCGCCGCCTACGCACTCGCCCGGGCCCACGGGGCCGTCGCCTATCCGGTCAACGCCCTGCCCATGTCGGACGCCGACTGGCAGGACCATTACGGCAGCCGGTGGCCGGCCCTCGCCGACACCAAACGGCGCTTCGACCCGCATCTGATCCTGGCGCGGGGACACGGTCTGCGGTTCTGAAGGCTTGGCTCCCGAAGGCTTGCCGCCCGCTCGACGCCCTGCGTTCCCTGGTGGCGGACGCCGGTTCCGTCGAACGGCGGCCCGCCGTCCGGCTGCCCTAGCCCCGCGCGCTCGAAACCCAAGGTGGCGCCAACCCGATGGCAGACGGCCCGACTTCACCCCGACCGGACACCCTCCGCGATTCCGTCAGGCGGTGCCGGCTGGGCCGGACGGCGGAACAGGGCCGTCCAGAGGAAGTCCTCCCCGAAGAGCGCGGAGTCCGCCGGTTCCTGTCGCATGGCGCGCAGTTCGACCTCCTCCAGATCGGAGAAGATCCGGCGCAGTGACCCGGGTGTGTAGGCGAGGCCGCCGTGCAGACCGGGCTCGCGGTAGAAGGCCGCGTCGGGGAGTTCGGATCCCATCCGCCCCGCGGCGAAGCAGGTGAGCGCGAAGTGCCCGCCGGGTGCCAGCACGCGCTCCAGCAGCGCCAGATGGCTCACCCGGCGGTGCGGCGGCAGGTGGTGGAAGCAGCCGGAGTCGTAGACCAGGTCGTACGGGCCCCGCAGCTCGCCCGCGTTCCCCGACGTCAGGGCGAAGGCATCACCGCAGTGGAACCGTACGACGCCCTCCCCCCGGGTCGCACTCGCTTCCCGCGCTCGGTCCTCGGCCCAGGCGATCGCGGCGGGGGAGAGATCGACGGCGTCCACCTCGAAACCGCGCGCGGTGAGGTGCAGGGCGTTACGGCCGGGACCGCAGCCCAGGTCGAGGGCGCGTCCCGGCGCGATCAGGCCGCGGTCCAGGTAGGAGACCAGGTTCTCGTCCGGCTTCGTCGTGAAGAACGGCACCGGTCTGTCCCGGTCCGTGTAGAAACCGTCCCACCAGGCGGCCGCCCCCTGCGTCCAGCGGTCGGCCTCCGGCCCGAACAGCCCGTCCAGAAGCCGTAGGACGTCCTCCACCGTGCGGATGTCCCGGTCCATCCCGCCCCCTTTCCCGATGCGCAGAACATAGGGGCGGGGGCGGAGGGACACCAGGTCGCGGGGCCGGGCCGGAGGGCGTCGGTGGGCGCCTGAGAGGGCGACGGAGGAGAGGTGGGAACCTCCCCCGGAGTTCGGCCGACAGGCCTGCCGGGCCCCCGTGGCGCACCGGCACGCGGTCTTCCGCGACCGGGCCGGGGGCACTTTCTCGCCCGCTCCCCAAAGCCCGGGCCCGGCTCAGTCCTGGGCGGCGGCCGGTGCCTCGCGACCGGCCTGGGCCGGGTCCGGCTGGGGAGCCGGACGGCGGCGCCGACGCAGCAGCAGGCGTCTCGCCGGGCGTTCCACCGCCTCGTACAGCACCCAGGACAGCCCGAGAGACAGGGCGAACGCGGTGGTGGTCACGGCCACCCCCGCCAGCAGCCCGAAGTGCGGCTTCGTTCCGAGCAGGTGGGTGCCGGCGCGCAGCACCAGCAGATGGATCATGTAGAAGGCGAACGACAGTTCGCCGAGCCGCACCAGCCGCCGGCGCCGCCACAGCGAGGGCAGGCCCTGGACGTCCGCGACGGCGGCGGCCGGGATGAGCAGCGCGAACCCGGTGATGGTGCACACGGTGGCGGAGTAGCCGGGTGTGACCTGCGGGACGAGGAAGTAGCCGATGATCGCCAGGGCGAGCGACGCCTCGAGGCCGGGCCCGCGCCACCGGCCGAGCAGCACCAGTCGCGCGGTGACCGCGCCGAGGACGAACTCGGGCAGCCGGGCCGCCGGGAACGAGTACAACGCGTAGGTCCACCAGTGGTGGGCGTCCGCCCAGGCCAGCACCACGACCGCCACCACCGACAGGGCGCCCAGCGCGGCCGAGGCGCGCGCACCGAGCCGGCGCAGCAGCAGGAACAGCAGCGGGAAGGCGGCGTAGAAGAAGGCCTCGCAGGCGAGGGACCAGCTGACCGGGTTCAGGGTCTGCCACCAGGGGCGCCACCAGGAGTGCAGCAGCAGCGCGTTGGACAGGGCCTGCTTCGGTGTCGGCCTTGGCTGGTCGGCCAGCGTGTACGCCATGACCAGGGCGATGGCCAGAGTGACCAGGTGCACCGGGTAGACGCGCGCGATGCGTCGTCTCCAGAAGGCGAGCGTTCGGTCGCGGGGCCGTGCCGACCAGGTCAGTACGAAGCCGGACAGCACGAAGAAGAACGACACTCCGGTGGCTCCGGCCCCGAATCCCCAGGAGACGAGGCGGCCACCGGTGCCTGAGAAGTAGCCGAAGTTGTTCACGTGCAGTCCGAACACCAGCAGCGCCGCCATCCACCGCAGTCCCGTGAGGGAGGGGAGCGAGGGCATGGCGGCGGCTGGGGAATCCCGGCCGGTCGTGTCACCGGTACGGGTGGGCGGCGTCGTCCGGAACGTCCGGGTCGTCGCCGTTGTCATCGAATCACCTGCCGCAGAGGGTTGGCGTAGGGCATGAAGGGGTACCTTGCCCGTTCACCCCGAGTCCATCACGTCACATGGGAAACATCACACTCGCTGCCGAACGACAGACCCCTCCGTATGCCACGGAACGACGGACCGGGTGCACCCGTACGAGTGACGCCCCACGCACCCCTTGATCAGCGCGCGGCCGGTTCCTTCGCGATCCGCTCCAGCATGAACGCCGAGGACTCGCGGGCCCGCTCCTCCCAGGCGAACACACAGGCCGTGGCGACGCCGTCGAACTTCAACTCCCGCAGCGTACCGAAGAACGCGGCCCAGTCGATCTCGCCCTGCCCGATGTCCAGGCGCTGGTGGATACGGGCCGGGGTGCCGGGCGGGTTGAGGTTGTACCGCAGCCTGGAGGAGCCCTTATGGTTGAAGGTGTCCGCGATGTGGACGTGCTTCCCGCGATGCCCTCCCGCTCGAACAGCGGCAGCGGCTCAGAACGGGCGTTGAACTCCGAGTTCATCAGCGGGTATTCCAGGTCCGCGGTGATCTCGATCACCCGCTTCCAGTAGCGCACGGCCACCTGCCCCTCCTCCTCGTCGGGCGAGGACCACTTGTACAGCGGCAGCACCGAGGACAGCTGCACCCCGTGCGTGCGCAGGGAGTTCTTCAGCTCGGTCACGCGCGCGTCGTTCGCCCACGGGTGCAGGACGAACGGCATGAAGTTCGCGCGCGGGGGCAACCCCCATGTATTCGTATCCGAGTTCGTCGATCGGCAGGGTGCGGAACATGTACGGGTCGAGGGCGATCTTCACGCGGCACCTCCGTAGAACGCGGGGCGGGGCTTGAGGTCCGTGGCCAAGACGCGCCCCGACCCCAGGGCCTCGACCGTCGCGGCGGTGACGACGGTGGCGGCGTAGCCCTTCCCAGACCGACGGGCCGGTGGGCTCCCGGCCGGCGGCGATGCCCGCGATCCACTCGCGGAACTCGGTGTCGAAGGCGCCCGCGAAGCGGCCCACCCAGTCCGTCGGCACGGCCCACGATGGCGGACGTCGCCGAGAAGGCGGGGGTCTCCCGGGCGCTGGTGTCGATCGTGTTCCGCAACCAGCCGGGAGCCGGCGAGGAGACCCGGGAGCGGGTCCTGCGGGTGGCCGACGAGATCGGCTACCGGACCGACAGCGCCGCCCGGTTGCTGCCCCGGGGCCGCAGTCGCACCCTCGGCGTGATGTTCATCGCGCACCGGATCTTCCAGTCGGACCTGGTCGAGGGGATCTACCCCGAGGCCGAGCGCCTCGGCTACGACGTGCTGCTGTCGGCCGTCGCCGAGGGCCGCAGCTAGGTCAAGGCGGTCGAGGCCCTGCTCAGCCACCGCGGCGAGGCGCTCATCCTGCAGGGTCCCGGGTCCGACTCCGCCTTCCTGAACCAGCTCGGACAGCGCACGGCCACCGTCTCCGTCGGCCGCCGGGCGCCCGGGGCCCGCCTCGACTTCGTGCACACCGCCGAGGGCGAGGCCGTGCGGCAGGCCATGCAGCACCTCGTGGAACTCGGCCACCGCCGGATCGTGCACATCGACGGCGGCCACGGCCCCGGTTCCGCCGAGCGCCGCCGCGCCGGCCGGGCCGCGATGCGCCGGCACGGACTACAGGCCGAGCTGCGCGTCATCCCGGGCGACCACACCGGGCCGGCTGCTGCTCGCCGAGCGGGATGCCGGTGCGGCACTGCCCACGGCCGTCCTCGCCGGCAACGACCGTAGCGCCATGGGCCTGTTGATGGCGCTGACCCGGGGCGGCGTGGAGGTGCCGCGCGACCTCTCCGTCGTCGGCTACGACGACAGCCACCTGTCCCATCTGATGCCGATCGGCCTGACGACCGTACGCCAGGACGCCCGGCTCGTGGCCGAACACGCGGTCCGGTTCGCCGTCCAGCGCCTGGAGAACCCGGAACTGGAGCCCAGAGAGGCGGAGTTGGACCCGAAGCTCGTGGTGCGGGACACGAGCGGCCCGCCACCTGCCTGAATTCGGGGCGAGCCGCAATCCGGGCGACGGTCA
This sequence comes from Streptomyces sp. NPDC001709, assembly GCF_053596375.1. Lineage (NCBI taxonomy): Bacteria > Bacillati > Actinomycetota > Actinomycetes > Kitasatosporales > Streptomycetaceae > Streptomyces > Streptomyces sp. NPDC001709. The sequence goes on along the minus strand of NZ_JBSFGB010000005.1, from coordinate 354,687 downwards.
AGCCGCCTTTCCCGCAAGGGCCTTGACGAGCTGGTCCCGTGTCATCTTCGACCTGCCCGGCACACCCACGGCACTCGCCCGCTCGTACAGCTCCGCCTTCGACAGGGACGCCAGATCCTCGGCCGCCGTCCCGCTCGCGGCCTGTTTCCTGCCCCCGCCCTTACGGCGGCCCCCGGACCTGCTCTGCTCGACGCTCCGGCTGAGTACGTCCATGAGGTCGATGACGTTCGTCGCCTCGGGCGGTTCCGGCTCCGTGACGACCTCCTCGCCCTTCTGCTTCGCGGCGACGAGTTTCTTGACGCGCTCCTCGTACGTGTCGTGGTACTCGCCGGGATCCCAGTCGATGGTGAGGGCGTCGACCAGCTGCTCGGCCGTCCGTAGTTCCTTGCTGTCGCTCTTCGTGCGCCGCTGCGGCAGCTCGGGCACCACATCGGCGGGGTCACGCACCTCGTCGGCCCAGTGCAGGGTGTGCAGCACCAGAACGCCCGGCTGTGCGCGCAACGCGGTCAGGTACTCCTTGCCGCGCATGGTGAGCGTGCCGATCCCGGCCTTGTCCGAGCGGTCCAGCGCCGAGCGCATCAGCTCGTACACCTTGGCGTACTCCTTGCCGCGCGGGCCCACGTAGTACGTGCGGGCGAAGTACACGGGCTCGACCTGGCGCAGGTCGACGAACCCGGCCAGGTCGATCACCTTCGACCGCCCCGGCGCGATCTCCTCCAGCTCCTCGGGCTCGACGACCACGTACTCGCCCTCGTCGATCTCGTAGCCCTTGACGATCCGGTCGGCGTCGACCTCCTTGCCGGTGCGCTCGTTGACCCGCTTGTTGCGGATCCGGTCGGAGGTGCCGCGCTGGAGCTGGTGGAAGTGCACGGTGTGGTCCTCGGTGGCGGTGTACAGCCCCACGGGCAGGCTCACCAGCCCGAAGGTCAGGACTCCGGTCCAGATCGGTCTCGCCATGGCTCCTCGCCTCCTGACCCGGTTCTCCCGGGTTCCAGGGTCTCAAGGTCGCCGTGTGGCGGCACGGCCGCGTTCAGCGCTGCGCGGCCAGGAACGTGCGGTACCAGACGATGGTGTCGTTCAGGGTGGTGTCCAAGGGGACGGGCTTGAGGCCGAAGGTGTCCTGGATCGCGGCGGAGTCCATCACCTGCGGCTCGGTGTGCTGGTAGAAGAGTTCGGCGTACGAGTCCATGAACGCCTCGCCGAAGGGGCCGAACGGGCGCGGCTGCGGCTGGATCGTGATGTTCAGCGGTTGCCCGGCCTTCTCCTCGATCATCCGGAAGACCTCCCGGGTACTGCGGGCCGCAGCGGTCGGCAGGTGCCATACGCGGCCGTCGCCGTCGGGGTTCTCGCCGAGCGTGGCCAGCCCGGCGGCCACGTCGCGGATGTCGGTGTAGCTGTGCGGCAGGTCGATGTCGCCCAGGCCGAACACCTCGCCGCCGGTCAGCGCGCCGGGGAAGACGGCGCCGCCCAGGGAGGAGTTGAGCACGCCGGGACCGACGAAGTCGGCCGAGCGGCCGAGCACGACACGGACGCGGCCCGCACGGTGCGCGGCCAGGTACTTCTCGTCGAGGGCCGCCCGCATCCTCCCCTTGGCGCTGGTCGCGTTCCACGGGCTGTCCTCGGTCATGACCCGGCCGTGCGTCTCGCCGTAGGGGTAGAGCGTGTCGAGCACGACCAGCCGGGCGCCCTCGGCCTCGACGGCGCCGAGCACCGCGTCCTGGATGCCCGGCATCACGTCGACCTGCAGGTGGTAGGCGACGTTCACGCAGTGGTGGACGACGGCGGCGCCCTTGATCGCGGCGCGCGCACCCTCGACGGTGCCGACGTCGCCCTTGCGGCGGACCACGCCCTCGGGAGTGGGCCCGGTCCCTGACCGGTCGACCAGGCGGACCGCGTGCCCACGGCGGGCCAGCTCCCCGGCGAGCGTCGAGCCGGCCGGTCCGGCGCCCAGGACGACGTGCAGTTCGCGTGCGGTGGAGGTCATGTCGGGTCCCTCTTTCCGTGTGGTGTTCCCGGAGCCATCGGTTTGTAGCTCTCAGATTAGTTATAGGCTCTAACTCTGGCAATACCTACTGGCACTATGTATGGGCAACAGCAGGAGACGCACCGAACCGACCCGAGGGAGAGAGATGGCCGCCACACCCGCCGGGCCGCGCGCCCGCTACCGCGCACAGGTCCGCGAGGAGATCCAGGAGGTCGCCCTGCGGCAGCTCGCCGAGAGCGGAGTGCAGGGCGTCGCGCTCAACGCCATCGCGCGGGAGATGGGGATGTCGGGGCCGGCCCTGTACCGCTACTTCGCGGGCCGTGACGAGCTGCTCCACGAGCTGGTCCGCTCCGCGTACGACGACGCGGGGCAGGCGATCAACGCGGTGACCCCGAGTCCCGACCCGCGCACCACCCTGCTCGCCCTCGGCCGCGCCTACCACGCCTGGGCCCTGTCACAGCCGCACCGCTACCTGCTCATCCAGGGGCCGCCCGCCCCTGGCTACACACCCCCGGCCGACATCGTCGAGCGCTCGCGCTACGCGATGGGGCCGTTCGTCACCGTCTTCGCCCAGGGCGAGGCCACCGAGCCCGTCCAGCCGGTCATCGACGAGATGGCGACCTGGCTGCGCAGCGACCAGAGCGCCGTCGCCTGGCTGCACGCCCGGACCGACCTGGACCCAGCGGACCCGCGCGCACGTTGCGCCCTGGGCGGCACCATCCTGGCCTGGTCGCACCTGCACGGCACCGTCAGCCTCGAAGTCACCGGGCAGTACACGGGCATGGGTCATCGGGCCGCCACGCTCCTCGACGCCCAACTGGGGCTGCTCGCAGACGCCTTCCAGCTGTCCTGAGATCCAGAGAGTTGACGGGGTGTCAAATATGGTTTGGGTGGGAGGGGCCCTGCCCGGGCCACAGCTCATCCTGGGGGTGACGGGGCCAGGCTCGGTGCTCGTCGGGCTCGTAAGCTCGGGGACATGAGCAGGCCGAATGCGCTCGGGGAGTACCTGCGGGCCCGTCGTGAGCTGACCGATCCGGCGGACGTGGGGCTGCCGGTCGTGGGCGTACGCCGTACCCCCGGGCTGCGCCGTGAAGAGGTCGCCACCCTGGCCGGGATCAGCGCCGACTACTACCTCCGCCTGGAGCAGGGCCGCGACCGCAATCCGTCCCCGCAGGTGCTGGAGGCTCTGGCACGGGTGTTCCGGCTGGACGCGACCGCCACCGGTCACCTGCTGAGCCTGTCCACCGCCCGCCCGGCCGCGCCCCGGCGGCCGCGCCGCGAGGTGGTGCCGGCCGGGATCCGGCAGCTGCTCGACGTGATCAACCTGCCGGCGTTCGTGGAGAGCCGGATGTTCGAGGTGCTCGCCGCGAACCGGCTCGCCACCGCCGTGTCACCCAGCATCCGGCCAGGCGTCAACCGGCTCCGTGCGATCTTCCTCGACCCCGACGAGCAGGATCTCCATCCCGGCTGGGAGCAAGTGGCCGGCAGCCTGGTCGCCGGGTTCCGCGCATCCGTGGGCAGCGACGTCGACGACCCGCGGATCGTCCAGCTGGTCGGCGAGCTGTCGCTGGCCAGCGAACCGTTCCGGCGGCTGTGGGCCCGGCACGACGTCGCCCCGCTGGCGGGAGGGGCGATGCGGCTGCGCCATCCGCAGGCCGGCATGCTCGAGCTGCGCCGGGAGAAACTGCCACTCAGTGACTCCGACGGCCAGATCCTGGCGATCTACCACGCCGCACCGGGCTCGGAGACGGCCCGCCTGCTCGAGTCACTCCGTTCGGCGACGGTCACCGAGGCCTCCAGCGCTTCCGTGGCCGACACCGGCAGCACGGGAGCGTGAGCGAGGCCGCCTGCCGTCCGCGCCCGGATGGAGTTTGGCGGCCGGTCGTCAGCGAGTGCCTGCACCCGTGGTCAGCCCTTCGACCTGCGCGGCGGCGGACTCCGCGCGGCGCCGGGCCTCCCGTACGGCGCGGTCGGCCTGTCGCGCCCGGTCCCGCGCGTCCCGTTCACCGGCCCGTGCCCGCCGCTGCTCCTCCTCGGCGTGCCGTAGCCGCTCCCGCAGCTCACGGACTTGCTCCTCTGCCCCGGCCGCCCGGGCGCCCGCCTCCTCCACCGCCTGTCCGGCGTCGTCGGCCTCCTTCTCCCGGGCGCGCAGTTCCCGTTCGGCCTCACGGGCCTTCTCGCGGGCCTCGGTGAGGCGCCGGCGGCGCTCCGGGTCCTTCGTCTCGCGGTCCTTCGCCTCGCGATCCTTGCCTCGGCCGGGTTTCTTCGACTCGGCCGCAGGGGGAGCGGGGCGGCTGCCGAGCAGGGCCTCGTCGGCCGCCGGGAACCCCACCATCGAGCTGAGCGGTTTCACCAGCCGGCCCGCCGCCCACTCCCGCGCGGCCTCCGGATCGGCCAGCACGGCATGCAGGGTCTCCTCGACCTCACGCTGGACGCCCTCGCCCACCGGATGCCCGGCCTCCGCGGCCAGTCGCCGGGCCTGCCGACCGAGCGTGCCGATCATCTCGTTCTGCCGGCGAGCCAGCTTGCGCAGCTGTGCTCCGTCCAGTTCGCGGTGGGCGCGGCGCAGCTCCTCGCCGAGCCCGAGCAGCGGCTCGACCTGCTCCGGCTGCCGGCGTACGAGCAGATTGCCGACCCAGGCCGCCAGGCTCGGCCGCCGCAGCGCGCCGATCTCCTTGGCGAGGGCCTGATCACCGGCCTTTCGGGCGTCCAGGGCGCGGCGGTCGCGGGCGGCGACGAACTCCTCCGGCCGCAGCCCGTACAGCTCGTCGGCGACGGCGTCCAGGTCCACCAGTGTCCCTCTCGACGGCGACCTCGGTGACAGAGCCCGGGTATCCCACTCCGCAGTGTTCATGTGCCGTGTCCGGCGATGCATCCAGGTGAGGGAGGTGGGGCGGGGGAGAGAGTTGAGGTGGGGCGGAGGCGGTGACTTTCGGCGCCGGATCCCCAACCTTCGGCTCCGTGCCGTAGACCGTCGGCGGACGGCGCCGGTGCGGCCCGCCCCGGCAGGGTGATCGTATGCAGAGGACCAAGGGGATCAAGCGCGCACAGTTCCTGGCCGGCCTGGCGTCCGCGGGCCTTGCCGCGACCGTGCTGCCGTCGGGGCGGGCCCGCGCCACGACACAGGACGACTCGGGGCAGACCCGTGCAGCCGCACGGGGCGGACTGCGCCACCACGGGGTCGTGTACACCGTGGGCGAGAGGGAGACACCGGGTACGGCCTTCAGCGTTGCGCGGATGCGGGAGGACATCCGGGCCATCCGGGACGAACTGCACGCCGACACGGTCGACGTGACGGGTGACGGCGTCGACCGCCTCACGGCCACCGCCGCCGAGGCCGCCGAACGGGGGTTGCGGGTCTGGCTGCAGCCGACCCTCGGCGACGTCCCGGAACGCGACATCCTGGAACACCTCGCCGAGACCGGCCGGTTCGCGGAGCGGCTGCGCCGGCACGGTGCGGCCGTGGACCTCAGCGTGGGCTGCGAGTTCTGGCTGTTCGTGCCCGGGATCGTCCCCGGTGACACCGTCTTCGAGCGCATCCGGAACCTGCGCGAGGGCAAGGTGGACCCGGTCGCGATGCAGCGCCGCCTGGACCGCTTCACCGCGAAGGCGGCCGCGGTCGGCCGGTCCGTCTTCCACGGCCGGCTGAGCTACGCCGCCGCCCAGGACGACCGGGTCGACTGGCGCCTCTTCGACATCGTGGGCATCGACTACTACTCGTGGTTCCCCCGCAAGGCCGACTACGTAAGGGAGCTGAGCCGCTATCTGCGGTGGGGCAAACCGCTGGCCATCACGGAGTTCGGCACCTGCGCCTACGTCGGGGCGCCCCAGACCGCCGGCATGGGCTGGGACGTCGTCGACTACGACCAGAAGCCCCCGGAGATCAAGGGCCACCTGATCCGCAGCGAGCGCACCCAAGCGGCCTATCTCATGCAACTCCTGGACGCCTTCGATTCGTTGGACCTGTACGCGGCGATGGCCTTCGAGTTCGTGACCCCCGACGCCCCGCACCGCCCGGGCGACCCGCGCCACGACCTCGACATGGCGAGCTACGCCATCACCAAGTCCATCAAGGCCCACCCGGACGACCCCGCCTCCGACTGGCACTGGAAACCGAAGGAAGCCTTCCACGCCCTGTCCCGCCGCTACCGGCACGCCCACGCCGACCTCCGCCACGTCGGCTGACCGGGCTGCACCGGACTTGGCCGTTGGCAGGTCGACCGACCCGGCCGCACCTGACCTGGCCGCCGACCGGTCGCGCGACTCCGCTGCGCCGGAGTCGGCTGCCGTCCACCCGCTGCTCCGTCTGCGGTCGGCTCGGCCTCCGCCACCCGGTTACAGCCTCCGGCTATGCGCGCCCGGCAACGGTGATGATCTCCCCGCCCGCCAGGGTGACGGGGGCGCGACACCAGTCGCCGGGGCGGCCCTCGATCTCGAAGCCGGTCTCGGCCAGGAACGTCCAGGTAGCGAAGCCGGGCGTGGGCGACCCCCAGCTCCCAGCCGACGGCATCGCAGGTCCCGCGGCACGGCACGGACGGTGTGGAGGGAGGCAGGGATCTCGTCGTCCGTGGCCAGGAACCGGAAGGCGAGGTCAGCCGCGGTCACGAGGTTGGCATCCGCTCCCACGTCGCGCGCGGCCCCAGGGCGGCCGGGGCCGGGGCGAGGCGCACGCGCCCGGCATGCCCGCGCTCGCGTGCCCGGTGCGGCATCGTGCCGGTGCCACAGCCGACGTCCCAGGCCGAGCCCGCGGGTTCACCAGGCCGTACAGAGCGTTGGTATCCGCCGCCCTCGCCTCGCCCTCGCCCCCGCCCAGGCGAACAGAGCGCGGCAAGGCACGCGCAGGCTCACCTGTTCGGAGGACCGTCCGGCTTGCCGCGCCGCTGTCGCCGATCCCGGGCCAGATGATGCGGGCATGTCCCCGACCCACCTGCAGACCCACCCGCAGAACCACCCACAGACCGACTCGCCGCCCCGCCCCGCGGCCGACGGCGTGACCGGTCGCCGTACCGCCCGTGCCCGTGCGCCCCACGCCGGGCGCGGCTACCCGGTGACGGACGTGCCCACCAGGCGGGTCTATGCGAACGCAAGCATGAACGCAAACGCCCGGGCGGGCGCGGACGACGGTGCCGAGGGCGACGCGGAGGTGGACGGCGGGCCACGGCACACGACCAAAATTGCATCGTTCGTTTTCTTGAACCCCTCGTGTTTTTGAGGGTAGGTTCGGCTCTATGACCGCCTCCCCGACTCCGACCACCGCCGAGGAGCTCCGCGGTGCCGGCCTGCGCGTGACGGCAGCCCGCGTCGCGCTGCTGGAGACCGTCCGGGCGGGCGACCACCTCGGCGTCGAGGCGATCGCCTCCGGGGTGCGCCACCGCGTAGGCCACATCTCCCTGCAAGCCGTCTACGAGGCCCTTCACGCCCTCACCGCGGCGGGCCTCGTCCGCCGTATCGAGCCGGCCGGTCACCCGGCCAGGTACGAGGGACGCGTGGGGGACAACCACCACCACATCGTGTGCCGGTCATGCGCCGCCGTCGCCGACGTCGACTGTTCGGTCGGCGACGCGCCCTGCCTGACCGCCTCCGACGACCGCGGCTTCGCCATCGACGAGGCCGAGGTCGTCTACTGGGGCCTGTGCCCCGACTGTTCCACCGGCCGCAGTTCCTGAGCACCGAGTTCCGCACAGTTCGGAAGGATTGCCATGACCGAGAACCACGACGCGATCGTCACAGACGCGAAGTCGGAGGGAGCGAGCGGCGGCTGCCCGGTCGCCCACGACCGTGCCCCGCACCCCACCCAGGGCGGTGGCAACCGCCAGTGGTGGCCGGACCGGCTCAACCTGAAGATCCTTGCCAAGAACCCGGCCGTGGCCAACCCGTTCGGCGAGGACTTCGACTACCGCGAGGCCTTCAACGCCCTGGACCTCGCGGCCGTGAAACGGGACATCGCCGAGGTGCTCACCACCTCGCAGGACTGGTGGCCCGCCGACTTCGGCAACTACGGCCCGCTGATGATCCGTATGGCCTGGCACAGCGCCGGTACGTACCGCATCAGCGACGGCCGCGGCGGCGCCGGCGGCGGCCAGCAGCGCTTCGCCCCGATCAACAGCTGGCCGGACAACGCGAGCCTGGACAAGGCCCGCCGGCTGCTGTGGCCGGTCAAGAAAAAGTACGGCAAGTCCATTTCCTGGGCCGACCTGATGATCCTCACGGGCAACGTGGCGCTGGAGACGATGGGCTTCAAGACCTTCGGCTTCGCCGGTGGCCGCGTCGACGAGTGGGAGCCCGACGAGGACGTCTACTGGGGTCCCGAGACCGTCTGGCTGGACGACAAGCGCTACACCGGTGACCGTGAGCTGGAGAACCCGCTCGCCGCGGTCCAGATGGGTCTCATCTACGTCAACCCCGAGGGCCCGAACGGCAACCCGGACCCGATCGCCGCGGCCCGCGACATCCGTGAGACCTTCCGCCGTATGGCGATGAACGACGAGGAGACCGTCGCCCTCATCGCCGGTGGCCACACCTTCGGCAAGACCCACGGCGCCGGCCCGGCGGACAACGTCGGCGCCGACCCCGAGGCGGCCCCGCTGGAGCAGATGGGCCTCGGCTGGAAGAGCACCTACGGCACGGGCGTCGGCAAGGACGCCATCACCAGTGGCCTCGAGGTCATCTGGACCCAGTCGCCGACGAAGTGGAGCAACGAGTTCTTCAAGAACCTCTTCGAGTACGAGTACGAGCTGACCCAGAGCCCGGCCGGCGCCAACCAGTGGGTGGCCAAGGATGCCCCGGAGGACGTCCCGGACGCGTTCGACCCGGAGAAGAAGCACCGTCCGACGATGCTCACCACGGACCTCTCGCTGCGCTTCGACCCGATCTACGAGCCGATCTCGCGCCGCTTCTACGAGCACCCGGAACAGTTCGCGGATGCCTTCGCCCGCGCCTGGTACAAGCTGACGCACCGCGACATGGGCCCGGTCGTCCGCTACCTCGGCCCGGAGGTCCCCAGCGAGGAGCTGCTGTGGCAGGACCCGCTGCCGCAGCGCATCGGTGAGGTCATCGACGCCGCGGACATCGCCTCCCTCAAGGAGGAGATCCTCGGCACGGGCCTCACCGTCTCGCAGCTGGTCTCCGCCGCCTGGGCCGCGGCCTCCTCCTTCCGCGGCAGCGACAAGCGCGGCGGCGCCAACGGCGGCCGTATCCGCCTGGAGCCGCAGCGCAACTGGGAGGTCAACAACCCGGACGAGCTGGCCCAGGTGCTGCGCGCCCTGGAGGGGATCCAGCAGTCCTTCAACGCCAAGGGCGGCAAGCAGGTCTCGCTGGCCGACCTGGTCGTACTCGCGGGCTCCGCGGCCGTCGAGAAGGCGGCCAAGGACGGCGGCGTCGAGGTCGAGGTGCCGTTCGCGCCGGGCCGTGTCGACGCCTCGCAGGAGCAGACGGACGTCGAGTCGTTCGCCGCGCTGGAGCCGGCCGCCGACGGCTTCCGGAACTACGTCGGCAAGGGCAACCGCCTGCCGGCCGAGTTCCTGCTGGTCGACAAGGCGAACCTGCTCAGGCTGAGCGCGCCCGAGATGACCGTCCTCGTCGGTGGTCTGCGCGTCCTCGGTGCCAACCACAACGGCTCCAAGCACGGTGTCCTCACCGACCGGCCGGGCACGCTGACGAACGACTTCTTCGTCAACCTGCTCGACCTGGACACCGAGTGGAAGTCGACGTCCTCCGCGCAGGACGAGTTCGAGGCCCGTGACGCCTCCGGTGCGGTCAAGTGGACCGGAACCCGTGCCGACCTGGTGTTCGGTGCGAACTCCGAGCTGCGTGCCCTCGCCGAGGTCTACGCCAGCGACGACGCGAAGGAGAAGTTCGTGAAGGACTTCGTCGCCGCGTGGGTCAAGGTCATGAACGCGGACCGGTTCGACCTCGTCTGATCAACGCTTCGAGGGCGTCCGGGCCGACCCGCACAGGTCGGCCCGGACGCCCTCGTCGTTGCCGGCAGGGGCAGGGGCAGGGGCAGGGGCAGGGGCAGGGGCAGAGGCAGGGGCCTTGGCTTCATGGAACCGTCACAGGTGATCCACAACCGTCACAGGCGGGCCACAGCGGAAACTCCGAGTCTCCCGGCGCTGTCTCCGTCCGTGAACACCGGCACGGAGCCGGTCGTAACACGGATCACCGGAATCGGGGGACCCCATGCACCACCGCAACACCATCCGCCTCGCTGCGTCTGCTACGGCCGTGATCGCCGCCGCGCTGTCCCTGACGGCGTGCAGCCAGGGCGATGACAATGGGGCGGCCAAGACGTCCTCCCCGACCCCGGCCTCCGCCACCCCCGCCCACACCGCCCCCACCGCCGCGAACCCCACCCCCACGGCCCCGTCGGCCACGAGATCCTCCGGCGGCGGCACATCGACCGCTCCGAGCACCCCGGCCACTCCTACGTCCGGCACCTCGGCCGGTACGACGCCGACGTGCTCGGTGTCGGCCGTGACGGCGACGGCCTACCAGGCGGCCAACCGCCCGGACGGCACCGGCACGGGCGCGGCGATCGTCGAGTTCACCAACGCCTCCGGACACGCGTGCGTCCTGAGCGGCCACCCGTCGGTGGCCGGAGCGGGCAACGGGTCCCCCGAGCACAACAGCCCGCTGAAGGTGACTCCCACGGGCAGCGCGTCGGCCGTGTCCCTCGCGCCGGGCGGCAAGGCATGGGTGAAGCTGACCTTCGTCCAGGTCCAGGGCGAGGCCGACGGGTACTGCGTGTCGGGTGCGAAGCCCGTCGTCTACCCGACGCTCGTGGTCGGAATTCCCGGCTCCGGGGCGCACCAAGTCGCCCTTTCGGACGGTGAGTTCGCCGAGTGCGACAACACCGTCACCGCGACCGCGGTCCTGGCGGCAAAGCCTTCCTGACCGCCCCTCGACCAGCGGGCGGCCCCGACCAAGACGGCGGCCGGGGCCGCCCGCTGCGCCCGCACGATCCGGTCGGCGCCGCCGGCCATCCGGTCGAGGCCGAGCGCGGCGGCCCCCCAAAGGGGCGCGAGGCCGTATGCGATGTGCGGCTCCGCCGCGTGGGCGCGAGCAGCCACAAGACACCCGCAGACGCCCGACGGCCGTAGCCCAACGCTGCCGACGCGCACGGCCCCGTCACCTCCGCAGCACCTCGAAGGCCTCCCGCCCCGCGACCCCGATCGCAAGGTCGATGTCCGGCGCGAGCCCCGCGCAGCGGTCCGCGCGGGTCAGCGCGGCGATGGCCACCCGGTCCCCCGAATCGGCCTCGACCACACCGATCTCGTGCCGCAGGTGCAGGAACGAGCCCGTCTTGCCGCTCCACCGCAGCGTGTCCGCCCGTAGTTCGCTCGCCAGCCGATGCGCGAACACCTGCAACCCCATCAGCCGCCGCAGCTCCGCTGTCGCCGCGGGGACGGCGACCTCGTCGCACCACACCCGCCGCAGCAGCTCGACGAGCGCCGCGGCCGAGCCCGCGTTGGCGTAGGCGGGATCCAGGGTCTCGATGGTGTGCCGGTCAGCCCGCTCGTCCCGGAGGGCCAGTTCCAGCGCGAGCGAGAAGTCGTTGCCGGCGGCACCGGCGGCACACTCGTACATGTGGTTCATCCGGTGCCGCATCCGGACCTCCCCGCACCCCCAGGCGCGCAACCGCGCGTCCACGTCCGCCACCGGCACCAGGTCGAGCAAGGCGTCCGCCGCGGCGTTGTCGCTCACCGACAGCATCTGCAGCAGCAGATCGCGGACGGCCACGGTCGCCGGGTACCGGAACGCCGCGAGTCCGGTGGGACCGACGCTGCTCCTCGCCGGGTCGACCGTCACCGGGTGTGCCGGATCGAGGTCACCGGCCGCGATCCGGTCCAGCACGACGAGGGCGAGCGGGACCTTGACCACCGACGCGAGCGGCACCAACTCCTCTACGTCGAAGCCGAGTTGTTCGCCCGTGTCCAGGTTCCGGGCGAGGAAGGAGCCGCGCACGCCGAGTGCCGCCCAGTCGGCGGCGATCGCCTCGGCGACGTCCAGCAGGGCGCCGTCGTCCCCGACGTACACCGGTGCCGCGCTCATCCGCGGGCCGCCAGTCGCGCCGCCACGTCCTCGCCACCGGTCCCCTGGCCCGCCGCGCCGGTACCGCGGGCGGCGGCCCCCACCGCCGACGCCAGCAGCGGGACCAGCCACTCCGGCACATCCGCCGCGCCGGCCCGGTCCGGGGCGGCGCTGACGTCGTACCCCCGGTGCAGTGACCGGTCGGCCAGCGGGGCCCATCGTGCCCCGTGCTGCCGGGCGAACGACTCGGCGCACAGCAGCAGCGTCCGCCCGGCCAGCGTCTCGGCGAGCGCGGTGGCCGCGGGCCCGGCCGGCCGGAACCGGCCCGGGGGCAGCCCGGCGCGGGCCACGGCCCGCTCCAGACGGTCCGCGCCGGACGGCACGTGATCCTCCGGCAAGGTCAACACCGGTAGCGCCACAGCGCGTTCGGCGCTACGACCACGCCGCGGGCGCAGGTCCTCCAGGTGCACCCCGCGCCGAGTGCCGCCGCCGTACACCGGAACCCGATCCCCGTCCGCCGTGTCCGGCTCCGGCGCGGACGCCAGACCCAGCGGCACCTGGAACGCGCCCCGCTCCGGAAGAACCCGCACCAGCGCGTACGCGAGCGAGCCATCGGCGAGTCCGGAATCCCTTTCACCGGGCGGCAGTTCACGCACGCCGAGGGTGATCCCGCGCTCGGCTCCGGCGCGGATCGCGCGCGCCAGTGCCACCGGGGCGCAGTGCGCGGGCACCCCGACGGCTCGCGTCCGCGCCCGCCCGGCCGCACCGGCGACCTGGCGCAGCCGCTGGGCCCGGTCCAGCACGTCCCGGGAGTACGGGAGCAGTAGGACCCCCAGCTCCGTGGTGGTGATCTGCCGCTTCGAACGGTCGAACAACAGGCCGCCGAAGTGCTCCTCCAGCGTCTTGATACGACGGCTGAGCAGCGGCTGGGCGATGCCGAGCCGGTCGGCCGCCCGGGAGAAGCTCGCTTCGTCGGCCGTCGCGACATACGCCTCGAGGTGCGCCAGGAGATCCATCCAGCACTCATATCAATAAAGCATGGGGCGTTCAAAGTTCACTCTTGGACATGAGTGGCCTCCGGCTGTTTCGCTGTCCCCGTCGAAGATCCAGGAAGCGGATCACGGACGCCGACCAGAGGAGGACTGTGCCCATGACCAGCCCCGACCACTCCCGCCCCGACCGCCCCGGCCCCGCCCCCATGGCCCGACGCGGCCTGTTCAAGGCGGGCCTGGCCCTCACCACCGCGGCCATGGCGGCGACCGCGGCCTCCGCACCCGCCGCATCGGCGGCGCCGGACGACGTACGGCGGGCAGCGGAAGCCGAGTTGACCGAACTGGAGCGGCGGCACGGCGCCCGGCTCGGCGTCTACGCACGCAACGTGCGCACGGGTCGCACCGTGTCCCACCGGGCGGGGGAGCGGTTCGCGATGTGTTCGACGTTCAAGGCGTTCGCCGCGGCGGCGGTCCTGCGCGACCACGGCGGCTGCGCGCCGCTGGACAGGGTCGTCCACTATCCGCCCCACGACATCCTGCCCAACTCGCCGCGCACCGAGGAACACGTGGACACCGGCATGACGGTGGCGGACCTGTGCGCGGCGGCGATCCAGTACAGCGACAACGCGGCCGGCAATCTGCTGCTGCGGGAGATCGGCGGACCCGCCGGACTCACCCGCTTCTTCCGCTCGCTCGGCGACCGGGTGAGCCGGCTCGACCGGTGGGAGACGGACCTGGGCAGTGCGATCCCAGGCGACCTGCGTGACACCACGACCCCGCAGGCCCTCGGCGGCAGCTTCGAGCGGCTCACCCTGGGCCGGGCGCTCGCCGACGCGGACCGGGAACGGCTCGTCACCTGGCTGAAAGGGAACACCACCAGCGCCGCCCGGTTCCGCGCCGGACTGCCGCGCGACTGGGTGCTGGCCGACAAGACCGGCACCGGCTCCTACGGCAGCGCCAACGACATCGGCGTGGCCTGGACGACCCGGAAGACACCGCTCCTGCTGACCGTGCTGTCGGCCAAGAGCACCCAGGACGCACCGGCGGACGACGCGCTCGTCGCGGATGCGGCCCGTATCGTGGCCCGCATCCTCGCCCCGGGCGAGTAGGCGACGCCCTCCCCGGCAGCAACGGCACGTCCAGCGCCCGCACCACCCTCTCCGCCTACCCGGGCGAGAAGCCCGTACTGAACTTCTCGGGCCAGAGCGAGAGTTCGTCCAACCGCGGGATCCAGCTCAACGCCGACTACTGGCGCCTGTACGGTCTCACCCACGTGTTCCGCTACGACGTCTCCCACAACAACATCGACGACGGCTGGGACCTCTGCACCAAGACCGACACCGGCGCCATCGGCCCGGTGACCATCGAGTACTCCCTGTCCTACGGCAACGGCACGCTCACCGACGGCACCCATCTCCAACAACGTGAGCAGCGACAACACCGAGCGCAACTACGCCTTCGACAAGGGCACTTCGGTGTTCCGCGGCAACACCTCGTGCCGCTTCGCCGTCAGCGGCTCGAACGACAAGGCCATCGGCGACGCCGACAGCTCCAACCAGTTCTGGACCGGCACCAACGGCTCCCGCTGCTCCCCGTACTCGGGCGCCTTCGGCTGGTCCTTCGCCTCGAACGGCCGGCTGGTGGTGACCTTCGGCGGCTCGGTCGTGACGCCGTAGCCGACGAACGGCACACTCCCGGCGGGACGCCGTTGCCGACGGCGTCCCGCCCGGAGCGTTCAGGCCACCAGCGCGCACCCGGGTGACGTTTAGAGCTGCGGGCGCGTCTCACCAGGTGCCGGGGATTCGGCAGGTGAGGCGCGCCGGTTACGAAGGCCAGCCGCCGTAGGGGACGGTCAGCAGCTCCATGGCATGGCCCGCCGGATCCATGAAGTACACGCCGCGGCCGCCGTCGTTGTGGTTGATCGCGTTCGGCTGCTTCTGGTGCGGGTCGGCGTAGTGCTCGATGCCGCGCTCGACGATACGCGCGTACGCGGCGTCGAACTCCTCCTCGGAGACGAGGAAAGCGTAGTGCTGTGGCGTGATCCGGTCCTCGGGGACGGTGGCGAAGTCCAGGGTGACTCCGTTGCCGAGGGCGACCGCGACGAACGGGCCCCATTCCGCGGTGATCTCGAGACCGAGCAGTTCGGTGAAGAACTCGGCGGACTCCCGGTTGTCCCGGGCATGGACGATGGTGTGGTTCAACTCGACCGACAAGGAATGCCTCCAGGGCATGTCCCGGCACCTCCATGCCTCACCCAGCCGATGACCGGCACGCGATGCCACTGCCGATCTTAGCCGGGGAAGCCACGGCGCGTCGACGCCGGCGGACCGCGACCGGCTCGGCGGACCCTCCGACAGAGGTGCTGGTCAGATCGGTGTCACCGCCCAGGGACACCGGCGAGGCGGCATCGGCCGGCGCGCCGGTGAGCAGCACCTCGTCCCGGCCCGGGGTCTCGAAGGTCGGCCACCGGCCGAAGTCCCGGCGGCCGTACCCGTGCCACAGCCCGAACCAGCACCGCTCCGGAGCCGTGGTGTGCCGGGCCGGCAGGGGGATGAGGTCACGCGCGACACCGGGTGGGGTCGGCCTCTCCCCGGGATGCTCGTCCCAGACACCGGGCAGTCCGTATGCGGAGGCGTTGACGTACTCGCTGTCCCTTCCGGCGACCTCGTACCAGCGCGAGCCCGGAGTGACCCGGGTCCCGTGCGCGGCGGCCACCGCCGACCAGCGCACCGGCCGCCCCTGAAGCGAGGCCGGGTGCAGGATCCGGGCGTACGCCTCGAAGCCCGGGCCGCTGACGCCCGCGCATCCGCACAGTGTGCCGGGCGGAGCGGGCGGGAATGGTGTCCGCCCTCGCCTACTCCCTAGGCGAGTTCGTCGCCCGGCGCATGCACGGGATCCACGGTCAGCGCGGTGAGGTCGGCCCGGCAGCCGGGGGTGATACGGCACGCATTCGATCGCCCACCCCGCACGCTTCCTCGCCAAGCGGTCAGTATCCGACCTAAATGCTCCCTACGGTGGAGCCATGGTCACTTCATCGGAGAACCACGCGTCCCTGTCGTCGGACGAGTCCGCCGAGCTGCTCCAAGCCCTCGCCGAACAGCGGGAGTTGCTGCTCATCACCGTGCGCGGCCTGGCCGATGCGGAGGCCGCGCGGCGGACCACGGTGAGCGAGCTGACGCTGGGCGGCATCGTCAAACACCTGGCGCGCGGCGAGCGGGTGTGGGCACAGATCATGGCGAAGGGCGACGGGGAGCTGCCGGAGGGCATGCTCGACCTCGGCC
The DNA here is from genome assembly GCF_053596375.1 of Streptomyces sp. NPDC001709. NCBI lineage: Bacteria > Bacillati > Actinomycetota > Actinomycetes > Kitasatosporales > Streptomycetaceae > Streptomyces > Streptomyces sp. NPDC001709. The sequence continues at coordinate 338,401 of NZ_JBSFGB010000005.1, read as the reverse complement.
AGTACCGGATGGCCGACGGCGACACGCTTGCCGGGCTGCTGGTCGAGTACGCGGCGGGAACCCGCGCGATCGAGGAGGCCGTCGCGGCCCTGCCCGGCCTTGACCGGACCGTGCCGCTGCCCACAACCCCCTGGTCCCCGCCCGAGACCGTGTACTGGTCCGCCCGGCGCATCCTGCTGCACCTGATCCGGGAGACGGCCCAGCACGCGGGGCACGCGGACATCATCCGGGAGGCGCTGGACGGGGCGAACACCACCGCGCAGCGGTGAGCGGCAGTACGGGTTTCCCAGTACCGCCAGTAACATGATCACCTTGCTCTGGGTGTACCAGTCAGTCAACTTGGCGCGGTCCCACGGCCGCGCCCTGCCCGGAGATGTCCATGTCTTCTCTCAACGATGCGCTGGAAAACGCGCGACTCACCTATGAGCAGCACGTCCGGACGTGCCGTCAGTGCCATGCCGACGGCGCGGCCTGCGCCGTGGCCAAGCATCTCCTGCGGATCTACAACAACGCCCGCAGGGATTACCTGCGCTCGGGAGGGCAGCACGCCCCGACGAACTGATCGCGCCTCTCAGCTGACGTGACGTCAGGCACCGTACACCGCGCTCACATTGGCGCGCGGCGGCGGGGCGTACCGGGCGGCGGGGCCCTTCGCGAACGTCCGCAGGAGGTTCTCCGTGGTCCGGGTGACGAAGGCGCGGGTGCGGGCGTCCATGCCGTGGTCGCGCCCCAGCATGCCGGTGCCGGCCACCAGGCCCTCCACCCAGCGCATGGTGCCGGTCGCGAACACGCCCGCGCCGCCGGAAGCCGTGTAGTACGCCGAGTCGCTGTGGCTGGGCCGCCCGCCGCAGACCAGCGGGGAGTGCGCGATGATCTCCAGCGGTCCCGGGGTGGGGGCGCCGGGGGTGATCCGGTCGTACTCGACGCCGACGAGATGGGCGAAGGCGTCTCCGGAACGCGCGCCGGTGCCGTCGTACAGCCAGTGATCGGCGGCCCGGACGACATAGGGGGCGTCGACCGGATAGCCCTCGTAGAGCACGCCGGTCAGGGAGGACTCGGGATCCGGGGCAGGCGCCAGACGGTAGTCGGTGGTGACCAGCGCGGGGTGGGAGTCGTAGCAGGGGTCGGCGCGGTAGGAGCTCTTGTAGCAGACCACCGTACGGTCGTCCGCTGCCTCCCCGGCCTCGAGCCGGACCCGGCGGAAGCACGTGTTCGCGCCGAGGAAGGCGAGGTTCGTCCCGGCGTCCCGGGCGGCGGTCACATGGGCTCGCTGCTCCGGCGTCCAGTACTCGTCATGGCCCAGACAGACGACGGCGTGCGCGCCCCGCAGCACCCCGGGATCGCGGTGGACGTCGACGCCGGTGGTGTAGGCGAGCGGGATGCCGAGGCGCTCGGCCAGTACCACCAACGCCCGCTCGTACACCAGGAACTTCTCGGCGCCCGTGCCGTCGTAGGGGCGGTCGAAGCTCACCGCGAGGGAGCGGGTGGCGTACGCGCCGGAGGCGCCGTTGTAGAGGCTGCTGCCGCCCCAGCGGTTGTACGCCTGCCAGGTGGCCGGCGCGTGCAGCAGGACCGTACGGCCCGCGCCCGCGGTGGAGCGGACGATCAGCGGAACGTACCGCTGATGACCGCTCTCCGCCTCCAGCCGCAGCAGATAGGCGCCCTCCGGCCAGCCGGTGGTGTCCACCGGAAGCGTCAGGGGCCAGTCGGCGCGCACGGTGCGGGTGGCGGGCAGCAGTCGCGGGTCCGGCTGGGCGCGGCCGGGTATGCGGCCGGACGTCCATATCCGGCGGGCCTGCCGGCCGCCGTACCAGCCGACCCGGAAGGCAGACACCCGGAACGCCGCGGCGGTGGTCGACACATGCAGCCCGAACCGCTCGCCCGGGGTCACGCTCACCCGGTCCGGGTAGCCGGCCACCGCGTCCGGCGGGCCGGTGGAGCCCAGTTGCCAGTCGGCTGTGCCCGGGGCGTCCCGCTCCGCCTCGGGCCGCAGCCGCGCGTCACGGGCCGCGGTGGAGTGCGGATGCGGCGGTGCCGCCGTGCATGCGGCGGCCGTGCCGAGGCCGGCGCCCGCGCACAGGGTGAGGAATCGCCGGCGGCCGAGGCCGTCCGACGGCGTGGGGTCGTGTGCCGGAGCCACTGCACCTCCCGGGGTGTGTCAGCTCCAGCGTCAGGACGCCCGCGCGGCCGGCGCAACCCGCGGAGCCCGGCGAACACCGGCACGCAGGCCGCGTGGGCATGCCCGGCCGGGGCGCCGACGGTACGGCCGAACGGGTGACGTGGTCGGGTGCCGCCGGTTGCCTCGGGGCCGGCGGGCGCTGTCGGCGCTGTCGGGTGCCGTCAGGTACGGAAGCCGATGTGCACGTGGTCGTGATGGGTGGCGTCGCTGAAGAACTGACCGGCGCCGCCGCCCGACAGCAGTACCGGACCGCCCACGTTGTACGACCCGGCCGCCGCCGCGTCCCGCATGAACCGCTCGATCAGGCTGCGCGGCGTCGCCGGGTCGACGACCGCGTGGCCGTCGATCCGCCATACGTCGAAGGCCCGGCCGCGTGGGTGGTCGCTGGGCCGGCTGGTGCCGAACACGTCCAGCGGATGCCCGGAACGCACGACGCTCACCTCCAGCCGGTACGTCCGCGCCAGCGCGAGCATCGCCTGCGCCACGCTGGTGTGCACCCGACCGCTGCGCAGGTCCGCCGCTGCGGCGGGCGGCAGCACGATCCGGTCGTCGGCGAGCACGGTCCGGATGCCCGACGGCAACGACCGGGCGGCCGGCCCCGGTTCCGCCGGATGCAGGGCGTCGACCGTCCAGCCGGACCCCGACCGGGACAGGCGTACGTCGACCGTGGTCCCGCCGGCACTCACCGTGCCGCAGCGCCGCGTCCACTGCCGGCACACCACGAGCACGCTGGCGGAGGTCGACAGGATCCCGCCGTACTGTGCGTCCACGACCTGCAGCGCCGCCTGGTCGGCCGCCGGCAGCAGCGGCCCGGCCTGGTCGACGAGCGCCGTGGGCAGCCGGAGCGCCGCGACCCTCGCCCGTGCCGCCGCCGCTCCACCGTGCCCCTCGCCCCACGCGCCGATCGCCTCGACGAGTTGCACGGCCCGCAGCTTCGCCGCCGGTTGCACTTCGGCGGAGGTGGGCCGCCAGGGGGTGGTGCGCGGCAGACCGGGGGAGTGCGACGCGGAGGGCGAGCCGGTGCGGGGCGGCTGTGCGGCCGGGGCCGTACGGCTGGAACAGCCCGCCGCGCCGAGCGCGATACCGGCGAGCGCCGCCAGCACGGTACGGCGGCCGGGCGGGGGAGCGACGGGCGCACGAGTGCGGGTCATAGGGGCCAGTGTCCGTCGGGGGGACGGTGCGGGCGAGCGATACCTCCGGGGCCACGCCCGCGGCCCCTCAGAACGGCGGGTCGTCGAGAAGCTCCAGCAGGGACTCGGAGCTCTGCTCGGCGCTCAGGGCGGTGCCCGAGGGGTCGGGAAACGTGCGACCCCAGGACGCCGCGCGACCCAGGGTGCTCACGCGCCAGGCGAGGTGTGCGGCCCGGCGCAGGTCCGCCGGCGTGCGGCCGGGACCCGTCCAGGGCTCCAGGTAGGCGTCGAGGAGCCGGGCCAGGACCTGCGGCCCGTACCGTGCGCGAGCCTTGTCGGCGGGGATGCGCAGGCTGCAGAAAGGGTGCGACACGGCGGCGTCGCCCCAGTCGAAGAAGGTGAAGCGACCCGGTGCCGGATGGAACAGCTGGCCGTCGTGCAGGTCCGCGTGGTCGAGGGTGTCCTCGATGCCGAGGGACGCCAGCTCGGCGCACCAGTCCGCGAGGCGGGGCCGGAGCCGCTCCAGCCGGGCGCGTGCCTCCGGGCGTAGCGCGGTGCTTCTCGCGAGCAGCGTGTCGAACACCCCGGGCAGGTCGAGGGTCCGGGCGGCGGGCACCCCGAGCCGCTCGATCTCGGCCACGTGCCCGGTGAGCGCCCGCTGCATACTCGCGTACCGGCCCAGCAACTCCTCCCAGGTCCGCGGCTCGACCGGCGCCCGGGCGAGCACGTCGCGGAACAGCTCCCCTCCGTCGGGCAGCAGGACCCACGCGCGCTCGGCGTCCACGGCCAGCGGCTCGAGCACGAACTCCGGCACCCAACGGGCCAGCACGGCGGTCAACGGCCCCTCGAAGGCGCTGGCCGGCGGATTCGTCTTGAACCAGACGGTGTCCCGCCCTACGACGGGCATCCGCACCAGCACGGACCACGGCCGCAGCCGCACCTTCAACTCACCGCTCGCACGCAAGCCGTGTACGGCGAGCTGCTCCACCACCCAGTCGAGCGCCGAAGCCCGCCACGCCTCCTGCTCCCACGGAGTGGGCGCGTACTGGTACTTGCTCCGGTCCACGACGATCGAAAACTCACGCTGCACCGCGCCATCCCACCATCACGGCCGGCAGCCGACCACCCCGTTTCGCGCGCCACCACCGGCGCCGTCCAGCGCACCTGGCAGGGCGGCGCCACCCGCAGCGCCGTGCACATCGCCTGGGACGGCGAGAACCAGTCCGGCAAGCTCGTGCCGAACGGCTCCTACACCTGGACGCTCACCGCCACACGAACGCGCCCCCGGTCACCGACCGGGGGCGCGTCACTGTGTGCGGAACCGCGGGATCAGGCCTGCTGCTTGCGGCGCAGCGTCAGGTACGTGCCGGTCGCACCCGCGGCCAGCAGGGCGCCCACGCCGAGGCCGACCGGGAGGGCCGGGAAGCCGGAGGCGTCCGTCGTCGCGGCCGTGTTCTGCATCGCCGGGCCCGGGGTGATGCTCGTGGACACCGGGGCGACGTGCTTGATCGGGCCGACGTGCTTGACCGAGCCGTCGGAGTTCAGCAGCACCTGCTTGTTGTTCGGGTGCTGGAAGTCGAACATCCCGGACAGGGAGCCCGCCGTGGCGTCGAAGGAGTGGTCCCCGACGCGGCTCGTCCTCCAGTTGTCCTCGATGAACCGGGTGATCGACGCCTGGTTCGTCAGGGTGTGGTCGACCTTGTTCACCTTGCTGTACGGCGAGATGACGAGCAGCGGCTGGCGCGTGCCGGGGCCACAGCGGTCCGCGTAACCGCCGGACGCCTTCGGGCCCTTCTGGCAGGCCGGGCTGTCGGTGGCCTTGCCGTTGGAGCCGAGGGAGGTGTCCGCCGAGCCGTTCCTCGGCGTGACGTAGGCGTGGTCGTACCAGCCGTCGGAGTCGTCGTAGGCGACCACGATCGCGGTGGACTTCCACTGCGGCGAGCTCTGGATCGCGTTGATCTGGCTGACGATGAAGTGCTGCTCGTCGGTGGGGTCGGAGTAGCCGGCGTGGCCGTCCTGGAACTCACCGGCCTTGACGAAGCTGACGGCCGGCAGCTTGCCCGCCTTCAGCGCGGCGGAGAAGTCGGTCAGGTCGTAGTTGTGGTTGGCCCGACCGTTGTGGCCGATCTCCGAGACGCTCTTCGGCGCCAGGTGGTGCGGGTTCGCCGTCGACTTGTAGTACGCGAACGGGTTGTGGTGCGGGCTGTAGTCGACCACGGACGCGCCGCCCAGGTTGGTGTGCGCGGTGTCGCACTTGGCGTACGAGCCCGACGTGCCGCTCCACGCGGTCGACGGACGGAAGCCGCCCTGGAACCAGCCCCAGCTCACGTTCTTGGCATTGAGCAGGTCACCGATGTTCCTGCCCTGCATCGACGCCAACGCGTTGCTGCTCGTGTGGTCCTTGCCGGAGCAGTCGTCGAAGGCCGGGTCGGGGTCGTTGATGACCGTGCCCACGCCCTTGGCGTCGGGGGACTTCACCGCGTACGGGTCGGGCGTCGACGTCTGCTTGCCGGTGGTCGGGTCGACCGAGATCACGCCGTGCGTGTTGCCGGAGACCAGGTTCAGCGCGCCGGGCGTCGAGGGGCCGTAGTTCGAGCTGAAGGAACGATCACTCAGGGAGTAGTGCTGGGCGTAGTTCCACAGCGCGGTGACGGTGTTGCCGTCGTAGTAGTCCATGACCAGGCCCGGCTCGCCGAACAGGCCGCCGCTGCACTTGTCGACCTCGGTGTTCTGCACGAACTGGTCGGCCTTGCCGCCGTTGTACGCAAGCTGCTCGGCGCCGTAGTTGTGGTTCTGGTCGCAGGTCATCGCCTGGGACGGGGACAGCCGCTTCGGCGCGTACTGGTTCGGGTTCTTCTTCAGCAGCCCGGCGTGCGCGAGGGTGTCGATGTCCTTCGGGGTGTTCTTCGACGCGGTGAACTTCGTGCCGTCGGTGTTGGCGGCCTTCGGGTACGTGGCGAAGTAGTGGTCGAAGGAGATGTTCTCGTCGAAGAGCACGACAACGTGCTTGATCGGCGTCGCGGTCGAGGACTGGCCCGCGGACCCGGCCGCCCAGCCGGGCGCGTTGCTGCCGAGCACGGTGAGTGCCGCGGCTCCCGCGACCGCGCCGAGAGTCCGCAGCGCGGCTCCTCTTCCTCTACTGACCATGGTGGTCTACCCCTTTGGACAGAACGTCTGTGCGTCGTACGAGCACGGATGCTGCGCCCGTTGCGGGGCGCGCCGGCGGAGCCATGATGACCCGCGGGTGAACACCAAGTCAGGGATGTTAGGGCAAAACTTGACTGTGTGTTGACCCATTCGGTGGTCGAGTTGTCCGGACAGGTTCAGCCGAACAGGCCACGCCCGTACCAGTCCGAGGCGTCCCGGACACCGGGCAGCGCGAAGAAGTAACCGCCGCCGAACGGGCTGATGTAGTCCGTCAGCGGCTCGCCCGCCAGCCGGTGCTGCACCGTCTCGAACTGCCGCTTCAGGTCCTGCTGGTAGCAGGAGAACAGCAGGCCCACGTCGAGGTTGCCGTTGGCGTCCATGCCCCGGTCGTAGTTGTACGCGCGGCGCAGCAGACGCTGGTCGGCAGTGGCGGGTGTGCGCGGGTTGGCCAGGCGCATGTGCGCGTCCAGCGGGATGACGTCCCCCTTGGGGTCGTCGGCGTACTTCGGCGTGTCATGCTCGTGGTCGCCGTCCAGCGGAGCGCCGGAGGAGCGAGCGCGGCCGAACATCCGCTCCTGCTCGCCGAGCGAGACCCGGTCCCAGAACTCCACCAGCATCCGGATCAGCCGCACGACCTGGTAACTGCCGCCGACCGCCCAGTCCGGCTCGCCCATGCCCTTGCCCACCCACACCAGGCGGTCCATCTCGCGGGCGCTGCCGGCGTCCGGGTTCGCGGTGCCGTCCTTGAACCCCATCAGATTGCGCGGGGTGCCCGAGGGCCGGGGCGGGCTGGAGAAGCCGTCCAGCCGCCAGCGGACCTGCGCGGCGCCCCGGGTGTGCCGGGCGATGTCACGCAGCGCGTGCAGGGTGATGTCCGGCTCGTCGGCGTGCAGTTGGAGGCTGAGGTCGCCGTGGCACCAGTCGGTCTGGAGGTCGTCGTCCGGGAAGGCGGGCATGGCGGTCAGCCGCCGGGGTCTGCGCGCGGCCAGCCCGAACCGCTCGTCGAAGAGCGAGGCACCGACGCCGACGGTGACGGCCAGCTGACCGGAGGGCAGCCGGTCGCCGAGGACGCCCGAGTCGGCGGGCGGGCCGGTGATGCCCACCGGGGACGGCGTCCCGCCCGAGGTGAGCAGGCGGGCCCGGTCGGTGAGCGTGCGCAGCAGGTCGGTGAGTTCGGCGCGGTTCCCGGCGGTCACATCGAGGGAGGCGAAGACACAGGTCCGGCGGGGGGCCGCGATGGCCGAGGCCTGGTGGACGCCGTGGAACGGGGCGACAGCCGTCGACCGGGCTGCCGGCGCGACCGCCGGGGCGTCGGGCGCGGCGGCACCCGTGGCAAGCCCGGCACCGGCCAGCGCGGCACCACGCAGAAAACCGCGCCGGGCCAGCCGGTCCGAGCGGTCGAGCGCGCGCCGGCCCGGTCCCGCGGGTCGGTCGGGTCCTTCGGGTCGGTCGAGTTTGTCAGGGTGGTCGGTGCGGCGCCGGTCCTGTCCATCGGCTCGGTCCATGGCACGCCCGCCCGTTGCCCCGGTTCGGTCGATGTCGCTCACACGGTCCTCCGGGGATCGCACAGGGTGGCCACCGACGCCAGCCGCTCCACCAGGTCGCCCAGCAGCGCGTTCACGTTCTCCCGCTGAGCACGGGAGAGCCGGTCCAGCGGGGTCCAGGGACCTCCGTGGTGCAGCGCGTCGAGAGTGTGCCGGGCGCGGTCCAACTTCTTCTGGAGTTCCGGAAGACCGGCGTACCGGGTCGCCAGCAGGGGCTTGAGCCGGGACAACACCTCGCGCGTGCCGTCCAGATTGGCGCGGGCAGTGGCGAGATTGCTGCCGCTTCCGTAGTCGGTGCGGCCGGTCAGCTCGAACTGCACGGTGTTCTCCAGGATCTCGTGCGCACGCAGCCCCAGCTGGGCGGGGTCCATACGGGTCTGCGACCAGCTGTCCCGCAGCCCGGTCACCGCCTTCACCAGCGCCGCCGCAGGGGCGCGCAGCCCGTCGGCCGACTCACCGTGCCACAGCCCGTACTCGATACGGTGGAACCCGGCGAAGTCCTTGTCGTGCACCCCGCCGGGCAGACCGGCATCGGTACCGTTGATCGCTCCGTCCGCGTCCCCGAAGGCGTCGTACGCCGCCCCCAGCCGCTCGTACTGCAGATGCGCCGGCAACCAGGCCGACCTCGCGGCCGCGAGGTCCCCCCGGTCGAGCGCATCCTTCAGTTTCGTCGTCAGCCGGACGACGTCGTCGAGGCCGCCGCCGACCCACTTCTGGTAGGCGAGGGCGGGCGGGATCAGGTCGTGCTCCGAGACCGGTGCGGCGCCCGGGCCGCGCTGCCCGCTGGTGAGGTGCACGGTGGGCCCGGTGACGGCGTCGGCGTCGTCGGGCACGCACTTGAAGGCGTACGTCCCCTTGCCCAGCCGTACCGTCAACTGCCGTGTCGTGCCGGGTCCGATGCCCTCGACCTCGCCGTACACCACCTGGCTGCCGGGGTCCTCCAGATAGACCTCGGCGGCGCCGTCGGAGGAGTTGTGCAGGTCGAAGGTCCGCAGCCCGGGCTCGGGCCGGGTCCAGCCGCGGCCGCAGCGGCTCTCCGACACGTCGATGACGATGTGCCCCGACGAGGCGGCCGCGGTCCGGGCGTGCCGTGGGCCGCCGAGCGAGACGGCCAGCAGCGTGCCCGCGAGGGCCACGGCGAGGACGACGAACACGGCAGGGGCCGTCCGGAGACGAACGGACCGCGTGCCGAGGCGAGGCAACGGCATGGCGAGCCTTTCCGGGACGACGTACGCAGGGCCTCATGGTAGGCGCCGCTCCGGATCCGAACGCGCGTCCCAGGACTTCGATGACCAAGATTTCCCCCGGGGTTCACCGGCGCGTGCCCTGACGCTGACGTTACACAGCGCGGCTGGTCGCGGCGGTCACCGGGTCCGTCCGGGCCCTCGCGTGGGAGAGCGGCTGCGCGGTCGTCAACGCCGAGTACGGGCGGGTCGGCGGCCGGGGGGCTGGTCTGCTCGGCGGCGGACCCGTGAAGGTCCCGGACCGGTTCGCCACCGCCGACCCGGCGGTGCTGGGCGCGCCCGTCGGCCGTACCGTCGTGGTCCGCGGCACCGACCACCGGTTCGCCTGGAGTGGCCTGCTACGGCCTCCGTTTCAGTGCACCGGGAAGCCGAACGAGTAGCCCTGCTGCTTCAGCCAGGGCAGCAGGGTGCGCAGCGCGGCCACGGTCTGGGAGCGGTCGCCGCCCGCGTCGTGGAAGAGGAGCGTCGGGCCGTTCTTCAGCTCGGTCTTGACGGTGGTGATGATGGCGCCGGTGCCCGGCCGCTCGAAGTCCTTGGAGTCCACGTTCCAGCCGAGCGGGCGCATCCCGTGCGAGGCCGCCAGGTGCCGGCTGTACGGGGTGAAGGCACCGCCCGGGGCCCGGTAGTACATCGGCCGTACCCCACCGGACGCCTTGGTTATCTCCCGCTCGGCGTCCACGATCTGCTGCGACTGGTAGGCCTCGGACTTCTTGTCCATCGTGGTGTCGTGCGACACGGTGTGGTCGCACAGCCGGTGCCCGGCCGCCACCACCTGCCGGACCAGCTCCGGGTGCGCCTGGACCTGCGTGCCGACCATGCAGAACGTCGCCTTCACCCCGTTCTCGCGCAGCACTTGGAGCACCTGCGGGGTCCAGACCGGGTCCGGGCCGTCGTCGATGGTGATGTTGACCGCGTGGGCGCCGCCCTCCGAGGCGTGGGCGATCTCGGCGGACACGGGCGCTGCCTTCGGCGCGGCGGGCCGGGCCGAGACACCCGGCGCGGCCGAACCGCCACCGGGCTGGCCGGCCTCCGCGGTCCACACCGACGTGGCGGCCGCCACCGCCGTGACACCGACCGCCGCCGCGATCACCCGGCCGTACCATCCCCGCCCGCCATGCCGCGCCATGCCCCGCCCCGATCCCTGCCGTGTCCCTGTGGTCGTGTGCACGTGTCTTCCGTGCACCTGTCAGGACGGCCAAGGTTGACCGCGGGATCCGTCTGTTACCGATCACGGACAATTCCGGGGCGGTTCCGCGACAGATTCCCCGAGGACCGGGGCGGGCGAGACGGAGGACACCGCGGATAAACGCGTACGATGCTGCTCCTCTTGGCGTTCGTCATGCCCCTGGAACTGCACCATCCTGCCCCTTGGCCGCCGGAGTCGCTACGGTGCCCGGATGGCCCTCTATCCGGAGATCGAACCCTACGCGCACGGCATGCTCGATGTCGGCGACGGCAACCACGTCTACTGGGAGACCTGCGGCAACCCCGACGGCAAGCCCGCTGTCGTCCTGCACGGCGGACCGGGATCCGGGTGCACCCCGTACCCCCGACGCCTGTTCGACCCGGCCGCCTACCGGATCGTCCTGCTCGACCAGCGCGGCTGCGGCCGGTCCACCCCGCACGCGAGCGCCCACGACACCGACATGAGTGTCAACACCACGGCCCACCTCATGGCCGACCTGGAACTGCTGCGCCGCCATCTGGGCGTCGAACGGTGGCTGGTGTGGGGCGTGTCCTGGGGGTCGGTGCTCGCGCTGCGCTACGCGCAGACCCACCCGGGCGTCGTCTCCGAGCTGGTACTCACGGGCGTCGCCACCGGCTCGAACGCCGAGGTCGAGCTGCTGACCAGGGGACTGGGTCGGATCTTCCCCGAGGCCTTCGAACGCTTCCGGTCCGCTGTGCCGGCCGACGAGCGCGACGGCAACCTCGCCGTCGCCTGCAACCGGCTTCTCGAATCGCCCGACCCCGAGGTACGGGAACGGGCCGCGCGGGCCTGGACCGACTGGGAAACGGCCACGATTCCCGCGCCGCCGCGCTCGGTCGCCCGCTACGAGGACCCGCTCTTCCGTCTGGGCTTCGCCCGCACCGTCACGCACTACTGGGGCAACGACCACTTCCTCGGCGAGGGCAACGACGACGGCGTGATCCTGCGCGACGCCCACCTGCTCAAGGGCATCCCCGGCACCCTCGTCCAGGGAAGCCTCGACTTCGGCAACCTGCTCGGCATCGTCTGGCGACTCCAACAGGCCTGGCCCGACAGTGAGTTGGTCGTCGTGGACGACACCGGCCACACCACCGGGGCGCCCGGTATGGCGGAGGCATTGGTCGCGGCAACCGACCGGTACGCGGCCCGCTCCTAGCGTCTGAAAAAAAGGGGCGCGGTCCAGGGCCGGGCGTGTCAGGCTGGCCGGCCGGCAGAAGTCCGCCCCGTCCGCGGCGTCGGCCGGCTCGGCAGGGGCCGGCCCGTCCACCCAGGAGTGTCCGATGACGACCACACCGCCCCGACTGCTCCCGCTGCTCGACCAGTTCGACTTCGCGTCCGAGCGCCTCCTGCGCCGGCTGACCGGGCCCGTCATGGACAGCGGCGACGGAGGGGACACCAAGGTCGAGCCGCTGAGCGACGACGAGTACTTCTGGGAACCGGTGCCCGGCTGCTGGACGGTCAGGCGACGCGTGGACGGGCCGGGAGCGCGGGCGACCTTCCTGGCCGGTGGCGGCCCGTGGGGGCGGGACGCGGCGCCGTATCCGCACCCCTGGCCGCCGCCCGTCACGACCCTCGCCTGGCGGCTGAGCCACCTGACCGAGATGCTGTCCCTGCGCGCCGATTACACGGCCGGCGACCGCTCGGCTACCCGGGAGAACCATCCCGTCAGCGGGGACGCCGCCGGTGCGATCGCGGCCTTCGAGACCGGTGCCGCCGCCTGGCGGCAGGCACTGCTGAGCGCCGATGACGCGGCGCTGGACACCGTCGGGTACTGCGCCTACCCCTACGGCAGCGACGCCGAGGAGCCCTTCCTGGACATCGTGTGGTGGGTCAACCAGGAAGTGCTGCACCACGGCGCCGAGGTCGCCCTGCTCCGCGACCTCTACCGAGCGAACCGGCAGCCCTGACGGCGGCGTCGGCTCACTCTCCGGCCAGCGCCGCCCGAACGATCGCCGCTGCCGCCGTCCCCGCGGCCCGTACCGGTTCGGTGCTGCGCGCGGCACGGCCCAGCATGAAGGCGCCCTCCAGCAGGGCGATGACCGAGCTCGCCGTCTCCCGGGCGGCGGGCTCGGGGATGCCGCCCTGGGCGTAGTAGGCGGCGAGATGGTCGATCCAGCTGTCGAAGACCTCCGAAGTGGCCTGCCGCAGCGCCTCGTTGGTGCTCGCGACCTCCATCGCGACCGTCGCGATGGGGCACGGGTCGGCGAAGTCCAGCTCGGCGAGGGTGCCGGCCGCGGCGGCGAAGGCGTCGGCGGTGGCCGCCACCCGGTCCTCGTACGGCGTCATGAGCGTGGCGATGAGCCCCAGGTAGACGGCCCCGGAGGTGCGGACCACCTCCTCGCCCAACTGGGCCTTCCCGCCGGGGAAGAAGTGGTAGATCGAGCCGAAGGGCGCCCCCGCCGCCTCGGCGATCTGCTTCATCCCGGTCCCGGTGTAGCCCGAGCGCCGGAACAGCTCGGTGCCGGCGTTCAGAATGCGCAGCCGGGTCTCGTGCGTGCTGATGGCCTTGCCCTCGCTCACGGGTGGCACCTCCGGTAAGCCGCTGTTGCCAAGGGGCGGTCGGGCCCTATTCTGTCACTAGAACGATCTATCAAGAGACAGAAGAGGCAGCCAACCGGGTCGGAGGCACAGGCATGCCGCAGATCGAGCTGAGCGCGGGAACCATCGACTACCAGGACACCGGAGGTGACGGGCCCGCCGTGGTCCTCGCCCACGGACTCGGCTTCGACGAGTCGGTCTGGGCCGACGTCGTGTCCGCCCTGCGCCCCGACTTCCGCGTCCTGGTCCCTGTACTGCCCCTGGGCAGCCACCGGCGCCCCATGCGGCCGGACGCGGACCTCTCCGCGCACGGCATCGCCCGGCTGCTGGCCGAGTTCATGGAACGCCTCGACCTACGGGACGTCACCCTCGTCCAGAACGACACCGGAACGGCCCAACTCCTCGTCGGTGTACGGGACGAGCGCATCGCCCGGCTCGTCCTGACCTCCTGCGAGGCCCTGGACAACTACCCGCCCGGTGTCCAGGGCCGGATACTGTCCGCGGTCTGCAGGGTCCCCGGTGGCATCTTCCTCCTCCTGCAGTCCTTCCGCTTCCCCTTCCTCGCCCGCATGCAGACCTCGCTCGGCGGCATGGCGAAGACGCGGCTGCCGAAGGAACTCATCGCCCGCTGGTACGGCCCCCTGCTCACGAACCGTCATATCCGCCGGGACTTCGCCAAGTTCCTCCGTACGACCCGGAAGGACTGCTACCTGGAAGCGGCCCGCAACCTCCCGGGGTTCACCCGCCCGGCACTGGTCGCCTGGGGCGCCGAGGACCGCATGATGCCTCCTGTGACGGGTCGCCGCCTGGCCCAACTGCTGCCGGACGCCCGCTATGTGGAGATCCCCGGCGCCCGCACCCTGGTCCAGCTGGACAACCCGGCGGCGCTCACGGAGGAGATCCGCCGTTTCGTCAAGGACCACCCGCTGCCGGGAGAGGGCTGAGCGCGCGCCAGCGACGGCACCGGCGCCCCGGCTCAGAGGTCAGCCGTCGAGTGAGACGTACAGGCGGGTGCCGCCCGGCCGGAAGCCGACCCTTTCGTACACGCGACGGGAGCCGTCGCCCGAGTACTCCAGCCACACGGACCGCGCTCCCCGGCCGAACATGGTCCCGGCCAGGGCCGAGGTGACCGCCGCGGCGATGCCACGGCCCCGGTAGGCGGGAAGGGTGCCCACGCCCGCCAGCTCGGCGGTGTCCTCGGCGGGCGCCGAACAGAGCGCGCCGCCGGCGCAGCCGCCGCCGGGAGCGCGGACGAACCGGACGGCCCCGCCGCCCTCCTCGGTCCGCCGCAACCGTGCCGCGCTTTCCGGGGAGGGGGCCCACTCGCCGCTGAATGCCTCGGCCAGCGCGGTGTCGATCGCGGTGTAGTCCGCCTCCGTGGCCGGGGCCTCCACCTCGACCGGGTCCGCCGGGCCATGGCCCGGGCCGTGCACGGTCAGGGTGGCGGGGGTGCAGACCAGGTACTCGTGCACCGCCTCGGTGCCGAAACCGGCCCGGCGCAGTACGGGTTCCACGGCGGGCGCGGCGTCCGGGGCGAACTCCAGCCGTGGGGTGAGCCCGCGCTCACGGAACGCGGCGATCAGCTCGGCGACGTCCCGGTCGGTGGGCTCGGCACCGGGCAACGGGGTGGCGTAGTTGACGTAGGGGCTGGTTGTCGCGGGGTCGAACCCCACGACGAAGCCGCCGACTTCACGCGCCGCCGGACGGCGCAGGAGGTGGGCGACGGCAAAGCTCTGGACATCGATGCGCACGATGAAGACCTCACGGTGAAGGTGGCCACGGGCTGGTGAGCGCGGGCGTGGCCGGGCATACGGGAACGGTCGTCGGGCCGCCGTGAGGAGATGCGAAAGGTACTGCGGAGCGCTGCCGCTGGGCAGACGGCTCAGTACCGACGGCGGCCGCTGGGGGGCGCCGGAACCATGGACCTCAGTCCTTCATGACGAGTGATCGGATGCGCAGTCGAGCTCGCTGGAGCTTGCCACAGCGCGGCAGGACATGACAAGCGGCCGAGCCGCCCGGCGGCCACGTGGAAGTTTCTCGCGGCGGTGTGTCGAGGTACGCGTGTCCCGTTCGACGCGTAGACGGAGGCGGAACCCGCCTCGGCAGGACAGACCGAACTGGAGACGTCATGAAGATCCGAGCGCGCCTGGGCATGAGCATCGACGGTTATGTCACCACGCCGACCGGGTGGCCGGCGCATACGGCCGACCCCGCGTTCGTGTCCGGCGAGAGCCACGGCATCCGGGAGTTCCTCGAAGGGTGCGAGGCGGCGCTGATGGGCCGTACCACCTTCGAGCCCGCGCTGACCAACGACCGCTGGCCATGGCCGAACCTGGAGGTGTTCGTGCTCGGCTCCCACCGTCCGGCCGGCACCCCCGACCACGTCGTCACCGACAGCGATCCGGAGCGACTGCTGGAGCGGATCCGCGCGGCGAACCGGGGCGGTGACGTCCACCTGGTCGGAGGCCCGCGCACGATCCAGGCCTTCCACTCCCTGGGCGCCCTCGACACGCTGGAGCTGGTCGTCGTGCCGCTGCTGTTCGGCGGCGGCATGCGACTGACGCCCGCGCTCGACCCGTCCGTCGGGCTCACCTTCCAGCGCGAGCGCGCCCTGCCGGGCGGGGCCGTGGAGATCGTCTACTCCTGCAAGGGCAGCCGCTCTCCACTGCCGAGCAGTCCGGCGAGCCAGCGCTGAGCACGGTACGGGGGCGGAGAGGGCGGCTCAGCGGCTCGAGCGCTGCGCGGACACGATCGCGTTCACCGTCGGCTCCGCCCCCGCCAGCCGCTGCACCCGCTCCGCGAACCCCGGGAACTGTGACGCGACCTTGGTGAGGAACCGCAGCTCGGCGGGCGCCACGTTGATCTCGGCGACATCGCGTTCGATCGCCCGCGTCACGCCCTTGCACACCTGCTGCGGTGAGACGGTGCGGACCCCGCCGGGCGTCGACGAGCCCGTCTTGGCGAACATGCCGAGCTCGCGGACGAAACCCGGCTGGACGATCGAGACGCCGACACCCGTGCCGTGCAGATCCTGGCGGAAGGCCAGCGAGAAGCCGCGCAGCCCGAACTTCGTCGCGGTATACAGGGACGAGGACTTGGTGGCCGCCATGCCGGACAGCGACCCGACGAAGCAGATGTGGCCCCGTCCGGCGGCCACCATGCCGGGAGCGAGCAGCCGGGCCAGGATCGCGGGGGCGCGCAGGTTCACCGCGAGCGCCCGGTCGATCTGCTCCGGCGTGTAGTCGAGGACGTCGCCGCTGGAGGGCAGGGCAGCGTTGGCGATCAGGATGTCCGTACCGGCGGCCTCCTCGGCCAGCCGACGCACGTCGTCGGGGTCGGCCAGATCAGCCGGGATCGTCCGGGCGCCGTAGCGGTCGGCGAGGGGTTCGAGTGCCTCGGCCCGGCGGCCGGTGAGCACGAGCCGGGCGCCGCGAGCGGACAGTTCGCCGGCGAGCGCGCCGCCGATCCCGCCGGTGACGCCGGTGAGCAGAACGGTTGACCCGGCAATGCGCACGACCTACCTCCAGTCCTGTTCGTTCGAACGAACAATAGGGAACCCCGAGCAACCCTGTCCACAGGGGCGCCGGGGCGGATACCCGGAGATGGGAGAATGCACGCCATGCCGCACGCCGCCTCCTCCGCCCCGATGCGCCAGCGCATCATCACCGCCGTCCTGCGGATCATCGGCGAGGACGGAGTCGCGGCGGTCACGAACCGCCGGATCGCCAAGGAGGCGGGGGTGTCCCTCGGTTCGGTCACCTACCACTTCGAGACCCAGCACGAGCTGCTGCGGGAGAGCCTGCTGCACTTCGTGCGCGAGGAGGCGCGGCACTTCACCGAACTGGCCGAGCAGTGCCAGACGGAGGGCCTGGACGTGGCGGACGCGGCCTCCCTGGCCGGTCAGGTCGCCTGCGGCGCGGCGCTGGACAGCGCCCATCTCGCGCCGTTCGAGTTGTATCTCCACGCCGGGCGCGACGAACGGCTCCGGGAGGCGGCGGCCGAGGCGTTCGGGGCCTACGACCTGCTCGCCGCCCGGATCCTCAGGGCGCTCGGCGTCCCCGACGCGGACCGCCTGGCGGCCACGACCGTCGCCCTCGTGATGGGCCTGCAACTGCGGCGACTGGCCACGGGCAGCCCCGCCGATGACCTGGTCGACGCCCTCCTGCTGCTGGTGCAAGGGGCCGCCGGCCGGTCGGGCACGGCCGCTTCAGGAGAGCCGACGGCACAGTAGGGCGGCCGGCCCGGGCCGGGCGCCCACCCGGGTGGTGAAGGCGATTCCGGCGGCGTATTCGTCGTCGGCGCACTGGCCGTTGTAGTCGCCGTACGCGAAGTCGCCGCCGGCGGCGCCGGCGGGACGGTTGTCGGACCGGTCGAACCACACCGTGCGGCCCGCTCCCGCAAGCGGACCCCGGGCGGGCGCGCACAGGGCCGCCGACACCCGCTCTCCGCGGGCGCTGTAACCGATGAGGAAACTGCCCTCGGGGCACTGCAGTTTGGTGTACCCGGACGCCCAGTCGCCGCCGGACGGGACATGACGCTCGTCCGTGACGACCGTCTGGCCGCCGGAGACCGCCCGCAGATCGACCGGGCCGCTGCCGGTGCTGTCGGTGCACAGCCCCCGGCCGCTGGTATGGCCGAGGCCGGCGAGCCGCAGCCCGTCGGGACAGGTGGCCTTGTACGCCCCGGGATCCCAGTCGCCCGCGGCCCGCACACGCACCGACTCCACCGCGTCGCCGTGGTCGATGGCGAGCATCCGCCAGACGGGAGTGGCCGGTACCGGTCCGCTGTCACCGGTCCCGCTCATCAGGTGCTGCCACGCCGCGGCGCGCCAGTCGCCGGCGTCGAGGATGCCGGAGCGATGCCCCGACTCGTCGTAGCGCAGCAGGGCCCAGTCGTCGTGGCCCGCGAAGCCGACCAGGGGCCAGAAGGCGAAGTCGGTGTCGTGGTCGGCGAAGTAGTCGGTGGTGTTCGTGAACCAGGTGCGCGCGGCCGGGTCGGTCTCGCTCGCGCCGATGCCGAATTCGCTGACCCAGACGGGTGCGGTGTAGTGCCGGCCCGGCTCCTCGACGAAGAACGCCTCGTCCTGGAGCGCCGCGTACAGGTCGTCCCGGCTCAGGTCCTGGTAGCGGGGGTCGTGGGTTACGCCGATACCGGTCGCGCCGCTGTGGTGGGGGCCGGTGTAGCCGTAGAAGTGCGCGGAGTACACCAGCTTGTGGGCGTCGGCGAGGGTGTGCGACAGGGTGCGGGCGGGCGTCAGCACGGGCCGGCCGTGGGGGAGTCCGTCCACGGGGATGCCGGTCCAGTTGATGCCTTCGATGACGATCAGCAGGCGCGGGTCGGCCTCCGTGAGGATCCGGTCCGCGGCGAGCCGGGCCGCGGCGTACCAGTCGTGGCCGTCGCCCAGGCCCCAGTTGGGGTCGTCCAGCACATCGCGCCGTACCTCGTTGTACAGGTCGGCTCCCGCGACCCGCGGAACGTCGGCATAGCGGCGGGCCATGAACACCCAGTCGTCGGCCCACTGCTGCGTCGACTGCGAGCTGTTCCAGCGCTCGTTGCCGTCGATGCCGCAGCACCAGCGCGAGGTGTTCGTGTGATTGTTGAGGATCACGGCGAACCCGTCCGCGCTGAGCGCGTCGACCACGGCGTCGTAGATCTGCAGCGGTGTTCTGCCCCGCAGTTGAGGATTGGCGGCGACCGCGCCGTCGGGCACCGGGGTCGTACGGTGGATCATCTCGTTCGAGAACGGCAGCCGGATGGTGTTGATGCCCAACTGGTGGAAATCGGCGAGCAGTTGGTCGATCGGGACGCGGTCAAGGCCGAGCGGGATGCCGTGGGAGTCCTGGCCGGCGTGGTGGTTGGCGGGGTCGTCGACGCTGCCGCTGCCCGTCCACGAGCCTTGTGCGCCGTCCCAGTTGGCGCCCTTCAGCCGGAAGCGGTTGCCCTGGCTGTCGACGATGTACCGGCCTTGCGTGGAAAGCGGCGCGGACCACGCGGCCGGTGCCGTGGCGTCGACTGAGGCGGCGGGTGGCGCCTGCGGGGCGGCGGAGGCCGCGCCGGGCGGGACGGCGGCGAGCAGGAAGCCCGCGACGGCGGCGGCCAGGCGCAGGGCGGCAGGGGTGTTCGGCATCTGGGGGCCCTTGACTGTAGGGGGTGGGGAGAGCGGGGCGACCAGGGTGGCGACGTCGGTCCGGTGCGCGGAGTGTCCACCACGTGACACGGTTCAGGGAAGGGGCGCGGCGCGGCCTACAGGGCCCGGGCGATGAGCAGGGCCACGTCGTCGTGGTCGTCGGCGGTGCGCAGCCCGTACAGCAGGACGTCGCAGGTCTCCTCCAGCGGCCTGCGCGGCTCGTCCAGGAGGTCCAGCAGGGCGTTCAGCCGGTCGTCGATGGCGTGCCGGCGGGTCTCCACGAGGCCGTCGGTGTACAGGACCAGCACGTCAGCGGGGCGCAGGGTGACCGCGGCGCTCTCGAACCGCACACCGCCGACGCCGAGTGGCGCCGCGGTCGGCAGCTCCAGCAGCCTCGGCGCGTCCCCGGGCCGGGCGAGCGCGGGCGGCATGTGCCCGGCGTTGGCGAAATCGCACCGCCCGGAGTGGGGGTCGTACACCGCGTACAGACAGGTGACGATGTAGTGCTCCAGATCGCAGGTGATCTTGTCCAGGTGTTGCAGCACCGCGCCGGGCTCGAGGTCGAGATCGGCATAGGCGCAGGTGGCGGTGCGTAGCCGGCCCATGGTGGCGGCTGCGTCGATGCCATTGCCCATGACGTCGCCCACCACCAGGGCGGTCTTGTCGTCGGCCAGCGAGATGACGTCGTACCAGTCGCCGCCGACCTCGCTGGTGGCCTGCGCGGGCTGGTAGCGGGAGGCGAGCTCTAGGCCCGTGTGGTGCGCCGCGTGCTCGGGCAGCAGACTGCGCTGCAGGGTGAGCGCGGTGTTGCGGACGCTCTGGAACCAGCGGGCGTTGTCGATGGCCACGGCGGCCCGGCCGGCGAGTTCGGTGGCCAGCACCACGTCGTCCTCGTCGAACGGCGCCGGATTGCGGGTCCGCTTGAGATCGAGGGCGCCGAGCACCTCGCCGTGGGCGATCAGCGGCACGGCCAGGTACGAGTGGACACCGGCCTGCGCGAGCAGAGCGCCGGCCGCGGCGTCCCGGGCGATGCGTGGCAGATCGCGCGGCCCTACCTGACGCACCATGACCGGCCGCCCGGTGTGGACGCACAGGGTGACCAGACGGTCGCCCTCGTAGGCCGCGACATCGCCGGGCGCGTCGGCGGCACGCACCGCGACCGTGGGATGGGCCGCCTTCAGGGCGAGAGCCCGGAACAGCTCCGGGCCGTTGTCCGGTCTGCGCATCCGACGGCAGGACAGCGCGGAGTCGAGGACGTCCACGGCGACCACGTCGGCCAGCGCCGGCGCGGCGATCTCGGCCAGCTCATGGGCCGTCTGCTCCACGTCCAGCGCGGTGCCGACCCGTGCGGAGGCGTCCGCGATGAGCGCCAGGCGCCGCCGCGCCCGGTCGGCCTCGGCGGCCGCCCGGTGCCGCTCGGTGACGTCCACGACCGAGACGGCCGCTCCCAGGACCCGCCCGCCGGGATCCTCCAGGCGGTAGAAGGACAGCGACCAGGCGTGCTCATGGCCGGAATCGGCCGGGGGACGGCCGACGTGGTACTGGTCCAGCAGGGGCGTACCGGTGGTGAGCACCTGACGCAGCGCGGACTCGACGGTGTCGACGTCCGGGAAGGGCAGGGTCTCCCTCAGATCGCGGCCGATGTGGTCCTCGGCGGGAATGCCGTCGATCCGCTCCAGTGCCGGGTTCACCAGGAGATACCGCAGCTCGGGATCGAGGAGGGCCAGCCCGATCGGGGACTGGTTGATCAACTGCTCGCAGAGCGCCAGATCCGTCTCGACGCGCTGGAGCAGGGTGTGGTCGGCCGCGATGCCCAGGGCGTAGACGTCCCCGAGGTCGTCCAGCAGCCGCATGGTCCGGAATTCCGTCAGCCGGCTGCTGCCGTCCTTGTGCCGGACCGGAAAGGCACCGGCCCAGCCCCGGCCGGTCTCCAGCACCTCCGCGAACAGACTCACCACGGCCTGCAGGTG
Source organism: Streptomyces sp. NPDC001709 (assembly GCF_053596375.1). Lineage (NCBI taxonomy): Bacteria > Bacillati > Actinomycetota > Actinomycetes > Kitasatosporales > Streptomycetaceae > Streptomyces > Streptomyces sp. NPDC001709. The sequence continues at coordinate 317,315 of NZ_JBSFGB010000005.1, read as the reverse complement.
CTCGGGGTGGATGAGCAGACGCGAGGCGGGCCTGCCGAGGGCCTCCTCCGCGGAGTAGCCGAAGAGGTCCTCGGCCTGCGGGGTCCAGAAGACGATACGGCCGCGGGTGTCGAGGGCCACCGCGGCCACACTCAGCACGTCCAGCAGCCCGGTCGGCCGGGGCAGCTCGGTGTGCGGCTCGTCGCGGTCGGCTTCGAAGGAGTCCACTGCCATGCCGGGTTCACCTCCACCGTCCGGACGGGCGCGCAGACGCTGACGACCGCGCCTTCCATGGTCCCTCCGGCGTCCGCCCGGTCCAACCGCACGTCGCATCGGGAGGGACCGGCCATCCCTCGCCGCGTTCCCCCATATCAGCGCACAATCATGCTCATAGTGGTGTATGGGTGGAATCGATGGAAACTGCGCGAGAAAGCTCCGCCGCAGCCCCGCCCGGGGGACCGGGTGATCTCTTCGACGCGTCCACCGACGCGGCTGCGGTGATATCGGAACACGGCGTCGTGGTCGGCTGGACCCGCAGCGCCGAAGCACTCCTCGGCTACGCGGCACCGGACGTCGTCGGCGCCTCCGCCGCGCGCCTGCTGGCCATGCCCGCGGACCCCGTACGGCTCGCCGGCGTCACGCAGCGCTGCCGCGCAGGAAACGGCTGGAGCGGGCAGATCACCGTACGGCACCGGGACGGCCGCGGCTTCACCATCCAGCTGCGGGTCTCGGCCTCGTTCCGCATGGCCGGCACCGAGTGCTTCCTGGTGTCGGCCCGTGAACAGCGGCAGCGGTGGACCATGGGCCAGTCGGTCCTGGACGGATTCCTCACCCGCGCCCCGGTCGGCATGGCCGTCATGGACACCGAGCTGCGCTACGTCTGGCTGAACGACACCCTGGAACGGTTCGGCGGGGTTCCCCGGGACGAACGGCTCGGGCGGCGGCTGAGCGAGCTGCTGCCCGGGCTGCAGGCGGATGCCCTGGAAGGGCTGATGCGCAAGGTGATCGCGACGGGCGTACCGGTCACCGACTACGAGTACGTGGGCTGGAGCTGGGCCGACCCGCACCGCCGGCACGCCTACTCCACCTCGTTCTTCCCCCTCGTGGACGCCGACGACGCGATCACCGGCGTCTGCTACATGGTCCAGGACGTCACCGAGCGATGGAACGCCCGCAAGCTGCTGACCATGGTCAACGAAGCCGGCGCGAGCATCGGCACGACACTCGACGTGATGCGGACCGCTCAGGAACTCGCCGACTTCGCCGTCCCCCGCTTCGCCGACTTCGTCATCGTCGACCTGCTGGAACCCGTGCTCAGCACCGAGGGCCATGGAGCGTGGCTGACCGACGCGGGACCCGCGCCCGCCCGGCCGGTGATGCGCCGGGCGGCGCTGCGCTCGGTGCGCGAGGGCTCTCCGGAGGCCGTCGTCCAGATCGGTGAGCGGGTCGACTTCCTCCCGCCGCCCCACGACTCGCACCTCATCATCGACGGTGAGCCGCTGCTCATCCCGGTCCTCGACCCCTCCGACAAGCTGTGGGCCACCCGCGAACCCGAGCGCGCACAACGTATCCGCGAGTACGGCCTGCACTCGCTCATCGCCGTGCCCATGCGGGCGCGCAACACCGCCCTCGGCCTCTCCACCTTCGCCCGGTCGCTCAACCCCGTCTCCTTCGGACCGGACGACGTGCTGCTGGCCCGGGAGCTGGTGGCCCGCGCGGCGGTGTGCGTCGACAATGCCCGCCGCTACACCAGGGAGCACGCGGCGGCCGTCACCCTGCAGCGCAGCCTGCTGCCACCCGCCCTGACGGGCGGCACCGCGCTGGAGGTGGCCTCCTCCTATCTGCCGGCGGACCCCTCCGGCGGCGTCGGCGGCGACTGGTTCGACGTCATCCCGCTGTCCGGCGCACGGGTGGGCCTCGTCGTCGGCGACGTGGTGGGCCACGGCATCACCGCGGCGGCGAGCATGGGCCGGCTGCGCACGGGCGTGCAGACCCTCGCCGCCATGGAGATGCCGCCCGACGAACTGCTCGCCCATCTCGACGACCTCGTGCTCCGGCTGAGCGACGAGGAGGCCGCCGCCGGCACGGCTGCCCGGAGCACCTTCCTCGGCGCGACCTGCCTCTACGCCGTGTACGACCCGGCCACCCGGCGGTGCGCGATGGCCCGCGCCGGACACCCCCCGCCCGTCGTCGTGGCACCGGACGGACCCGCCTACTTCCCGGACATTCCCCCCGGACCCCCGCTCGGGCTGGGCGGAATGGCCTTCGAGGCGACCGAGATCGAACTGGCCGAGAACAGCCTCTTCGGCCTCTACACCGACGGGCTCATCGAGGGCTGCGACCAGGACGTGGAGCGCGGTATGGCCAGGCTGGGGGAGGTCCTCGGCCACGCCGGCGAGGACCTCGACGCGCTGTGCACGTCCGCCGTGCGCCAGCTCGTGCCGGTGCCGCAACCCGACGACATCGCCCTGCTCCTGACCCGCACCCACGCACTCGGCGCCGACCGGGTCGCCTCCTGGGAGGTACCCCCCGACCCGGCCGCCGTCGGCGCCCTGCGCGCCCGCGCCACCCGGCAGGTCCAGGACTGGGGCATCGGCGAGGAACTGGCCATGACGACAGAACTCGTCGTCAGCGAACTCGTCACCAACGCCATCCGCTACGCCACCCCGCCCATCCGGCTACGGCTCCTCCGCGACACCCGCCTCACCTGGGAGGTCTCCGACGCCAGCAGTACCGCCCCCCGGCTCAGGCACGCCAGGAGCACGGACGAGGGCGGTCGCGGCCTCTTCCTGGTGGCCCAGTTCGCCCAGCGCTGGGGCGCCCGGTACACCGCCGACGGGAAGATCATCTGGGCCGAGCGGGAGATCCCCTGAGCCCGGACTTGCCTTCGAGTGGACTCCAGCAGCCAGACTTGCCCTGACGGAATCCGTGCAGAGGACAGAACAGGACGGCAGCAGCACATGACAGCGACCAGCAGGGCGGGACATCCGCTGCCGTACGACACCTACCGCGAGGCCGTGGCCCGCGAGACCCTGCGCTTCGCCGAGGCGGTCAGGGGAGCCGACCCGGCGGATGCCGTGCCCTCCTGCCCCGACTGGACCCTGGCCGACCTCACCCGGCACGTGGGAGCGCTGCAGCGCTGGTTCAGCACCCTGCTGACGGGGCTGGTGCAGGAACCTCCCCGCAGCCGCGACGTCGAGCTGGGACTGCCGGAGGACCCCCGGGACTATCCCGACTGGGTGGCGGCGGGGGTGCCCGGCGTGACGGCCGTCCTGCGGGACACGGATCCCGAGGCACCGATGTGGGTCTGGGGCGAGGACCGGCATGCGCGGTTCTGGGTCCGCCGGATGCTGTTCGAGACGCTGGTGCACCGGGTGGACGCCGAGCGCGCCGTCGGCCTGACCTCGGACATCGACCCCGTGCTCGCGGCGGACGGCGTGGACGAGTTCCTCGTCAACCTGCCTTACGCGGGCCTCTTCGCCCCCGGCGTGACCAAGCTGCGCGGCGACGGCGAGACCCTCGCGTTCCGGTGCACGGACGCCGACGGCGAGGAGTGGCGGGTACGGCTGGACCCGGACGGCTTCCGCCCGCTGCCGGGCGCGGAGCACGAGGCCGGGGAGCCCGAGCCGGTCACGGCGGCGGTGCGCGGTGAGGCGGCGGACGTCCTGTTGCTCCTCTATGGGCGGCGGTCGTACCGGGACTCCGCCTTCGAGGTCTCGGGCCGGACCGAGGTCCTCGACAACTGGTTCGCCCACACGGCTTTCTGACCGGGCCGCGCTCACTGGGCAGGCGGCGGCTCTTCGGGCAGCAGACAGACCGCGATCGCCGCGGTGTCGTCCTGGAGGCTGTTGTGGCTGTAGGCCAACAGGTCGTCATGGAGCCGTTCGAGCAGCTCCTTCGGCGGGAGAGGGCCCCAGCAGCGGAGGCGCTCGAGAAGCGGATAGAAGGTGCCGGCCGCGTCCCGTGTCTCCGTCACGCCGTCGGTGTACAGCAGCAGCTGATCACCGGGCCGGAAGGGGTGGGTGTCGACGTGGTACGGGTCCTCGACCAGCATGCCGAGGTTCAGGGGCGGCGCCGGCCGCCCGCTGTCCAGCTCGCGCACCTCACCGGCGCGCAGTGAGATCGGCGGCGGATGGCCGCAGTTGACGATCCGGACGACATGGCCGACGGCGGGGACCTCGGCGAAGACGGCGGTGACGAACCGTTCGCCCGTCTCGGTTCCGCCGAGCTGCGCCGCCCGGCGGCTCATGCTCGTGTCCACCCGGTCGGCCAGCGCGAGCAGATCGGGTTCGTCGTACGCCACCTCGCGGAACGCCCCGAGTATCGCGGCGGCGGTCTCGACGGCCAGCAGCCCCTTGCCGCGGACGTCGCCGATGAGCAGACGGACCCCGAAACGGGTGGGGACCGCCTCGTAGAGGTCACCGCCGATACGGGCCTGCGCGGCGGCGGAGAGATAGAGGCTCTCCAGGCGGAGGTTGCCGATCCGGTGCGGTACGGGCCGCAGCAGCACCCGCTGCGCCGTCTCGGCCACGGACCGCACGTCGGCGAGCGTGCGTTCACGCCGGATGCGGTGGGCGGCCAGGACCGTTCCGAGGCCGCCCACCAGGGCCGTACAGATGTAGGAGGCGACGTAGTGGCGGTCCCACAGATAGCCGACGGAGCGGCCCGCACAGCACGGCGTACCGGCCAGCACCCCTTCGAGTCCGACGGCGAACACCGTCGCCGCGCCGACGGCCATGGGCCCGTACCCGAACGCGGTCACCAAGGGCACGCCGATCAGTACGAAGCTCACCGGCCAGTCCACGGGCGTGGCGGGCTCCAGCAGCAGCACGACCACGACGTACAGGACCGGCAGCCAGCGCAGCCAAGCCGGAGGCGCCGGCAGCCGGGTCTGCGCGGCCTCCGGCGCCTCCGGATCCTGTCCGGACCGTTGGTGCTTCACCCGTCCAGCCTGGTGCGCCGGGCCCCCGTACCCCGGTGATTGCTCCACCTAGCGGCATGTTCCGGGGGCCGGGCACGGCCGGTGCCAGGTCAGCGCGCCCCCGCGCCGGCGCCGAAGCCGATCGCGAAGACGTGCAGGCCCCCGGCGGCGACGTCGGACGGCAGCCGCACACTACTGACCGTCTTCCCCGGGCTCAGTGCCACCGGCGCCGTGCCGAACAGGTACGTCCTGGTGGTGTCTGACGCGGTGCCGGCGTGGTTGCGGTACGGCAGCATCGCCGCGATGGTGTTGTCGGGGAGCGGCGTGGCAGCGCCGGCGCTCAGTGTCCAGTCGGAGAGGCCGAGGGCGACCGACTGGGTCGTGCCGTCCGTGTAGGTGACCGTCGCGGTGCCGGAGGCCGGGCCGTTGTTGGCGGCACCCAGGAACGAGATGCTGCCGGAGCCGGATGCCCGTACCGTCTGCCCGTTCGCCTCGTAGTTGTCCCGTGCGCCGGACGCCACCTCGGGCCAGGTGAACGAGATCCCGTTGACGGTGACCTTCGAGCCGGGCGTGACACCCGCCGTGGCCAGGGCGTGCGCGGAGTAGCTGTAGCCCGCCCCGTCGAAGTTGGCCGAGGCCGCGGCGGTGTCGCCGGATGTGCCGACGTCGGTGTAGCCGGGTGTGCCCGGGTAGGAGCGCGGGGCGGCGGAGGCGTCCGACGCCCAGGACGTGTTGGGGGAGGTGCCGAGTTCGTAGGTGAGGGTGCCGCCGCCGCTGAGCGCGCCGTCGGGCGCGTGGGCCGCGTTCCACGCCGCGCCGTTCCAGGTGGCCGACTGGACGTACGGAGCGTCGTCCGCGGCGCCCGTCCCGTTGACGGTGAGGGTGTGGCCGGACGGCAGGGTGATCACCGCCTGGCCGAACAGCGGGCTGCCCAGCGCCAGATCGGCAGTGCCCGGGGTCTCCGGATACATACCGAGGGCCGACCACACGTACCACGAGCTCATCTCGCCCAGGTCGTCGTTGCCCGCGAGACCGGACGGGCTGTCGGTCCAGATCTGGTCCTGGACCTGCCGGACGACCTTCTGCGTCTGGTACGGGCGGCCGATGTAGTCGTACTCCCAGGGGATGTTGAGGCTGGGCTCGTTGCCCAGGTTGGTGTATCCGCCGGCGCCGGTCAGGGAGGACAGGTCCGTGTCCAGGAACTTGGCCAGGGCCGCGTCGCCGCCCATCGCGGTGGCCAGTCCGTGCACGTTGAACGGCACCATCGGGGTGTACTGCCAGGAGTTGCCCTCGACGAAGTTCTTGCCCGAGGTGGGCGAGAACCCGGCCGTCCAGGTGCCCGAGGCGTCGCGCGGCTGGATGAATCCGCTGCCGAAGGCGAAGAGGTTCTGCCAGTCCTGCGCCCGGTCCGCGAACCGGCGCTGATCAGCGGTGTGCCCGAGGGCACCGGCGAGGGCCGAGATCGCGAAGTCCGCCGAGTCGTACTCGAGCGTGGTGGAGGCCGGGCCGTAGAAGTTGCAGCAGCCGTACTTGCCGTTGCTGGGCAGCCGGCCCAGCTGCTCCAGGTAGTCGAGCCCGGGCCGGTTGCCGTTGGGGACGGTCGCCTCCGCGATCATGCCCTTGAGCGCGGTGGCGGTGTCGAAGTTCCTGGCGCCGAAGGCGTAGTAGTCGGCGATGATCTCGTCCGCCGGATCGCCCACCATGACGTAGGTCTCCCCGTTGTTCTCCGACCACTTGGGGAACAGGCCGGTCTGGCGGTAGTCGTCCACCATCGACTGGGCGGTGTCGGAGGCGGTCTGCGGGGCGACGAGGGCTTCGAGCTGGGCCTGCGAACGGTAGACGTCCCAGCCGGAGTAGTTGGCGTAGGCGGCGCCGTGGCCCGGATCGACGGTGTGGGTCTTGCCGTCGAATCCGGGATAGCGGCGGTTGGTGTCGCTGATCACGTTCGGATGCAGCAGTGAGTGGTAGAGCGCCGTGTAGAACACGGTCTGCCGATCGGGCGTCCCGCCGGCGATGCGCACCCGGCCGAGGAGGGACTTCCAGGCGCCGTGTGCCGCGCCGCGCACCTTGGCGAGGTCCCAACCGGGGTTCTCCGCCTGGCGGTTGCCCACCGCGCCGGCGGCCGACACATAGGAGATGCCGACCTTGGCCTGAACGGCCTGGTGGCTGGTGGTGTCGAACGTGACGTAGCCGTCGGAGCCGCTGGCCTGGGGAGCGAAGGTGTGCGGCGTACGGGGGACCTCGCCGTGCAGCACCGGTTTGTTCGGTGCCTCGGGGGCGTTGGGGGAGGCGTTGGTCCTGGGTGTGGTGGGCGTGCCGGCGGCCAGGGCGGTACCGCTGTGCTGGAACGGCTGGTCGAAGACCATGTCGTAGTAGACGGTGTAGGAGTTGCCCTCGCCGCAGAAGTTGCCGCTGGTGACCTTGCCTCTGACCTCTTTGTCGTTCACCACGTCGAACTGGGTGGCGGTGTCGCCGTTCTCGCTCGCCGTCAGCTTGAACAGGAGGTTCGCCTGGCTGGTGGCGGGGAAGGTGAAGCGGGCCATGCCGCTGCGGGTGGTGGCGGTCAGCTCGGTCTTGACGCCGTTGTCCAGGGACACGGTGTACGAGCCGGGAGTGGCGGACTCGTTGGCGTGCGAGAAGCTGTCCGTGGCGAGCGTGTCGATCGCGCCGACGGTCGGCAGCACCGGGATGTCACCGGCGGCCCGGCAGCCGGGACCCGCGATGTGGGTCAGGCCGAATCCGGTGATGGCCGAGTCGGCGTACTCGTAGCCGCCACCGTCCGGCCGGTGGGGACTGGTGTCGGGGCTCCACTGGACCATCCCGAACGGGGTGTCGGCCCCGGGGAAGTCGTCGGCGGCGTGCGAGGTCCCGATGAACGGATTCACCAGGGCCGCCGGATCGGTGACCGGCGCGAGCGAGACGGGATCGGCGTGGACGGGGGCGGAGGCGGCACCCACGGCCAGGGCGCCTGCGGCCAGCATGGACAGAAGTCGGAACGGCACCATCGTGACCATGTCCCTTCGACAACGTTGTCCCGAAAGCTGGCCCCTTTGGCCCCTGCTGTCAAGGACGCGCGGTGCAGAACCAGCCGTCCGCCTGATGTGACGTCACATCGGGGGGAAAACCGACACCTTGGCCCAACCTCAAAACTTGTCATAAGGTAAAAGCAACAAATCTTGACGGCAATCACCAGCGTGCGTACCTTCCGCAACGATCGCCCCGGCGCTCCAACTCGGCCCTTCCGAACCGCACTTACCCCCCATCGAGGAGCCCAGCATGCGCGGAAGCCCCAGATCGCTCGCCTCGCCTCTGGCCGTCATCGCCCTCGTCCTGGGCGCGTTGCTCGGCCTGCCCGGACCGTCGCAGGCCGCCGGCTCGCTGCCCTGTGACATCTACGGCGGCTCAGGCACCCCTTGCGTCGCCGCACACAGCACGGTGCGCGCGCTCTTCTCCTCCTACGACGGCCCGCTGTACCGGGTCACCCGCGCCTCCGACGGGGCCGGCGCCGACATCGGGCTGCCGGCCCCGGGCGGTTACGCCGACGCCGCCCGGCAGGACCGGTTCTGCGCGGACACCACGTGCGCGATCACGAAGATCTACGACCAGACCTCCCGGCACAACGACCTCACCCCGGGCCCGGCCGGCACCTCCGGCATGGGCGCGGACCGGGGCGCCGACGCCTCCGAGATCGCCGTCACCGCCGGCGGGCACAAGGTGTACGGCGTGTGGATCTCACCGGGCGTCGGCTACCGGTACACGGGAGCCGCCTCGGGTGTCGCCGTCAACGGGCAGCCGGAGGGCGCCTACATGGTGGCCAGCGGCACCCACGTCGGTTCCGCCTGCTGCTTCGACTACGGCAACGCCGAGAGCACACCGGCCGACACCGGCAACGGGCACATGGACGCCGTCAGCCTCGCGACCACCTGCTACTTCGCGCCCTGCACCGGCTCCGGGCCGTGGGTCGAGGCCGACCTGGAGAACGGCATGTTCCAGGGCGACGACGGCTCCAACACCGCCAACCGGGGCAACGGCAGCACCTTCGTCACGGCGGTGCTGAAGAACGACGGGCAGACGCGGTACGCCCTCAAGGGCGGCGACGCACGGTCGGGTGCTCTCACGACCTGGTGGGACGGCGCCCTGCCCACCCGGGGCGGCTACCAGCCCATGCACCAGGAGGGCGGCATCATCCTCGGCACGGGCGGTGACAACAGCAACTGGAACATGGGCACGTTCTTCGAGGGCGTGATGGTCTCCGGCTACCCGACCGACGCCGTCGAGAACGCGGTCCAGGCGAACATCGTCTCCGTCGGCTACTCCGGCGAGAGCAACGTGCCGAACGGCCCGCAGGGCACCGTCACCGGGCCCGGCGGTACCTGCGTCGACGTCGCCGCCGACGACACCGGCACCGCCGGGGCGGCCGTACAACTGTGGGACTGCCAGTCCTGGGCGGTCGACCAGCACTGGTACCACAGCGCCGACGGCTCCCTCCGTACGCTCGGCCGCTGCCTGGACATCAACGGCAACGGCACGGCGAACGGCACGAAGGTCGAGCTGTGGGACTGCAATGGTGTCGGTGGGCAGAAGTGGGTGCAGCAGGGTGATGGTTCGCTGCTCAATCCGCAGTCGGGGCGGTGCCTGGACTCGCCCAGTGGTGCGACGGCGAACGGGACGCGGTTGCAGATCTGGGACTGCAACGGCTCTGCGGCCCAGAAGTTCCGGCTGAGCTGACGGCGGGGCAGGTGGTGAGCCCGGCTGCCGGAGTCAGAGGATCTCCTCTTCCTCCGGGACCACGACCTTGTCGATCATCTGCTGGATCTGCTCGGTCGGCAGGGCCACCGCCATCGCCCAGTAGTAGATGACGAGGCTGAAGGCGGCGGTGACGCCGATGTCCCACCACAGCGGGAACCAGGGGTGCTTGAGCGGCCCGAAGTCGCTGAGGTAGACGATGAGCCCCATGCCCACCAGATAGACCGGCAGCCACTGCGCGGCGCGCAGGTCGAGCTGGGGGGTGATGGGGTTCATCTTGAACACCCGGTTGGCGATCAGGATGACGTAACCGAGCAGGATGGCCACGCCGAGCTTCCAGTCGGTGGTCCAACCCGACCACAGGATCAGCAGGTTGGCGACGACGAAGGCGAGCGGCGACAGCCAGCTCCCACCGGGCAGCCGGTAGGGACGGTGGGCGTCGGGCAGCCGGTTGCGGAACACCCCGAAGGAGAGCGGGGCGCCGGCATACATCAGCACGCTGGCGCTGGTGATCAGGCCGACCAGGGAACGCCAGCTGGGGAAGGGCAGGAAGCAGATGCAGCCGATCACGAAGGCGGTGATCAGACCGACCCAGGGCACACCGCGCCGGTTGGTGGTCTCGAAAGCGGTGGGCACATAACCGTTGCGGCTCAGGCCGTAGGAGACGCGGGAGGAGCCGGTGATGTAGATCAGGCCGGTGCCGGCGGGGGAGATCACGGCATCGAGATAGAGGACCGTGGCCAGCCAGCCCAGGCTGATGAGCGTGGCGACCTGGGCGAAGGGCCCGCTCAGCGTGGTGAACGCGGAGTTCGCCCAGTGGCTGCCGATCTGGGCGGCGGGCAGCGCGGCGAGGAAGGCGACCTGCAGCAGGATGTAGATCAGGATGCCGAGGACGATCGATCCGATCACCGCGCGAGGGATGTCCCGCTTGGGGTTGGCGCTCTCGCCCGCGAGCTGGTCGGCCTGTTCGAAGCCCAGCAGCGCGAAGATGATGCCGCTGGTGGAGACCGCGGACAGAATGCCCTTGGCCCCGTACGGGTTGAAGCCGTCGGCCGCGGTGAAGTTGGCGGTGTGGAACTGCGCGATGGCGAACACGAAGATCGTCAGCAGCGGGATGCCGACCTTCCACCAGGTCGCGACGCTGTTGGTGCGGGCCAGCAGCCGGATGCTGAGGAAGTTGATGGCCGTGATGAGCGCCATCAGCCCGACCGCGACGGCGATACCGGGCGGGGTCAGGACATGCTCCCCGCCCTTGACCTTCTCCCAGCCGCTCGCCCAGGAGTAGTGCTGGCCGTAGGTGATCATCGCCAGCACCTCGATGGGCGCCACCGTGGCCGCCTGCAGCCAGGAGAACCAGCCGAACGATGCGCCGGCGGCGCCGCCGAAGGCGTAGTGCGGGAAGCGGGCGGTGCCGCCCGAGACCGGGTACATGCCGCCGAGCTCGGCGTGCACCAGCGCCAGGATGAGGATCGCGAGGCCGCCGATGGCCCAGGAGATGATCGCCGCGGGCCCCGCGGCCGCCAGGGCACCTTGTGCGCCGAATAGCCATCCGGACCCGATGATGGACCCCTCCGAGGCCCAGATGAGTCCGACAAAGCCGATCTCACGCCGGAGCCCGGGTTTGTGGGTCTTCGGGCCCGGTGCGGCCTCTGACACCGCCATTGTCGACACCCCCTCTGTGGTGTGATCTGCATCACTATCGTGCCACGCTGACGCGGTCATGGCACCGAACGTGCGGGCACTCGTTCCGAAGGGGGGCTGCGCTCGACTACGAACCGGTGGTCAGACGCGGCCCGGCCGGCGGGGCACCCGTGACCGCCGCGCGATAGAGGGACTGGGTGGCGCTGCCGAAGTAGGCACTGTAGGAGACCTGCGGCGTGTTGCCGCCCGTGTGATACCCGCCGATCACTCCGATGACCGCCCATCCGCCGGGCCAGGGTACGAGCATCGGCCCGCCGCTCGTCCCGCCCACGAAGGCGTCGCAGGCGATGCGCGGGAACGCACCCGGCTCCGCCGGATCGTCACTCTCCCATCTGGTGGTCCAGCCGAGGCACTCCAGGGGCTTCTCCGCCCCCGCCGGGTAGCCGATCATCCGGACCGGGGCGTGGTAGTAGCCCGTCCCGGTGAGCAGCCGCACTCCGCCGACCGCGTCCTCCAGGCGTGTCCCGTCCTGGTTGGGCTCGGTGACCGCGAAGGCGAAGTCGTACTCGGCCCCCGCGTGTTCGCCCAGGTCGTAGTACTGCTGTGGGACGTAGACGCCGTCGGTCCGCACGGGGAAGATCCCGAACGGTTTGCCGGCGTCGTGGTACTGCGGGACGAAGGCCAGGTGGCGCTTGGGCGAAGTGCCCGCATAGCCCTTCAGGCAGTGGCCGGCGCTCAGCACCAGATCGTGCCCTGGGCTGCGCACGACCGAGCCGCTGCAGGTGCGGCCGGTACCGGTGGCGTCCGTCCAGAAGAACGTCCCCGCCTGGGGGATGCCGTCGAAACTCCGGCTCGGCGGGATGTACTCGCCCGGCTGCGGCCCGTCCACGGCAGGCGAACCGCCGGGCACCGTCGCATGGGACTCGGCGCCTTTGACGACGTCGGCGGGCAGCGCGGCCGCCATGCGGGCCGGCGTCCAGTAGGCGTCCAGCTCGTCGGCGAGCGGGTTCGGGCCGGCCGTGGTGCTGTCGGCGGATGCCGTGGTGCTGAGGCCGGCACAGAGCAGAAGGGCCGCCGCGCAGACGGCGGCATATCGCGCGATCCTGGTCCCGGGCACCATCAGCCCCCCTCAGAACGGTCGCAAGTGACGGCCCACCATAAGCCCGCCGCAGCGGACAGCACAGCATCCACGGCCTGATCCGGCCTACGGCTGACCGGCAACGCCCCTTGGCGGCCCGGCCGTATGACGCCCCGTCAAGCCTCCCGGTCCCCTCGGAGGTGCGTTCAGCACCTCGTCGGCGTTCACGCCGCGAGCCGTCGGCGTTCGTTGCGACACGCGCGTTCCTGAACCTTGATCCCCACGCGGCCAAGGACCCCGCCTTCCACGAGCTGATCGCCGGGCGGGGCGGCCGAGTGACCAGGGGGCGAGTGAGGTGCGTCCTACGGGGTAGGCGCCCGGTCCGGCCAGGGCCGTCGCGGGCTCTGCCGTGGGCTACACGGGAAGGAGAAGGCCATGAAGAAGCTGATACGGAACGCGGGCACGGCCGGCGCTGCCATCGCGGTAGCCGCAGGCGCGCTCCTCGCCGGCGGCAGCCCTGCGGCGGCGGCCGCTCCTGGGAGCAAGGGACATGCCACCGCCGGGGCCAGGGCGGGGCACGTCGGCCACGCCGAGCACCGCCACCACGGTCTCCAGTGCATCGATCGGTGGGTCGCCGGGCAGCTGGCGACGTTCGACCCCGCCGCCCGCCATCGCCTGGCCGTGTTCGACCCGTGGGTCAAGGACCAGCTGGCGCGCTATTCCTCTCCCTCCTGTTAGCCCCTGTGGCGCTCGTGCTCTGTCCTCGACGGCGCCGCGATCACTTCACGAACACCATGTCCGGGTACTTCGGAGACGGTCCCTCCAGCAGCCGTCCGCTGCGGCCGCGCAGCCAGTGGTCGAAGTAGGCAGCGACATAGGCCTCGTTGGTGCGTATCGCGGTGGCCGGGTCGATGGTGCCTATGTCGTCGATCCGCTCGCAGCGCCGCAGATGCAGCTGTGGCACGAGGGCCTCAGCGTCGGTGAACGAGCCGTGCTCCGAGCCGAGTAGGGTCAGCTGACGGTTCCACCCAGGGGTGTGGGCGCGGAACGCCTGCCAGCCGGGTCCGGTGTCCGTCTTGCCGTCCTTGCCCATGAGTAGGAAGGGCCGGTCGAGCCCGTGCCGGGCGACCGGCATCAGAGAGCCGTCGAAGTTGGTCAGATTGCCGTCCATGTCGATGCCCGCGGAGATCCGGTGGTCGGCGTCCATGACCAGCGCGGCGGCGGTGCCGCCCATCGAATGGCCGAACATGCCCACCTCGGCCAGATCCAGTGCCCCGGCCAGGCCGTCCGGCAGCGGCTGTCCGTCCGCGTCGGGATTCCGGCCGCCGTTCAGCGCCTGGAGCTGGTCCAGGACGAAGCGGGTGTCGGCGACCCGGACGGTCAGCGCCTTGCGGACGAAGGCGTCGGCACTACCCGAGGGCAACGGCAAAGTGGCGAGGGAGCCGTTCGGGAACTGGACCTCGGGGGACTCGTAGGTGTTGTCGATGGTGACGACCGCATAGCCGCGGCTGGCCAGGTCGGCCGCCGACGTCGTGCCCCAGGTGCGCGGTTCGCCCGTCCCCGGGGAATAGAGCACCACGGGTAGCCGGCCATCGCGACCGGCTGCCACGGGGGCGCTTCGGGCTACGTGGGTGACCGTACGGGCCCAGTCCGCCCGGCCCGCCGGAACGTGCAGCCCGAGGTATGTGTTCGCCGTGACGTCGTCGAAGTGGGCGGCCGCAGCGGGCAGCATGTACGGGGCCGCCGGGCGGTCGGTCGTGTGCGTCGCGGGGTAGAACACACTGACCATCAGCTCGCGCCGGGTCCGGCCGGAGTGCCACGGGTCCGGCCGTGAGTGGTCGATGAGATGCAACTCCACCTCACCGACCCGATACCGGCCGGTCGGGGCGGGAAGGGCGAGGGGCCGGGCGGACGGGGAGGTCGGGGCGGCGTGCGCGGATAACGGGTTCGGGGCGGCGCGGGTGGCCGCGGTGGCGGGGAGAGCGGCGGTCAGGGTGCAGAGCGCGGCGACGGCGCCGACGGCAAGCGCGCGCCGTCGGGTGAGCCTGCGGCTATGGCGCGGGAACTGGTTCGACATGGATCAAGCCTGACGGCCCGTCGGCTCTCCGCACATCCGGGTAGGCCCCCGATCTTTCCCTCGGGGTATCCGTAGGGGTTGACTCCTGGCCCGCGTCGGGAGCTGGACGGGCGTCGCGGACTCGCGGGGCACGACCGGCAGGCGCGTTTCCCGGCCGGGGCGATGTCAGTGCCCGTTGCCATCATGTGCATACGGCCTCGAACTCGCCCATGGCTGTGGCGGAGCGGGGTGCTGTGTCGGTGAAGTCGGATGCGGGGGACGGTGAGCGGCATGGGGATGTCGAGTTTCTGGGCGGTGGGAGCGCTGCGCGACGAGCAGGTGGCGGAGATCGCCCGGGTCGCGGCACCGGTGATCAGGGAGATGGGGCAGCGCAGGTCGGCACGGGAAGCCTGGTCGCGTTGGGAGAGCGACGTGGCCCGTGGTGGCGGGGCGGTGCAGGTGTACGGGCCGGACGGCAACAACACCGACGAGGCACTGCGTCTGTACGAGATGGTCAACGCTTCGGCCTTCGACGTGCTCGACTCGTCGGGCGAGGTGCACATCATGCAGTGGTGGGAGCGGTTCGACGAGGACATCGAGCCCTTCATCACCTCTGTCCGCAAGGGCAATCCGGTGGCAGCCCTGTTCCACGGCCTGGGGCCGGAGCGTGCCCGGGCGCTGCCGGGCTGGGCAGGCGATGCGGTACTGACCGCCGGCGAAGTGCGCCGCCACCTGGAGGCCGTCGAGTCCGCCCTCGCAGTGACCGGAGCGGAGCGGGAGGAGGTGCTGGGCCGTATGGACGACTGGCTTTGGCACGAGGACCCCGCCGAGGTCCTCGACGGCCCACTGCGGGTGTGGAGACAGGCCGCGACCGCGGGCCTGGGCCTGCTGTCCTCCCGCATCTGGTCCTGACACCGGCTCAGTTCCTCAGGCACGGCGCGGCGCTGCGGCCCGCCGGTCTCCCTCAACTGCCGGACCGACGCTCGGTGTGTTCGCTGCGCAGGCCGGTGATCAGGCTCCCGACGCCGCGCATGAGTTCGTAGGCCCGAGGGCGGAGCTGATCTCACTGGCGGCGGCCGCGGCTTCGAGCAGCCAGGTGCAGTCGGTAGGACAGCCTCCTGTTCCTCCACCAGGCAGACCCGGCCGTGCTGCCGGAACTCCTGGTGTCCGGTGACGAACGGCAGCTCGACGCTGCGGCCCCGCTTGGGGGCGACGGCGGCCAGGCTGCTGACGCGCTCGGCGGGCTCGCTTTGAGTGGGCACACATCACTGCGCGGGCGGATACACCACACATCATGAGCGGGAGCAACACGGCATGGGCACTCTCGACATCCTGTCCCAGGACGAGCAGTTCATCGTCCGCACGATGCACGACTTCGTGGACAAGGAGGTGAAGCCGGTCGCCCGGGAGCTGGAGCACACCAACACCTATCCCGCCGCCCTGATCGAGCAGATGAAACAGCTCGGCGTCTTCGGCCTCGCCGTCCCCGAGGAATACGGCGGCACGCCCGTCTCCATGCCCTGTTACGTGCTGATCACCGAGGAGCTGGCACGCGGCTGGATGAGCCTGGCCGGCGTGATGGGCGGCCACACGGTCGTAGCCAAGCTGCTGTTGCGCTTCGGCACCGAGGAGCAGAAGCGCCGCTACCTGCCGAGGATGGCCGGCGGCGAGATCCGCGCGACGATGGCGCTGACCGAACCGGGCGGTGGCTCGGATCTGCAGGCGATGCGCACGGTGGCCCGCGGGGACGCCGACGGCTACGTGGTCAACGGGACGAAGACCTGGATCACCAACTCCCGCCGCTCCCGGCTGATCGCGCTGCTGTGCAAGACCGACCCGCAGGCGAGTCCGGCGCACAAGGGCATCTCCATCCTCCTGGTCGAGCACGGACCCGGTCTGACGGTCTCCCGCGACCTGCCCAAGCTCGGCTACAAGGGCGTGGAGAGCTGCGAGTTGTCCTTCGAGGACTACCGGGCCCCGGCGGACGCGCTGCTCGGCGGAGTCGAGGGCGAGGGCTTTGCCCAGATGATGAAGAGCCTGGAGACGGGGCGGTTGCAGGTCGCCGCCCGGGCACTCGGGGTCGGCCGCGCCGCGCTGGAGGACGCGCTCGCCTACGCTCAGCGGCGCGAGTCGTTCGGCAAGCCGATCTGGCGGCACCAGTCCGTCGGCAACTACCTGGCCGACATGGCGACGTCCCTGACCGCGGCCCGCCAGCTCACCCTCTACGCGGCCCGGGAGGCGGAGGCCGGCCGCCGGGTGGACATGGAGGCGGGGATGGCGAAGCTGTTCGCCTCCGAGACCGCGATGCAGATCGCTCTCAACGCGGTCCGCATTCACGGTGGTTACGGCTACTCGACCGAGTTCGACGTCGAACGCTACTTCCGTGACGCCCCGCTGATGATCGTCGGCGAGGGCACCAATGAGATCCAGCGGAACATCATCGCGAGCCAGCTGGTCAAGCGGGGAGGGCTTGATGCGTGAACCGGATCACGGTACTGACCCTCCCGATATAGTTATATATTCAACAACTATAGGTGATCGGATCCCCGAGGAGTCCACGTTGACCAGTCCTGTCCAGGCCGACGCCACGCGGCGGATCTTCATCGACAAGCAGAGCCCCAAGGCGTATCACGCGCTGGTGCAGACGTCCGAGGCGGTCCGGGCGACCGCTGCCGAGGCCGGCCTGGACCGCACTCTGGTGGAGCTGGTCAACCTCCGCGTCTCGCAGATCAACGGCTGCGCCTACTGCCTGCGTGTCCACACGCGCGCCGCGCTGCGGGCCGGCGACACCCCCGACCGCCTCGGTGTGCTCGCCGCCTGGCGGGACACCGAGCTGTTCACGCCCGCCGAACGGGCCGCCCTGGCGCTGGCCGAGTCGACCACCGCCGCCGCTGACGCCGATGCGCAGGACGCCGCCTACGCGGCGGCGCGGGACGTGCTCACCGACGACCAGATAGCGGCGGTGATCTGGGTGGCCGTCACGATCAACGCGTTCAACCGGGTCTCGATCATGAGCGGGCATCCCGTGCGGCCGGAGCGGTGACAGCGCTCCTGGGTCCTCGGTGCCCGGGCCGCGGCTGTTGACCGACCGTCTCCAGCAGCCGGGCGACCAGGGCATTGTGGTCGTTCCGGCGCCATGCGACGGCGACCCGCGTGCGAGCGGTACCCGGATCGATCCGGCGGAAGGCCACGCCCTTGAGCCGGATACGGCGAATGCTCGCCGGGGCAACGGACACCCCCAGCCCGGTCTCGACCAGGGCGCACACGGTCTGCCACTCCACCGCATGCTGCGAGATCCGGGGCGTGAACCCCGCCTCCTCGCACAGGCCGGTGATCCGGTCGTACAGCCCGGGCCCGGCCGCACGGGGCAGCAGGACGAACGGCTCGCCCGCCAACTGCGCAAGCGGTAGCGCCCGTTGGGCAGCCAGTGGGTGCCCCGCCGGCAGCACGGCCACGAACGGCTCGCTGAGTACGGTCCTGAAGTCCAGTTCGGAGTCGTCGTCCGGGGGCTCCCGCAGCAGGCCGATGTCGATCGACCTGTCGCGCAGGGCGTCCAGCTGCGGTGCCGTGGTCATCTCGTGGATGTCGAGATCGGCGTGGGGGAACCGCTGCCGGAAGTCGCGCAGCAGGCCCGGCAGGACGGTGAGGGCCAGCGAGGCGGCGAAGCCGATCCGCAGCCGCCCGGACCGGCCGCTGCCGACGGCCCGCGCCGCGGCCAGCCCGTCGGCGAGCCCGGCCAGGGCCTGCCGGGCGGCCGGGAGTAGCGCGCGGCCCGCCGGGGTGAGCGTCACGCGCCCCGGTGCGCGGTCGAAGAGCGGATATCCGACCTTCTCCTCCAGGCGGCGGATCTGCTGGCTCAGCGGGGGCTGGGCGATGCCCAGGCGGGCGGCGGCGTGACCGAAGTGCAGTTCCTCGGCCAGGACGACGAAGGCGTGCAACTGTGGCAGCGGAAGTCCGGGGCGGTCCAGGCGGTCCATATCTCCAGAGATATCAGATCATCCCGATGCCTGTATTAGACGTATCGACCCTGGTCACCTAGCGTTCCCCGCATGACAGAGCGACGTGCGATCCTCAGCGGCTCGACCTTCGAGGAACAGATCGGTTACGCCCGTGCCGTGGTGGACGGCGACTGGGTGCACGTGTCCGGGACGACCGGTTTCGACTACACGACCATGACGATCTCGGACGATGTGGTGGAGCAGGCCGAGCAGTGCCTGCGCAACATCGAGGCCGCGCTCACCGAGGCGCGGTGCACCTTCGCCGACGTGGTGCGGGTGCGCTATCTGCTGCCGGACCGCGCCGACTTCGAGCCCTGCTGGCCGGTGCTGCGCCGCTGCTTCGGTGGGATCCGCCCGGCCGCGACCATGCTGGAGTGCGGTCTCGCCGACCCCCGTATGAAGATCGAGATCGAGGTGTACGCCCGCCGCAACGCGGGTTGATCCGGCGGCCGGACGCGACGCGGGTTGGTCCTGCGGCCGGACTACGGCACCAGGCCCGCCGTCCGGCCCCGCCGCTCCAGCTGCTCGCCGCGTCGCAGCATCCGCGCCTCGCGTGGCAGCAGCCGGGGGCCGGCCACGACCAGGACCTCGCACTCGGCCCGGGCCGGGATGTGCCGGTGCACCGGCCTGCGGTGCAGCAGGGCCGCCGGGCCCCGGCATCTGGCCTTGCCGATGACCAGCAGGTCGTCCGCGGACTTCGCCATCGAGCAGAGCACCGGCCCCGCCGGGCCCCTGACCACCCGCCGTACGATCCGCAGGCCGGCCGGGGGCCCACCGGCCGCCAGCTCGAAGGCGCGGTCCAGCCGCTGCCGTGCCTCGTCGGCCCACAGCCGCGCCCATGAGGGCTCGGGCCAGCGCCGGTAGAGGGCGTCGCCCTCCGGCGGTTCCCAGGCTCGGACGGCCACCAGCGTGCGACCGGTTCTCCGGGCTTCCAGGATGCCGCGGCGCAAGGCTGCCAACCCGGCGAGCGAGTCGCTCACCCCGACGACGACATCTCCGGTCGGCCCGCCACCTCTCGTTTCATGTGGTGCCATGACGCCCAGACTAGGAAGGCCAATCTCGTCTGGACAAAGTCCAATCACCGGAAAGTGGCCTTGACGGCGGGGAGGGGCGATGGGTGTCCCTATGCGGCCTGCCCGGTGTCGCCCGACCTGTCCCGCGAGCGCCTCGCCGGGCGCAGGAAATCGGTCCAGCCGCCGTCCGGCTTCTCGCCGACCTCGAGCGCGCGCAGTTGCGCGAGGATCCCGGGATCCTGGGCGTCGAGCCAGTCGACGAACTGCCGGAAGGAGACCAGACGTACGTCCTCCCGGTCGGCGATCTGCCGGAGAGCCTCCTCGGCCGCGTCCATGTAGATGCCGCCGTTCCACTCCTCGAAGTGGTTGCCGATGAACAGCGGCGCCCGGTTCGTCTCGTACGCCCGCTGGAACCCGGCCAGGTACGCCTGTGTCGCCTGGGCGCGCCAGTAGGGGTAGTGGTACGAGGGTGCGCGCGTCGTGGTCTTGGACTGGTTCGCCAGCATGTTGTAGTCCATGGACAGCACCTCGAACGTGTGCCCCGGAAAGGGGATGCTCTGCAGCGGCAGGTCCCAGATTCCGCCCCGCCTCCTCGGCCAGCGTTGCAGCCCGCCCGGTGAGGAGGCGTCGTAGCGCCAGCCCAGTTCACGCGCGACCGGCAGCAGGTTCTCCTGGCCGAGCAGGCACGGCGTACGGCCGCCCACGAGTTCCTTGTCGTAGTCGAAGGGCAGGGACGGCTCGTCCTGCCAGCCGGTGTGCGTGCGCCAGGACTTGACGAACGACCGCGCCTGCTCGATCTCCGAACGCCACTGTGCCGGTGTCCAGTTGGCCACCGATCCGGGTCCGGCGCAGAAGTGCCCGTTGAAGTGCGTGCCGATCTCATGGCCGTCGAGCCAGGCCTGGCGGACGTACTTCAGTGTCTCCTTGAGGTGTCCGTCGGTGAGGTAGCCGATGTCCGAGGCGCCGAGCGGATTGTTCGGCGGGTCGTAGAGCCGCTTCCTCTCCTCCGGCAGGAGATAGAGGCCGGACAGGAAGAACGTCATGGACGCACCGTGGGCGCGCGCGAGCTCCAGGAAGCGCGGAAACAGGCCGGTGCCCAGCTCGCCGGCGCCGTCCCAGGAGAACACCACGAACTGGGGTGGAGTCTGCCCGGGTTCGAGGGGCACGGGCGGCGCCGGCTGGTGCGGTTGGCGTCCGGTGTACGACGTCGAGCCGTCCCCGATCAGCCTCGGTGCCCCGTGCAGGGGCTCGAGCGAGCCGTCCCGTCCGTCCTGGCCTCCGCATGCGGCGAACGAGGCGGCGGCCACACCGAGGCCGGCACCGAGACCGAGGCGTGCCGCACTCCGGCGGCTGAATCCCGTCATCGCCATCCCCTCAGCCGAAACTCCCGACACGCCGCACCATAAATGCGATAAATATGCAAAATGGACCATTTGGTGCGGCGTGGCGCGCAAAGGGGCAGCCAGAATCACCTATCTCACTCGGCCGGTCTACGGCGGTGAGCGCGTCGCGGATCAGCGGAACGCCGCCACATTGCGTGCCGCCCATGCGGAGAAGGGGGCCGCAGGGCGGCCGAGCAGGTGTTCCACGTCCGTGCCGACGGCCTGCTCCTCGGGGGCCGGCGCGCCGAGGACGGCGAGCGTGCCCTCGACGACGGCGGGCGGCATGAACCGGATCATCTGGGCGTGGGCATCCTCGCGGCTCTGCTCCACGAACGTCACCGGCTCGCCGAGTGCGGCGGCGATGGCGGCGGCACGCTGCCGTGGGGTGGTGGGCTCCGGGCCGGTCAGTGTGTAGGTGGCGCCGTCGTGCCCGTCCTCGCGCAGCACGGCCACCGCCACCGCGGCGACGTCGTCCGGGTCGACGAACGGCAGCGCCACATCGGCGAAGGGTGCTGCCGCGGTGCGGTACCGGCGGACCGGTTCGGCCCAGGCCAGCGCGTTGGACGCCAGCCCGCCCGAGCGCAGCACGGTGAACGGCAGTCCCGACCCGGCCACGGCCGCCTCGAAACGCGCCGCGTGCGCATACGTCTGCGGCCGCGTGCCCACGCCCTGCGAGGACAGCAGTACCACCTTCGCCACACCGGCATCGGCCGCCCGGCGCAGGATGCCGGCCGGGTCCTCGCCCGCCACCAGCAGGAACAGTGCCTTGGCGCCTGCCAGCGCGGGTGCGAGGCTCTGCGGTTCGGCGAGGTCGGCGGCGACGGCCCGCACGCCCGGCGGCACGTCCTCGTTCTCGATGTGCCGAGTGACGGCCGTCACCGCCTCCCCGGCCTCGATCAACCCGGCGACCAGCGCGCGTCCGACATTCCCCGTGGTACCCGTGACGACGATCATGAAAATTCCCCTCGCTGAGTTAGTTGACTAACTAAGTCCAGACACTAGCTCGCGGAGTCGCCCGTTGTCTATGCTTAGTCAGGTGACTGACTCAGAATCCGCCGTCAAGGCCGGGGCCGCACAGCCGGGCCGGTCCGGCCGGGGCGGCAAGCGTGAGCGCCTGGTGAAGGCGGCCGTCCAGGTCTTCCACGAGCAGGGCGTGGAGAAGACCACCCTCGGCGACATCGCCCGTGCGGCCGAGGTGCCGCTCGGCAATGTGTACTACTACTTCAAGGCCAAGGACCAGCTGGTCGAAGCCGCGGTGGACGCCCACTGCGAGCAACTCGACGCGCTCACTGGCCGGTTGGACGCCCTTCCCGATCCGGCCGTGCGACTGAAGGCGCTCGTCGCCGGCTGGGTCGACCAGCGCGAGACCGCGGCCCGCTTCGGCTGCCCCTTCGGCACCCTCGCCACCGAGCTCGACAAGCGCGACGACGGCCTGGACCGGGCCGCCGCGAAGGTCATGCGGGCCCTGCTCGACTGGGTGGAGTCCCAGTTCGCCCAGCTGGGCCGCGCCGACGCCGCCGCCCTCGCCGTCGAACTCGTCGCGGCCTACCAGGGCATGTCCGTCCTCACCAACACCCTGCGCGACCCCGGCCTGATGGCCGCCCAGGGTGAACGTCTCCAGTCCTGGATCGACGCGATCGCGGGGCGATAGCGGAGCGAAAACCGTCGGGGAGGCGCGCCGTCGGCCGCGTGCCCTCCCCAACGGCTGTGTCCCGCCCGGTGGTTCAGATACCCATCGACGCCATCTCGATCTGTGAGCGGTAGTTGAGCGCGGCCGTGACGACACACGCGCGGTAGGTGCGGTTGTCCTTCACGACGAGGAAATAGTCGCGGAGGTTCTTCCAGTAGCCGAGCAGATAGCCGATCCCGGGCAGGAAGCCGGGTGGGCGCGGGACGAGGGCGAAGGCCTCGCTGCACTTGAGGATCTCCCCGGTGGCCGTGGACAGGACGTCGGCCACGTCGGAGTTCATGTTCCAGCCGGCGGCCAGCTCCGGCGTCCAGATGGCCCCGGCCACCGCCCTGAGGTGTTCCTGCTCATCGGCGGTCGGATCGGTGAGCGAACCCGCCGCCACAGGTGCGGCCGCGCGGGTTTGGGGGCCGCTCGCCGCGAAGGCGCAGGGCCCGGCCGCGACGGTGGCCGTCACCACCGCTGTCGCCACGACACTTGCGCGCAGCCGCGCGCGTCTACCGCTCGACGCCATGCTTCGATTCCCTTCCAGGTGACCTGGCCCCGCCGCTCGGCCGGGGCGGGCCGAACGTGTCATGGGGCGCGAACCAGGTCAACGGCGACATCGCGCCAGTGAACGGCCGGCACGGCCCCCATCGGCCCATGGGCGCCCGGCAGGGATGCGGGGTCGCCGCTGTGCGGGCCGCGTGGTCGCGGTGGAGCGCGGGTGAGCGGAGAAAGTCCGAAATCGGCCGGGCCGGAGCGATGTTGATTGGCCTCAGGTCGCCACGTGCCGCTGTTCGGCCGCGACCTGTACCACGGTGATGTGCTGGACGGCCCGGCTGAGGACCACCACGCCCACGACGATCAGCAGGGCACCACACGTCTCCGGCGCCAGCCACCAGCCCAGCCGGATCCGCTCGCCGAACAGGGTCATGCCGAGGGTCAGGCTCACCACCGCGTCGCCGATGGTCAGCGCCGGCTGAGCCGCGGCCAGCGGACCCGCCTGGAGCGCGTTCTCCAGCAGGACCACGGCGGCGACCCCGGTGAGCGCGAAGCCGTACGTCTGCCAGGACCGCAGGAACGCCGTGAAGCCATGGTCGGCGAAGGTGCCGGTGGCCGATTTCAGCAGGGCGGCGGTCAGCGCGTTGCCCGTGGCGGAGGCGGCGGCCAGGAGCGCGGCGCGCCGGGCCGGCGGCCTGCCCCGGCCGGACAGCAGCACGACCGTGGCCATCCCGCCGAGGCACAGGGACAGGGCCGGGATCCAGCGGGTGAGCGGGGCTTGGTGGGTGGCGCCGTGCGGGGCGGCGGCGATCAGGAGCACGGCGAGGCCCACCACACAGCCGCCGACGCCCCACCAGCCCGAGCGGGGCAGCCGCCGGTGCATCAGCGGGGCGGCGACGAGCAGCGCGAAGGGCAGCTCCAGGATGAACAGCGGCTGGACCAGCGCGAGCGGGCCGTTGACCAGGGCCAGGCTCTGGAACAGCGCGGCGCCGACGACACCGCACATGCCGATCATCCAGAAGGGCCGGCGCACCAGCTCCGCGAGCAGCCGGAGCCCGCCGCGGCTGCTGGCGGACGCGGCCTTGCGCTGGAAGGCGGTGCCGACGGCGTTGCTCGCCGCCCCGGCGACGGCGAACGCGGCGGCCAGTTCGATCACGACCGTCTCCTGCCTGCGGGAGGCCTCCCGGAGGAGCTTCGGGTCTCTTCAGCCTAGGGAAGGCGACGCCCGGGTGCCGGTTGACGGCCCGCGCTGTCGGCAGGCCGACCCTATGCGTCGGCCCCGCCCGGTGATCGCCGAGCGAGGCCCGCCGGAACGGTGGATCAGCTCAGGGCCAGGTCGTCGGCGTAGACCGCGTTCTGGCCGTACCAGCCGTGGACGTACACCGTGACCGTGCCCGAGGCGCCGGTCGTGAACGGCACCGTGAGCTTCGACCACGACGTGGACGTGGTCCATGTGCTGGCCGTCGCGCCTCCGCTGACGCCGAGGTAGGCGTACGGGCCCTGCACCCAGCCGCTCAGGGTGTAGGAGGTGTGGGGCTTGAGGGTGAGGGTCTGGGCGCACTGGCCGGTCTGCGAGGCGGAGGGCGCGGTCTTCAGCGCGTGGGAGCCGCCGTGTACGGGGGAGGAGACCACCGCGGCCCCGGCGTCGCAGGTCCACGGCGTGAGCGAGCCGGTCTCGAAGTCGCCGTTGCCGAGGACGGCCGTCCCACCGGAGCCCTGGACCGTCAGGGTGAGCGTGGAGCTGTGCCGGGCGGAGCCCGCCGTGCCGGTGACGGTCAGGGTGTAGGTGCCCGGTGTCGTCGTGGCACCGGTCTTCACCGTGAGTGTGGAGGTGCCGCCCGCCGTGACCGAGGCCGGGCTGAGGGTGGCGGTCACCCCGCTCGGCGCGCCGCTCACCGTCAGGTCCACCGGCTGCGCGCTGCCGGAGGTCACCGAGGTCTTCACCGTGGCGGTCGCGGTTGCGCCGGGGTCGACCGAGGCGCCGGCGGGGGAGAGGGAGACGGAGAAGTCATTGGCCGGCGGGGTCGTCGTACCGCCGGTGAAGGGCGCGAAGGTGTGGGTGAAGTACCAGGTGTCCTGGGCGATGCCGGAGCAGGTGTCGGAGGCGCCGGAGCCCGGGCAGCCGCCGTTGTCGCGCTGGAGGGCCCAGAAGGAGAGGGTGTTGATGCCTTTGGCGACCGCCCAGTCGTACACCGTGGTGGCGTCGGCGGTGGTGAAGGTCTCCGCCGGGCCGTAGTCGTCCACGCCGGGCATCTCGGTGACGCCGACCGTGTTCCACAGCTGACCGTCCGACAGGTTCGGGTAGAGGTCGGCCAGTTGGTCGTGGAGTCCGCTCGCGGCCGTCTCGGTGTCGGTCGCCATGTGGTGGGTGGCGCCGTCGTAGTAGTCGAACGTCATGATGTTGACGACGTCGATCCGGGCGCCCGCGTTCTTGGCACTGCGCAGCACGGCGAGGCCGCTGTCGGCGAGCCCCGTCGTCGTGGTCGGCAGGGTGTAGGAGAACTGCACCGAGCGGCCGTTCGCGGCGGCCCAGTCCTGGACCTTCTTGATGGCCTGGTTGCGCCGGTCGATGCCGGCGGTGTTCGTGAGGGAGTTGTCCTCGACGTCCATGTCGAGCCGGGAGACGTCGTAGGTGGTGATGATCTTCTCGTAGGCGGCGGCGATGGAGTCCACGTTCGTGCAGCTGTCGGCGATCTCGGTGCCGGCGTTGTCGGCCCCGTAGCCGCCGAGGGACGGGATCACGTCGCCGCCGCGCGAGCGGATGGTGCTGAAGTCGGCGCCGAAGACGGAGGCGGCGACGGGCGTGCCGGTGTCGCCGTTCCAGTACGGAGTGCAGGAGCCCTTCTTGTCGGCCTGGAGGAAGGCCATGGTCAGGTACTTGGCGCCGGAGGCCTGGGCGAGCGCGGCGGGGCTGTCGCCGTTGTAGGCCTCGAAGTAGGGCGCGAAGACATGCGTGGGCAGCGGGGTCGCCGCGTGCGCGGTGCCTCCGGCTCCCAGGGCGAGTCCGGCGGAGGCGGCCAGGGTGGTCAGGCCGGCGAGCAGGGCGCGTACGGGTCTCGGACGTGTCATCGGTACTCCCGGGTGGCGAACGGCAGGCGAGCGAGCGTCGTGCGGAGAGGGGGTGTGCGGCCCGGCCGGGCTATTGGTCTAGGCCATGATTGGTCTGGACCAAACGCCGGTCAAGGTGCGGGATTCGCCTTTTACGTGTTCATGGGGAGTCAACCGACCGTATCCGGGCGGGAGTTGACGGGGCGGCGCCACTGCGGCGCCGCTTGTGCCGTCGCTCTCCCGCTCAGGTGGCGCGGGTGCCGCCGCCCCGGCGGATGCGGCCCAGCAGATCCCGGTGATAGGCCGCCAGTTGCCCGGCGGGCACGGGCGCGGGGCCGCCGGCGAGGGTGTACCAGGTGTCGGTGCCGGACTGCTGGATGGCGACGCGCGCACTGTGGCCGTCGGACAGCAGGATGGTGGCGACCGTCAGGTCACCGGTGATGACGCCGACCTCGTCGGTCAGCGCCCCGCCGGGGCCGGCGGTGACCCGGTCGACGTAACTGTTGATGCTGGGTGGGTTGTTCATGGGGCGCACGTTTCCATCAAGCGGGCCGGCCGACCCGGCGCCGCGCAGGGGTCGCCCGCGTGTGTCCCCGTGTTGGGTGTGTGCCGGGCGCCGGCCTGTCTGCTCGCCGCGCCTTCAGCCGAACAGCGGGAACCGGTCCGCCGCCGCGCCCAGCGCGGCGCGTTCGGCCTCGGTGAGTGCGGCCCGGCCGGTGCCGACGCGCGCATAGTGCGCGTCGCTCCACTCCGGGAGCGCGGGCCGGCCGAGCAGACCGTCCAGGGTGGCGCGCACCACGGCGAGCCCCTCGGGCGCCGGTCCCGGGGCGTGCGCAAGCCGGACGGTCAGATCCAGGTGGTGGACGGTC
Source organism: Streptomyces sp. NPDC001709 (assembly GCF_053596375.1). Taxonomy (NCBI): domain Bacteria; kingdom Bacillati; phylum Actinomycetota; class Actinomycetes; order Kitasatosporales; family Streptomycetaceae; genus Streptomyces; species Streptomyces sp. NPDC001709. The sequence continues at coordinate 290,414 of NZ_JBSFGB010000005.1, read as the reverse complement.
GCCTCCACCGCGAGGGTGGTCAGCAGATCCCCGGCCGTCAGCACATGCCCCTGCGTGCCCACGTGCTGTGCGGGGTCGGCCGCGTCCGCCGCGTGCACGGTCGCCGCCAGTGTCTCCAGATACAGGCCCTGGAGCTGACGGAAGTCGAGGAACATGCTCGCGTTCACCCGCACCCAGCGCCGGCCGTTCGCCGAACCCACGGTGCCCGGCCGCCAGTCCTGCCAGTACGTCACCGCGTCCCGGTCCACCGGCTCCCGCGCCGGTGTGTGCAGGGCCACCAGAGCGCGCTGGGCGTCCGTCAGGCAGTGGAAGACGAGATCGCGGACCGCCCAGCCGGTGCAGCCGGTCGGCAGCCACGACTCCTCGTCACCCAGTCCCGCGACGACCGCCGAGGCCGCCTCGTACGCCGCGCGCAGCGCCCGCGCCGGACCGGTGGCATCCCCTGTGCTCATGCGTCCCCCGTTCCTCGGTCCTGACAGGGTGTCACACCCGGCTTGACGTCGCCGTGTCCGCGGACAGTCGCTGGGCGACGTAGATCGGGATCACCGACAGCAGGACGAGTACGGCGGCCACGACGTTCACCACCGGCGCCTGCTGCGGCCGGGTCATGTTGTCGAAGATCCAGATCGGGAGGGTCTCGATCCCGGGCCCCGCGGTGAACGTGGTGACCACGATCTCGTCGAAGGACAGGGCGAAGGCGAGCAGGGCGCCGGCCAGCAACGCCGAGCGGACCAGCGGGAAGGTGACGTCGGCGAAGGCGCGGAAGGAGGTCGCGCCGAGGTCCATGGCCGCCTCCTCGTAGGAGGCGGACGTACGGCGCAGCCGGGCCACCACGTTGTTGAAGACCACCACGATGCAGAAGGTGGCGTGGCCGACGATCACCGTGAACAGTCCGAGCCCCACGCCCAGCGGCTCCAGCATCGTGCTGAAGGCCGAGTTGAGCGCGATGCCGGTGACGATGCCGGGCAGCGCGATCGGCAGGACCACGACGAACGACACCGTGCCACGGCCGAAGAAGCGGTGCCGAGCCACGGCGAACGCGATGAGGGTGCCGAGGACCAGGGCGATCGCGGTGGCCCCGAGGCCCGCCTTCACCGAGACCCACAGCGCCTGCCGGGCCCCGGCGTTGTGCCCGGCCACCGACCACCAGTGCCAGGTCAGCCCCGGCGGCGGCCAGCTCGCGCTGCGGTCGGGGCTGAGGGAGTTGACGAGGACGAGCAGCAGCGGGACGTAGATCACCGCGAAACCGAGCCCGGCGCCGGTGCGCAGGGCGATGCGCGCGGTGCGGCTGAGATGCATGCGGTCTTCTCCTACAGGCTGTTCAGGGCGCCCGTACGGCGGATCGCCAGCAGGTACAGGACGATCACGACGACGGGTACGGTGCCGAGCGCGGCGGCCATCGGCAGGTTGAGTTCGATGTTGGAGTACACGAGATTGCCGATCAGCTGTGTCTTGCCGCCGACGATCTGCACGGTGATGTAGTCGCCGAGGCTGAGCGAGAAGGTGAACACCGAGCCGGCCGCCACCGACGGCAGCACCATCGGCAGCACCACCGAGCGGAAGGTCCGCCCGGCCCGCGCCCCGAGGTCGGCCGAGGCGTCGAGCAGGCCGGCCGGCAGCTGTTCGAGGGCCGTGTGGATCGGCAGGATCATGTACGGCAGCCAGAGGTACGTCAGCGTGAGGATCGTGGCCGGCAGACCGAAGCCGGGGCCGCTCAGCCCGAACGGCGCGAGCATCCAGTCGGCGAGACCGCCCTGGGACAGGATGAGCCGCCAGGCGTACACCTTGACCAGGTAACTCGCCCACAGCGGGGTGAGGATGGCCACCACGAGCAGCGGGCGCCACCTCGGCCGGGCCACCCGCGCGGTGTAGAAGGCGACCGGGAAGGCGATCAGGGCGCACAGCACGGTCACCGCGAGCGCCACGCCGACGCTGCGCAGGATCACCTCGCGGAAGACGGGCGTGGTCAGCAGCTCGTGGAAGTTGTCCGTCGACCAGACCTTCACCACCTGCGAGGTGAAGGAGTTCGTGGTCCAGAACGCGGAGACGAACAGCACCGCCAGCGACCCGAGGTAGAGGACGGCCAGCCACAGCAGCGGGGCGGTGAGCAGCAGGGTCAGCCGCAGCCGGGGTCTGCGGTGCAGGCTTCCGGCGAGCCGCCGGACGGTCCTCCGGCCGGCGGTCGTCACATCGGTCGTCACGGCTCAGCCCTTGATCTCGGTCCAGGCCTGCACCCACTTGGCGTACGGCACGCACGTCACGTCCTTGCGTCCGTCCAGGCACTGCTCGATGGGCGTGTTCCAGAAGGCGATCTTCTTCCAGTAGCTCTCGTCGGCCGCGTGGTAGACCGTGCAGAAGTTCTTGTCACTGGTCTCGGCGCAGGCCTTGGAGTTGGCCGGCGCCTCGCCGAAGTACTCGGCCACCTGGGCGTTGACCTTGGGCGAGACGATCCAGTTCAGCCACTTGTAGGCGCAGTTGGGATGCCTGGCCTTGCTGGAGACCATCCAGGTGTCCGACCAGCCGGTCGAACCCTCCTTCGGCACCAGCGCCTTGACCTTGGCACCCTCGGAGGAGGCGAGGTTCGCGATGACCTGCCAGGTGGTGCCCACCACCGAGTCGCCGCTCTTGAAGGCGGAGACCTCCTTGAGGTAGTCGCTCCAGTACTCGCCGACGTTGTTGTTCTGCTGCTTGAGCAGTGCCACGGCCGCGTCGAACTGCTTCTGGTCGAGGGCGTACGGGTCCTTGATCTTCAACTCGGGCTTGGTGGCCTTGAGATAGAGGGCCGCGTCGGCGATGTAGATCGGCGAGTCGTACGCGGTGACGTGCCCCTTGTACCTGGAGGCGTCGTCGAAGACGGCGGACCAGGAGGTGGGCGCCGGCTTGACCTTCTGCGTGTTGTACATCAGCAGGTTGGCGCCCCGGCCGTGCGGGATGCCGTACATCCGGCCCTTCACGGAGTTCCAGGCTCCGTTCTTCAACCCGGCGAAGATGTCCTTGTAGTTGGGTACCAGCGCGGTGTTGACGGGGGCCGCGTCGCCGGAGGCGATCAGGCGCAGGGAGGCGTCGCCGGAGGCGGAGACGGCGTCGTACTCGCCGGTCTTCATCAGCTTGACCATCTCGTCCGAGCTGGCGGCGACCTTGGAGTGGACCTGGCAGCCCGTCTGCTTCTCGAAGTCGCCGACCCAGTTCACCTTCGGGTCGTTGGAGCCGTCCTCGACATAGCCGGCCCAGGCGATCAGATTGACCTGGCCCTCCGTCCTGCCGAGCTTCGTCGGGGCCGTGAGGTCGGGAGGGTTGAGCCCGGTGGCGGACGAGCCGCCCGAGCCGGAGGAGTCACAGGCGGCGGCGAGCAGCAGCGCGGCGGCGCAGGCCGCGGTGCGCAGGGTACGGGTGGGGCGCACGGCGTTCTCCAAGGGGACGTAGAGACGGGGAGGGGTCAGGAGGGCAGCCGGACGGCGTGCCGGCGGTGCCACGTCAGGCGCACCCGGGTGCCGCGGTAGGCGGCGACGTCCTCGGAGGAGGTCTCCAGGTTCTGCTGGAGAGCGGTGAGCCGGCCCCCGCCGTCGAGGTCGACCAGGAAGCGGGTGGCGTCGCCGAGATAGACCACCTCGGCGACGGTGCCGGTCGCGGTGGCGTGCTCCGGCTCGTCCGCCTCGGCGGACTCCTTCAGGACACGGATCTTCTCCGGCCGGATGTTGTAGGTGCCCGGGGTGCCGACGATCCGGTGGGCCACCTCCCCTTCGAGCAGGTTCGAGGTGCCGACGAAGGAGGCGACGAACGGGGTCGCGGGTCGCTCGTAGATCTCGGCGGGCGTGCCGACCTGGGCGATGCGGCCCTGGTCGAAGACGGCGATGCGGTCGCTCATCGTCAGGGCCTCCTCCTGGTCGTGGGTGACGAACACGAAGGTGATGCCGACCTCCCGCTGGATCGCCTTCAGCTCGATCTGCATCTGCTCGCGCAGCTTCAGGTCGAGGGCGCCCAGGGGCTCGTCCAGCAACAGCACCCGGGGCCGGCCGACGAGCGCGCGGGCGAGTGCGACGCGCTGGCGCTGCCCGCCGGAGAGCTGGGCCGGGCGCCGCTGGCCGTAACCCTCGAGGCGGACCTCGGCGAGGGCCTTGCGGGCGCGGACGAGCCGTTCGGCCTTCGGCACCTTGCGGACCTTCAGCCCGTAGGCGACGTTCTGCTCGACCGTCATGTGCGGGAAGAGCGCGTAGTCCTGGAAGACCGTGTGCACGTCCCGCTCGAACGGGGCGAGGCCGGTGACCTCCTGACCGGCGAGTTCGATCCGGCCCTGGTCCGGTGTCCCGAACCCGGCGATGAGCCGGAGGACCGTCGTCTTGCCGGATCCGGAGGGGCCGAGCATCGAGAAGAACTCCCCGTCCCGGATCTCCAGGTCGACCCCGGCCACGGCGGTCGTCTCGCCGAACGACTTCCGCAGGTTGTGCAGCCGGATCGCAATTCCCTCCATACGGGAACCTTTCTGGCGCGCTGTACGTTGACCGCAAACATATGAAGTCATAGTTCTAAGCTCAAGGTCCCCTTAGGGTAAAGCTTGAGTCAATGCACGAGGTGGTGACCGTGAGACAGCAGGAGACGGACGGCCGGGCCCGCAGGGCCGTCTTCAGCCCGGTGGACAACCGGGCCCGCGTGGACGCGGTCGTCCGCCGCATCGGCGACGCCATCGAGCTGGGCCTCCTGGCCGACGGCGAGCAGCTGCCCGGCGAGAGCGAACTGGCCGGACAGCTCGGGGTCTCCACGGTGACCTTGCGCGAGGCCCTCATGGCTCTGCGACAGCAGGGCCTGGTCACCACCCGCCGGGGCCGCGGCGGCGGCAGCTTCGTCTCCCTCCCCGAAGTCCCCGCCGACGACCGCCTCAAGGCTCGGCTGCGCGGCTGGAGCACCGAGGAACTGCGCGACCTGGGCGACCACTGGGCCGCCCTCTCCGGTGCCGCCGCCCGGCTCGCCGCACAGCGCACCGAACCCGAGGACCTGCACCAACTCCGCCGTACCGCCGAGGAGTTGACTGGGGCCGTGGACGCGGCGGCACGCAGCCGGCTGTACGGCCGCTTCCACGTCGAACTCGCGGCGGCCGCCCAGTCCGCCCGGCTCACCCGCGAACAGGTCGCCCTGCAGAGCGAGATCGGCGCACTGCTCTGCCTGGTCCTGGCCGACGACGTGTTTCGTGAAGAAGTTGCGGAACGTCACCGTGCCGTGATCTCCGCCGTGCAGGATGGGGCCCACGAAACGGCCGGCACGCTGGCCGAGCGGTGCGTCAGGCAGTCGACGGCGCGGCTCGTCGCCGTACGCCTCACCCTCTGACCGCCGCGTCAGGTTCCCGTCCGCTGGAGGACACCATGGGCCGGAGCGCCGGGCTCGCCACCCTCGACACGGAGACCGAGACGTGGGTGGCCGCGCAGATCGGCGGCGCGCTGGAAGCCGTCTTCGAGACGGTCGCCGCCACCCGCGCCGCCACCGAAGCCCTGCTCGGCCGGGTGGTCGCCGAGGACCGGCGGCCCGCCAGCGCCGACCTCGCCGCCCTGCGCCCCGGACTGCACCTGCACCTGACCCGCGAGGAACTCGTCTCCGGCGTCGGCTTCGTCGCGGCCCCCGGCCTGCTGACCGACGTACCCGCCTGGCTGGAGTGGTGGCAGTCCGGCGCCGACGGCGACGTACGCCCGCTCCTGCTCGACCTCGATCCCGGCCAGTCGGCGTACTCCGACTACACGCACTGGGACTGGTTCGCGCTGCCCCGTGACACCGGGCGCCGGGCGGTGGCCGGTCCGTACGTCGACTACCTCTGTTCCGACGAGTACAGCCTCACCCTGTCCGAACCCGTCCGGATCCAGGGCCGGTTCGCCGGAGTGGCCGCCGCCGACGTCTATCTGCGGCACTTCGAGAAGGCCGCCCTCCCGCTGCTGCGGCGGCTGTCGCGCCCCGCCCACCTGGTCAACGCCCGGGGCAGGGTCGCCGCCTCCGCCGACCCCGCCCACCTGGCCGGCTCCCTCACCAAGGGCCCCGATTTCGGCCGACTGCTCAGCGGGGCGCGGCCCGGCGCGTACGACGGCATGCGTCTCGTGCCGTGCCAGGGCGTGCCCCTCGTGCTGGTGCTCGGCTGAGCCCCAGCAGGCGGGCGGCTCAGTCGCGGGTGCCGTCCCGGTAGGGCACACGGGCGAGTTCGTGGATCTCGCCGACCGTGCCCCACTCGTTCCCGCCCAGCCGGGACAGCGGCCGCAGTCGCCCGATGTCGGGCCGGCCGTCCACCAGCACGTCCTCGTGGACGGCGGCGTGCACGACCCGGCCGAACACCACCGTCGAATCGCCGAGGCGCAGCGTCGAGTGCAGTGTGCACTCGAGGGCGACCGGAGAGGCCGCCACCCGCGGCGGCCGCACCCGCAGCGAGGGCTCCCGCTCGATGCCCACGGCGTCGAACTCGCCGTGGTCGCGGGGGAAGTCGGTGGCGGTCGCGTTGATCTGGGCGAAGAGCGGCTCGGGCGCGAAGTTGACGACGAACTCGCCGGTCTCCTCGGCATTGCGCAGCGAGTCCTTCCGGCCCACCGACGTGAACTGCACGACCGGCGGATCCGTGCAGGCGACGGTGAAGAACGAGTGCGGGGCCAGGTTCGCCGTCTCGCCGTCCGGCCCGAGGGTCGAGACCCAGGCGATCGGCCGGGGTACGACCACGGCGGTGAGCAGACGGTAGAACGCCCCGGTCGTCAGGGACTCGGGTGAGTAGTCGACGCGCATGACAGCACGCTAAGCGGTACGGCCGCGGACCCCGCCACCCACCCCACCCGTTGATCCACAACGGGTCCTCCCCCTAGGGTGCGAGGGCCACCGCACTCAGGAGTCCGGTAACCATCACCCAACAACTCACCCCACGCGCACGCGCCGCCTCGGCCGTCGGCCGGGGACTCGGCACCGTGCCCGCCCCCGGCCTCGTCCTCGGCGGGATCCTCGGCCTGCAGGGCGGGGCCGCACTGACGACCCGTCTCTACCCCGCCGTGGGACCGGCAGGCGTGGTGACCCTCCGGCTGGCCATCGCCGCGCTCCTCCTCACCGCGCTGTGGCGGCCCCGGATCCGCGGCGACCGGACCACCCTCGGCCTCGCGGCCGCCGCCGGAACCCTGCTCGCCGTGCACCATCTCGCGTACTACGAGGCGGTCGCCCGGCTGCCGTTGGGCGCCGCCACCACCCTGGAGTTCCTCGGCCCGTTCGCCATCGCCCTGTACGGATCGCGCCGCGCCCCCGACCTGCTGTGGGCCGGCCTCGCCGCCACCGGCGTCCTCCTGCTCAGCAGCTCCGGTACGGCCCTCGACGCCACCGGCATCGTCTGCGCCACCGTTGCCGGATGCTGCTGGGGCGGATACATCCTGGTCGGCAAACGGCTCGCCGAACGCGTCCCCGACGGCGGCGGCCTCGCGCTGGCCGTCACCTGGGGAGCACTGCTCAGCCTGCCCTACGGCATCACGCAGGCGGGCACCCGCCTTCTGGACCCGGGCACCCTCGCCGTGGCCGCCGCGGTCGCCGTGCTGTCCAGCTTCGTGCCCTACACGTTCCAGCTGGAGGCCCTGCGCCGCCTCACACCGCGCGTCTTCGGCGTACTCACCAGCCTGGAACCGGCGATCGGCGCGCTGATCGGCCTTTGTCTGCTGGGCCAGCACCTCACCGCGGCCCAGTGGGCGGGGGTCGCGGCGGTGGGCCTCGCCTCGGTGGGGGCGACGCGTGGGGAGGGGCGGGAGGGAACGGCGGGCGTGGGCGAAAGGGTGGAAGTCACTCGGGACTGAGGGGTGACCGAAGCGGGGCGCGGGTCGGGAGGTGCCGGGGCGGGCGGGACGCGCGTGGAGTAGTCGGCGGCCGGGACACGCGGCGCTTTTCTGATCCGCACCGCCGAGCGGGGAGTCGCCCGGCCCTCGGCATCGAGCCGCAACACCGCCCGGCGGCGGAACCAACGACGTCGGGAGAGATCGGCTTCCGTGAGGACGCCGGGCGCTGGACGGTGCCGAGCAGCCGGTCAGCCGGGCAGCGGGCGCACGGTGAGGCTCTGCTGGGCCTGGCCGACCGGGCCGTCGAGGTCGTGCAGGACACTGCTGGTGAGGCCCTGGCCGGTGGGGCCGAAGACGACCGTGGTGTCCAGGCCCACCCACCGCCCCACCGGTTGCCGGTGCAGATGGATCGTCAGGTCGACGTTGGGGTACATCCACTCAGTGGGCGGCCGCCGTACTGCTATGCCGTTGGCCGTGTCGACCAGCGCGACATAGGACGCGAGCGGGCTGCTCGGTTCGCCGGCGACGAGGTCGAGGTGTGTGGAGATCCAGGCCGTGCAGCGGCCCGGCGCCGGGGGCTCGACCGGCCGGACGTCGACCGACGCGCAGTGGCCGCCGGGCCAGACCGATATGAGCGGCCGACTGGCGAGTTCCGTCGGCGGAGTCAGGCGTGCCTCGGCACCGCCGGCCACGGCGCGGGTGTCCACCTCGGTGAGCAGCCAGGCGCGGGCTCGTACCACCGGCCGGTCCGCGATGCGTACGACCGCTTCGAGGAGCTCGATGGTGCGGCCGGGCCGGACCGACTCCACCTGGATCTCGCACTCGTCCAGGGCGAGGCGCCCCAGGATGTCGAAGCTGATCCTGGACAGGAGGAGGCCGCTCGGCGGGCGCTCGGCGCGGAACTGGTCGATCGCGTGCACCACCAGTCCGGCCAGCGGGCTGAAGTGCTGCTCGGCGGGGTCCCACGCGCCGCTCGCGTGCGGGGTCGGCTTGTAGCGATGCCGGTCGATGCGCTCGTAGTAGCTGGCGGCCAACGGTGCTTCTCCTCAAGGTGTCCCATCGGGATGGGGGCGTCGAGCAGGTCGTTGCACCGTACACCTGCCCACTGCCGACTCAGGGCCCGGCCTTGATCGTCTTCCTGGTCAGGTGGGAGTCGATGCGCAGCACACAGGGCAGACTCGTACGGTCGTTGGCGCTGACCTCGACGTCGATCAGAACCTCCAGCCCACGGCCGACAGCCCCGGGAGGTCGCGCTGGCCAGTACGGTCTTCGGGCGCTGACGTGGCTCGGCCCGGGCGCCGCCGGCAGGTGTGCGGCGCCCGGGCGGGGACGGTGCCGGTCAGGCCGCGAGGCGCTCGGCGAGCTGCTTGACCTTCGCCGCGGCCTCCTCGAAGGCGCGGTCGCGGGAGGCCTCGTACAGGGGGATCAGTTCGGTCATCGCCGGGTTCTGCGGGGCCATGGTCAGCTCCGGGACGATGAAGCCGACGTCCAGGCCGAGGGCGTCGGCGAGGACCGCGGTCAGGTAGTTCTGCACGTATTCGTATCCCTCGCGTGGGGTGCCCGGTCCGTACGCGCCGCCCCGGCTGGCGACGACGGTCACCGGGGTGCCCTTGGCGGACTGGGTCTCGCCCGCGGTGCGGCCGAGGAGGATCACGTTGTCCAGCCAGGCCTTCAGGGTCGAGGGGATCGAGAAGTTGTACATGGGGGCGCCGATCAGCACCGCGTCGGCCTGCTCCAGCTCCTCGATCAGCCGGACGCGCTCGGCGAAGGCCGCGGCCTGCTCGGGCGTGTGCGAGGCCGGGTCGGCGAAGCCGGCGGTGTGCGCGGCGGCGGTGATGTGCGGGACGGGCTGCGCCGAGAGGTCGCGGTAGACGACGGTGCCCTCGGGGTGCTGCTCCTGCCAGTGCGCGCGGAAGGTCTCCGCCACGGCGCGCGAGGCCGAGGCCTCGGTCGGGAAAACGGACGAGTCGATGTGCAGCAGGGTGGCCATGGTGTCTCCAATAGGGCTGAAGTTTCGTACACGACTATCTCTAACACAGGGACTTACTTTTTTTCACCCCCCTACATCGAGGTAGTACCCTGATCGCATGGCGGCGGACATGACCCACGACAGCGCGGCGTGCAAGCGGGTGGACCAGGGCATCACCCGTGTCTTCCAGCTGCTCGGAAAGCGCTGGAGCGGCCCGATCGTGGCCGTCCTCGTGGAACAGCCCGCATACTTCACCGACCTGCGCCGGGCCATCCCCGGCATCAGCGAGCGCATGCTGTCCGACCGGCTCGCGGAACTCGGCGCCGCCGGACTGGTGCTCCGCGAGGTCGACGAGGGCCCGCCGCTGCGCGTGTCCTACCGGCTGACCAAGGCGGGGGCCGCCCTGGAACCGGCGCTCCGGGAACTGGGCGAATGGGCCAAGGAATACCTGCCGGACGAGCCGCCGTGCCCGGGCCTGGAGCGCGAGCGACCGGCCGGGCCGGCGTAACGCCGGGACACGGACATCACCGCACCGTGGGTGCGGACCAGCTGGACCAAAGCCGACCGCGCCGGTCGACGAGTGCGGGCCGGTGCGCTCGGCCAGCGGGGCTTGAGAGAGGATCGAGGGTCTCGTTCGGCACATGAAGCCCTAGAGGACTCCCATGGCACTCACGCCTGAAGACCGCCTCGCCATCACCGAGTTGATCTCCAGGCACGGCCACCTCGTGGACGACGGGCAACTCGACCGCCTGGACGAGCTGTTCACCCCGGACGTCGTCAGCTGTCCGTGCGGCGCGTTCCGCTGAGCGGTGCGGCCCGGTCCCGGTGAGGGGGTACGGGGGGTGTCCCCCGTACCGGTGCACCGGACTGCCGGATGGTGCGGGCCAGGGTGCTTCGGTCACGGTGGTCTCCCGTGGAAACCCATCGGAAGGACACGCTCGTGCGCACCCTCACGGCCACCGTCGCCGCCCTGCTCCTCGCCGCCGGAGCCGTACCGGCCGCGGCCGCCGCACCGGCCGGACCGCCCGACACCGACGGAGTGTGGCGCATGGACGGCTACGGCACGGTCCTCGTCCTCGGCGGGGGAGTGCTGCAGGAGTACCAGACGACGTCCGTCAGCTGCGTGAAGGGCGACACCTCGCGGCAGACCGGCCCGGGGACGTACGCGGCCTCGGACGGTTCGGTGCTGACCGTACGCACCGTGCGCGACCGCGCTCACGCGCTGCTCGCCGCGGACAGCTCGGTCGGACACCGCACGCTGCGCCGCGTGAGCGCCCTGCCCACCGACTGCACACGTCCCGTCGCCACGGACCCGCGCACCGCCTTCGACGTCTTCTGGCAGACCTTCGAGGAGAACTACCCCTTCTTCGCCCAGAAGCGCATCGACTGGCACGCCGTCCGCGACCGGTACCGCCCGCTCGTCCACAAGGACACCACCAGGGACCAGTTCTTCGGCATCCTCAGCCGGATGGTGCGTCCGCTGTACGACGCCCATGTCACGGTGATGGACGGCGACCGTCGCTTCGGCCAGGTCCGCCCCGGCACCCAGAAGCCGGGCCCCGAACTGGACGCCCGGGTCAAGAAGTTCATCGAGGCCCGCGACCTCAAGGACGCCTCCTATCGCCAGGACTTCGGCGCGGGCCGGATCACCTACGCCGACCTGCCGGGCGACCTCGGTTATCTGCGCATCTCCGGATTCGGCGGCTACGCCGGCGACAACGCGCCGTACACCGCCGAACAGGCCGAACTCGACCGGGCGTTGAACACCGTACTCACCCCGGGCCGTACCGGGCGGCTCAAGGGCCTCGTCATCGACCTGCGCGTCAACGGTGGCGGCCACGACTCCCTCGGCATCCGGATCGCCCAGCGCCTGACCGACACTCCGTACATCGCCTATTCGAAACGGGCCCGCAACGACCCGGCCGACCCCACCCGGCACACCCGCCCCGAACCCGTGCCCGTCGTCCCGGCCGGCGCGCCCCGCTACACCGGCCCGGTCGCCGTCCTCACCGGCGGCTCGACGGTCAGCGCCGGCGAGACCTTCACCCAGGCGCTCCTGGACCGGCCAGGGCGGACCGTGCGCATCGGGCAGCCCACCCAGGGCGTCTTCTCGGACGTGATGGTGCGCTATCTGCCTGACGGCCTGGGCTTCGGCCTGCCGAACGAGGAGTACCTGACCCGCACCGGCCGCACCTTCGACGGCACGGGCATCCCGCCGCAGCTGACCGAACCGGTCTTCACCAAGGAGGAGTTCGCCAAGAACCGCGACTCGGCCTTCGACGCCGCGGTGAACCAGCTGAGCGGGCGCCGCTGAGCCGGCTCAGTCCACCGGCCAGGTGTGGACCGGCGCGTTGAGGTGCATGTAGTCGATGTACAGCTGGGTCATCCGGCGCAGCGCCTCGTGGCGGCCGGTACGCGTGGTGGCGTCGAGGTGGTGGAACATCTCCTTCTGCCACACGGCGCCGTTGCGTGCCGTCACACAGCGCTGCTCGATGACGCCGAGCAGCGGCTCCCGCCAGGCCTCGTCCATGCCCGAGTGCTCCAGACCCCGGTGCGCCAGCGGCAGCAGCCTCCGCAGGACGAGTTCCGGCACCGGCACCTCGCCCATCCCCGGCCAGTACAGCAGGGCGTCGATGCCGTGCCGGGCGGCGGTGTGCAGATTGTCCTCGGCGGCCGCGAACGACATCCGCGACCACACCGGCCGGTCCTCCTCCACCAGGGCCCGGGTCAGCCCGTAGTAGAAGGCGCCGTTGGCGAGGGTGTCGGCGACGGTCGGCCCGGCGGGCAGCACCCGGTTCTCCACCCGGATGTGCGGTACGTCGTGGGAGACGGCGTACACCGGACGGTTCCAGCGGTAGATCGTGCCGTTGTGCAGGGTCAGTTCGCCGAGTTCGGGGGTGTCGCCGCGGTCCAGTGTCTCGGCCGGATCCTCCTCGTCGCACAGCGGCAGGAGCGCCGGGAAGTAGCGCAGGTTCTCCTCGAAGAGGTCGAAGACGCTGTTGATCCACCGCTCCCCGAACCACACCCGGGGCCGTACGCCCTGCACCTTGATCTCCTCCGGGCGGGTGTCCGTGGCCTGTTCGAACAGCGGGATACGGGTCTCGTGCCACAGCTCCTTGCCGAACAGGAACGGCGCGTTCGCCGCCAGTGCCACCTGGACGCCGGAGATGGCCTGCGCCGCGTTCCAGTAAGGGGCGAACTCCTCCGGAGACACCTGGAGATGGAACTGCGTGCTCGTGCACGCGGCCTCCGGGGTGATCGTGTCGGCGTAGGTGCGCAGCCGGTCCACGCCGTCCACCTCGATGCGCAGGTCTTCGCCGCGGGCCGCGAAGATCTGGTCGTTGAGCAGCTGGTAGCGCGGGTTCTCCGACAGGCTCTCCTCGCCGATGTCGTCCTGGCGCAGGGTGGGCAGGATCCCGATCATGATCAGCCGGGTGCCGATCGACCGGGCGCGCTCGTCGGCGTGGTTCAGCGCGGCGCGGATCTCCGACTCCCACGCGTCGGGGCCGCCCGCGATCAGCCGCCGGGGCGGGACGTTGATCTCCAGGTTGAACCGGCCCAGCTCGGTGGACCAGGCGGGGTCGGAGATCGCCTGCAGCGCATCGGTGTTGCGCATCACCGGCTCGGCGTCGTCGCCGACCAGGTTCAGCTCGATCTCCAGGCCGACCTGCGGCCGCTCGGACTCGAACCGCGACTCGCGCAGCATCTGCGCCAGCGCGTCGAGGCACGCGTGCATCTTGATCCGGTACCGGCGGCGGTCCTCGCGGGTGAAGACGAGCGCCGGGACGTCGCGCCCCATCGTCCCTCCAGGAAGCCCCTCGTCACAGCCCTCACCACCCAGCGTCGCACCAGAACGCGGGCCCCACCACGTACGCGCCGCCGCGGCCCGCCGTGGACGCGGTCGAGCGCCGGGGCCTGTACGCGGGCGGGCACAGAGCGTGAAGAGCGCCCGTATATGCGGCGGCGCCGTGGTCCGGGGCGGCGGAGGTTGCGAAGATGGGCCCATGACCACGTCCCACGGCGCCCGCCGGCCCACGATCGCCGACGTCGCCGCGGCGGCGCAGGTGTCGCGGACCACGGTGTCCCACGCCCTCAACGGCATCGGCAAGGTCGACCCGCGGACCCGCGAACGCATCAAGAAGATCGCCGCCGAGCTGGGGTACCGGCCCAATCTGCGCGCCCAACGGCTGCGCCGCGGCCAGGCCAAGGCGATCGCGCTGGCCTCCTCGATGCCGTTCGCGGTGGCCGGTGGCCCCTCGCGGCTCGGCTTCTACATGGAGGTGGCCGCCGCCGCGGCCGAGCGGGCCCTCGTCCACGACTACGCCCTGGTGCTGATCCCGCCCGTGCAGTCGGGTTCCGCGCTGTACTCCGTCGACATCGACGGCGCGATCGTGGTCGAGCCCGACGCGGACGACGCGGCCGTGGCCCAACTGCGCGAGCGCGGACTGCCGTACGTCGCGCTGGGCCGGCCCACCGCACCCGACGACGACGCCCCCTATGTGGACCTGCACGGCGGCCTGGTCGTCGAGCTGCTCCTGGACCACCTGCGTGACCAGGGCGCTCGCAGCCCCGCGCTCATTGTCGGCGCGAGCGCCCGCCACTCCTCGGTCGACGCCCGCGCGGCCTACGAACGGACCGCCGCGGCCTACGGCTGGCCGCCGATCGTCGCCACCGCCCCGGAGGACGGCGGTGAGCAGGCGGGGTACGACCGGTGCGCCGCACTGCTCGCGGAGCACCCCGGCATCGACGCGCTGTGCGTGCTCGTGGACGCCTTCGCCGTCGGCGCGGTACGGGCGCTGCGGGAGGCGGGCCGCCGTATCCCCGACGACGTCATGGTCGTCACGCGGTACGACGGACTGCGCGCCCGGACCTGTGAACCGCCCCTCACCGCGGTCGACTTGAGGCTGGACCGGGCCGCCGCGGACGCGGTGGAGCTGCTGCTCGCCCGGCTGGGCGCGCGACCGGCCACCGGCGCGGCGGACACCGAGGGTGAGGCGCCGGCCGCCGCCGGGCCCCGGCTCGTCCTGCGCGCCTCGTCCCTGCGCCGTCCGCCGTCCGCTGGCCGCTGCTGACGGGACCTGCCCGGCGACGGAGTGGAACGCCGCATCACGGCCCGGCCATCAGCACCACTCCGGACACCAGGGCGAAGACGAGTACGAGGGCGCGCATCTTCTTCGCGTCGACGCGCCGGTGCACGAGCCGGCCCCGCCGCGAGGGCGGGGAGCAGCAGGAGCGCCCAGCTGCGCCTCGTCCCTGCGCCGTCCGCCGACCGCGGCTGACGGGACCTGCCCGGCGACGGAGTGGAACGCCGCATCACGGCCCGGCCATCAGCACCACTCCGGACACCAGGGCGAAGACGAGTACGAGGGCGCGCATCTTCTTCGCGTCGACGCGCCGGTGCACGAGCCGGCTCAGCCAGGCCCCTGCCGCGAGCGCGGGGAGCAGCAGGAGCGCCCAGCCCATGTCCGCGGGTCGGCCCCGCCCGCTGACGAACAGCAGGGCCAGGGAGGCGACTTCGCCCACCAGGAAGCAGACCGCGACCGTGGCCCGCAGCTCGCCGGGCGGCCGGTGCTGGTAGACGAGGGCGAGGGGCGGGCCGCCCACGCCGGTCGCGGTCTCGGTCAGCCCGGTGACCACGCCGGCGCCCACATAGGCACCGCGCCCGGGCACGAACGACGGCACGACCAGGCTCACCACCGCCGCCAGCACCGTCGCCGCGCCGACCACGGCCCCAAGAGCGCCCTCCGGGATCGCCCAGAGCAGCGCCAGCCCCGCCGGTGTCGCGCCCAGCCGCGCCGCCGTGATCCACCGGGCGCCGCGCAGATCGAGACTGTGCCGCTCGCGCCAGGCGACGTAGAGATTGAGCGGGATCATCGCGGTCAGCACGAACACGGGCAGCAGTCCCGGATCGAGCAGACCGGCGACCGGCGCCACGATCAGCGCGAACCCGAGGCCGCTGGCCCCCTGCACGAACGCGGCCGCCGCGACGGTCAGCGCCAGCACCGCCAGCGTGCCGCCGCTCATCGGTGACCACCCTGACAGGGTGCGGGCGGGGGCGCGGGCGCGTCCCCAGCCGGAACCGTGGTGAGCGAAGCCGGGAGCGCGGGCGGGCGCGACGCGGCAGCGGGGGATTCGGCGGTGTGGGGCGCCGCGTCCGCGGACACGTCCCCGGCCGGGACCGGAGCCGAATCGGCGGACCGGCACGGCGACGAGTCCGGCACCGCGTCCGGCGACGGCACGGTGTCCGAAGCCCGGGTCCACGTCCGGTTGGCATGCGGGGCGGAGTCCGGCGACCCACCCGGCACCGGGGCCGGTACCGGTACCGGTACCGGTACCGCAGATGGTGGATCCCCCCGGCGCGGTGCTGGCGCCGGGGCCGTCGCGGACGTCCGCTGCTGTGCCGCCACCGACGTCGGATGGGCCCGTGCCACCCCGGCGCGCCGTACCACTCGTGGGGCCAGCTCGGCGGCCCGGCGGACCAGTGCCGGTCCGTCCCAGTCCGGCGGCCAGCCGCGCCACAGCCGCAGCCGGCCGGCGACGAACACGGCGGTGAGCTGATCCCGGTTGCCGCGCCGGACCAGTTCCCACGGCAGGTCCCAGGACGGCTGCATCTCCGGGCCGGTGATGTCCACCAGGAGGAAGTCCGCCGCGGCACCGGCCACGATCCGCCCCGTGTGCCCGCCGAGTCCGACCGCGTCCGCACCGCCCGCCGTGGCCCGCTCCCACCACGTCCAGCCGGCACCGCAGGAGGAGTCGCCGCTGGCGAGGCCGTACGTGAGCCGCTGGGCGGACTCCGCGGCGTCCGCGAGCCGGAAGCCGTCCCCACGTGTCCCGTCGGTGCCCAGCCCGAACCGGATGCCGCGCTCGGCGAAAGCGGTCGCCGGGGCGACGGCGTTGCCCTTCCACGCGCTGGCCACCGGGTTGTAGCTCACCGCCGTACCGCTGTCCGCGAGCAGCGTGACCTCGGCCGGGGTGAGCAGCGTGGCGTGCGCGGCCAGCAACTGCGGGCCCAGCGCACCCACATGGTGCAGATACTCCAGGGGGCGCAGCCCGTGCCGGACCAGTGAACGCTCGACGGCGACGAGGTGTTCGTTCACATGGATCTGTACGACCGTGCCCGCGTCGGCGGCGAGCCGCGCCGTCGCCGCCAGCGTGCGCGCGGTCGCGGCCTCCGGCACGGACACGGCGAGCGACGGACGGACCAGGTCGTCACCGCCGTAGCGGGTCAGATGCTTCTCGGCGGCGGCGAGCACGGCCCGTGGATCCGCGTCCTGACCGGTGCCGTCCGAGGCGTCGTTGCAGACCAGCCCCAGCACACAGCGGATCCCCGCGTCGCGTGCGGCCTGGGCCACCACGTCCACGTCCACCGTGGCCCGCGTTCCGGCCTCGGCGACCGTGGTGAAACCGCCCCGCAGGGACTCCAGCGCGGCCAGCTTCGCGGCGACGTACGCCGACTCCTCGTCCAGAGCACGTTCCAGCGGCACCCACACCCGGCGGAAGATCTCCGACGGTTCGCCGAACGCGAGGGCGCCACCGAAGCTCTGCGTCAGATGGTGATGGGCGTCGACGAAGCCCGGCACCAGCGCATGTCCGGGCAGCCGCACCGGGGGCAGCGACGGATACGTACGGACGATCCGCTCGACCGGGCCGACATCGCGGAACCCGCCCTCCCGCACCACCACCGCGTGGAGTTCCAGCGGGCCGTCGGGGGTCAGTGTCACCTCGGGGACCAGCAGCAGCGTGTCATGACGCAGCTGGTCGAGGGTCAGGTCGGTCATGCTTCTCCGTTGTTCTGGTGGTGGAAGACGACGTTGAGGACGGCGGCGACGAAGGCGCCCACGGCGACCCCGCTCTCCAGCAGGATCCGCACGTCGGAGGGGAAACCGGCGTACACACCGGGGACCAGGATCGGCAGCAGCCCCAGCGACAGGGCGACCGCGCAGGTCATCGTGGCCGTGTGGTCCTCGAGCCGGGCCCGGGCGAGCATCTGCACGCCGAGTACGGTGATCACCGCGAAGACGACCATCGCGGCGCCCCCGACCACGGCCGACGGCATCATGCTGAGCGCCCGAGCGACGGGGGTCAGAAAACCGAGGGCGACCAGGACGACGCCCGCGGCGGCCGTGACGTACCGGCTGCGCACGCCGGTGACCCGGACGATGCCGATGTTCTCCCCGCTGGTCACCATCAACGGCAGCCCGAAGCAGCCGCCGAGCAGCGAGGTCAGGGCGTCCCCGCGGACCGTGCGGGGCACGTCGGTACGGACGTCGATCTCCTTGCCGACCGCCTCCGCGTTGATGACGGTCTGCCCGGTCGCCTCCGCCATGGACGCGAGGCTGTACAGCATCAGCGGAAGCGCGGCCAGAATGTCGAAGGTGGGGGTGCCGAACGGCAACGGCTTCGGCACGCCCACCAGTTGACCCGAGAGGGCGGAACCCGGGTGGACCTGGCCGAGGGCGAAGGCGAGGGCCGTGCCGGCCGCGAGGCCCAGCAGTACGGCGAGTTGCCGCAGGATCCCGCGCAGCAGCCGGGTGAAGACGACGATCAGACCGATGGTGGCGAACGCCAGCCCCAGCCGTACCGGGTCGGCGAATCCGGGTGTGCCGGGCTGCCCGATGACCAGCAGCGCGCCGACCTTCACCAGGTTGACCCCGACGATCACGATCATCGTGCCGATGACCAGCGGCGGGAAGAACCTCAGCAACCGTGCGAACAGCGGCAGCACCAGGAAGGTGAAGGCGGCGGTGAGGAGCACCGCACCGGTCGCCGTGCGCAGCCCGTGCTGCTGCGCGATCGACAGGAACAGGATCAGCGGCGCCCCGCCCGGCAGCATCACGAACGGCAGCCGTGGCCCGAACTTCCACGGGCCAAGGGACTGGACGAGGGAGCCGACCCCGGACAGCAGCAGGGCCGCCGAGAGCAGGTCGACGGTCGTGCCCGGGCCGAGCCGGAGGGTCGCGCTCATCAGGAAGATCGCGGAGATCGGGGTCGCCGCCATGACGAGGACGTGCTGGACGCCGAAGAGCAGGATCCGCCCGAGGGGCCGGGACTCGTCGACGGGGTGCACGGCACCGGGGGCGTCGGGAGGTACAGGAGGTACGGGGGAGGGGTCGACGGGATGTACGGGACTGGACACGCGCGGGCTCCGTTCGGCTCGCTCGGCGCAGGCCTCGACGATCCGGCCGTGGACGGCGGCCAAAACGATGCGGCCAAATCGATTTGGCCGTCAGTATGGAGGGACCGATGGGGGGGCGGTCAAGGGGTGGCGGGTAAAACGCGGACCGCGCCCTGCGCGATCCCGGCTCGGAGACGAAGGCGAAGGCGAAGGCGATGACGGAGACGGGGACGGAGGCGGGGACGCGCAGGGCGCGGCGGGGGTGAGGGTGAGGGCGGGGGAGACGGCTGTGCCGGAGGTCCCGGACTCAGCCGTGCTTGCGGGCCACTCCGCCGTAGAAGCCGATCTCCTCGGAGCGGGGCGGCGGGGTGGTGTCCGGGCGCCAGAAGGGAACTTGGGTCAGTCCGGGTTCGACGAGCTCGAAGCCGTCGAAGAACCGCTCGACCCGGTCGCGGGACCGCAGGTTCATGGTGGCGGTCGCGTTGTTGTAGACGGCTTCGGCCTCGCTGCGGTCGTCGGCGAAGTCCCCCGTCGCGTGCGAGAGCACCAGGAAGCTGCCGGCCGGGAGCGCGTCGCGCAGCGTGGCCACGATCCGCTCGGGCTCGTCCGTGTCGCGGATGAAGTGGAGAATGGCGACGAGGAACAGGGCGACCGGCCGGCCGAAATCGATGGTCCGGCGGACCTCGGGATGATCGACGATGGACTGCGGATCGCGCAGGTCGGCGAGCACGATGCTGGTCGTGCCGGCCCGGCTGAGCAGCGCGTCGGCGTGCGCCTTCACGATCGGATCGTTGTCGACGTAGGCGACGCGCACGTCCGGGGCCAGTTCCTGGGCGACCTCGTGCACGTTCGGCGAGGTGGGCAGCCCGGTGCCGATGTCGAGGATCTGGCGGACGCCGCTGTCGACGACATACCGGACCGTGCGCCGCAGAAACGCGCGGTTGGCCCGCACGGAGATCCACACCTCGGGCGCCGCCGCGGCCAGCTGGTCGCCCGCCTGCTGGTCCACCTCGTAGTTGTCCTTGCCGCCCAGGAGGTAGTCGTAGATCCGTGCGGGATGCGGCTTGCTGGTGTCGATGCGCACGGCCTGGCTGCCGTCCTGAGTCACGCTGGGCTCCTCTCCATGACCGTCACGGCCTCGGTCCCGCAAACGGTTGGCCAAAGCTTCCCATATCAACTACCGGGAGCGCGTGGGGAGTTCCCGGAGCTCAGGTCTCGACGAGTGCAGCATCTTCGAGGCGGGCGGCACGGGGATGTCGTCTCCAGTCGTCTCCCAGGCGCCCGGCGTGCCTCACGGTGGCTGTCTCGCATGGCGGTTGTGGTGGGCCGGGCGGTGAGTGAGGGCGGGTGTCGCTGCGGGTCTGCCCCTGGTGTCGAGCGCGTCTCACGCGGCCGTCCCGTCGGCCGGCCGCCGTCGGCGGGCCACCCTGCGGCGGTAGGCGGTAGGCGGTAGGCGGGCGGCAGTCGTCGGTGTACCCCCGTGCGATGAGGCGTGTCACCCGTGCGGCCCGGCTCCACTGGCCTGTGCGGTGCCGGCGACGGAGGGTCTGAACGAGATCGGTGAGCCGGTGCTTCGTCCGACCGGTCGCCGAGTCGTCCCTCCGTGTCTGTGACCAGGCGGGCCGACGTACCGGGGGGCGGGGAGCGGTTGAATCCATGCGCTCGGTTCGTTCCCCGCCCCTCCGCCGGGTGCAGGCCCATCCCTTCGTCGGTCTGTGGAACGCCTGGTTGGTCACGCTGCGCGCGGGCGAACGCGTGTTGTCGCGGTTCATGCGGACCATCAGCGAGACCAGCGAGCGCGTTCCCGGCAGCGCGGCCAGCACGTGTTCGCGCTCCCCGGCGAGGTCGGGTGGTCCAGGCTCTCCGCCGCCGCGTCGTCCGCGCCGGCCTCCAGGCGCAGCGCACGTAACCGGACCCCCGGCCGATCGAGCGGCCAGTGCGGCCCGCACGGACGGGTGGGCGCGTCCGATGGATGCGCTTGAAGTCTGAAACCGATCGGTTTACGGTGGATCGGAAACCGATCGGTTTCCGATCCCTCTCTTTCGCGCTCTGGAGATGAACATGACTGCGATCAAGGACTCCGTGGTGCTGGTCACCGGCGGGAGCCGTGGCCTGGGCAAGGCGCTGGTGGAGGAGCTGTACACGCGCGGCGCCGCCAAGGTGTACGCCACGGCCCGCGACCCGCGCACCGTGACCCACCCCGACGCCGTGCCGCTCGCCCTCGAGGTCACCGACCCCGCATCGGTCGAGGCCGCGGTGGCGCGGGCCCAGGACGTCACGATTCTGGTCAACAACGCCGGTGTCTCACTCGGCGCGACCTCCTTCCTCGACGCCCCCGTCGACGTAGTACGCCGCGAATTCGAGATCAACTTCTACGGGCCGCTGCTGCTCACCCGTGCCTTCGTCCCAGTCATCGAGCGCAACGGCGGCGGTCACCTCCTCAACGTCCACTCCGTGCTCTCCTGGCTCGGCGTCGCCGGCTCCTACAGCGCGACCAAGGCCGCTCTGTGGTCCCAGACCAACTCCCTGCGTCTGGAGCTGCGTTCACGCGGCATCGGGGTCACCGGACTGCACGTCGGCTATATCGACACCGACATGACCACGAACATCGACGCACCCAAGTCCACCGCGGGCGACATCGCCGCCCTGGCACTGGACGGCGTCGAGGCCGGGGTCCACGAGGTCCTGGCGGACGACATCACCCGGAGCGTGAAGGCGGGGCTCTCCGGAGACCTGGCGGCCCTGTATCCGCAGCTGGCCGACTAGCGACCCGCGGTCCGGCCGGCCGGCGATCGGGGCCAAACCTCACCTGCAACAGCCGTAACAATCACCGGCGTTTCGGCCACCCGCCGCCGTCGCGGAGGCCTTGCACCACTGCGACCGCGCGTTCGACGGCCCCGGATTTACGGGTCCGTTCTTCGTCCGGAAACGCATGCGTTCGATTCGCCCGCACCCTCGTTGAGTTGGGCACCGCCGGACCACCCAGGTGCGGTGCCGACCCGAAGGAGGGACGCAGGTGACCGTGACCGACGCCTCGACAGAAGACTCCCCGCCACCCCCTCCACCGCCGGCCACGATCAGCTACGCGGGCAAGTTCGGCAAGAACCCCCTGGAAGAAGCCAGTTTCCGGAGGATGTGCGGACGTCTGCCGTCCGTGCTGCGCCGTACCGCGCGCATGGCATGGTCCGTGGACCGGTCCGGGGTCGTCCTGCTCCTCGTCTGCCAGTTCCTCACCGGCCTCACGGCCGCCGTGGTGCTCGGCGGTACCGCACGGGCGATGACCCACATCCTCGGCACGGGCCCCGTGTCCGAACGGCTGCACGGCGCCCTGCCCGCCCTCGCGGTCGTCACCGCGGCCGCGGCGGTCGGCCGGATCGGCAGGGCCCTGGCCTCCTATGCCGACGGGCGGATCACCCCGCGGCTGGTGACCGAGGCCGACGTGGCGCTCGTCTCCGCCGTCTGCCGTGTGGAAGCCGCCGCCCACAGCGAGGACGGGTTCGCCGACCGGCAGGAGGCCGCCGAGGTCGGAGTCACCCGCACCACCACGATGGTCAAGGACGCTCAGCAGTTCCTGGCCTCGCTCATCCGCATGATCGCCGCCGGCGGGGTGATCACCGCACTGCACTGGCTGATGCTCCCGCTGTTGCTGCTCGCCGTCCTGCCCGCGGGTCTGGGCGCCGTACTCTCCGCCCGCGTCGACTACGAGACCCACTACGCCAACGTCGGTGACCGCAACGTACGCGGCATGATGCGCTGGTGGGCCACTTTCTCGCGGCACGGCGACGAGGTCCGCGCGAACGGGATGACCGAGTACCTCGTCTACTGGTACCGCGCGCTGTCCGAGCGGATCGACCGGCGCACCCTGACCGCCGCGCCCCGCATGCTCCGTATCGTCCTGGCGACCTCCGCCCTCGGCGGTGCCTTCCTGCTCCTCACCTGGGCCGCCCTCGCCTGGCTGGCCATGACCGGGCGGGTCGCGCTGCCCGTCGCCGCGACAGCGGTGGTCGCCGTGCAGAGCACGCTCGCCGCGCTGTCCCAGTTCGTGCAGTACGGCGCCGCGATGTTCCACACCTCCCTCTACCTCGCCGACATGCGTGCCTTCCTCGACATGGCAGCCGAACGCGCCCCGAAACGCGGCGAGTTGACGATCCGGGACCAGGTAGAGGAGATCCGGCTCGAGGAGGTGGTCCACCAGTACGCCGGCAAGGACGAGCCCGCCGTGGACGGCGTCTCCCTCACCCTGCGGCGCGGCGAGATCCTGGCGATCGTCGGTGAGAACGGCTCCGGCAAGTCCACGCTGACCAGGCTCATCACCGGCATCCTCCTCCCGGACAAGGGTCGTGTCCTCTGGGACGGCGTCGACCTCGCGCGCGCCCGGCCCGACTCCGTCTGGAGCCGGACCGCGCTCGTCCCCCAGAACTTCGCCTGCTGGCCGCTGCGCGTCAGGGAGAACATCACGCTGGGCCAGCCCCGCACCCATGACGACGGTCCGGTGTGGGACGCCATCGACGCCGTCGGTATGCGCGAGGCGGTCGAGCACCTTCCCGGCGGGCTCGACACCCTGCTCGCCCGCGAGATCTTCGGCGGCGCCGAGTTGTCCGGCGGGCAGTGGCAGCGCCTGGCCTGCGGCCGCGCGCTGTACCGCCGTACCCCCCTGCTCATCCTGGACGAGCCGACCTCGCAGATGGACCCGCGCGGAGAGCACCAGATCTTCCTGGAGATCAAACGCATCGCCGCCCGGCGCATCACCATCGTGGTCACCCACCAGCTGGAGAACACCCGCCTCGCGGACCGGATCATCGTCCTGCGGAGCGGTCGTGTCGTCGAGCAGGGCAGCTACGACGACCTCGTGCAGGCCGGCGGGCTCTTCGCCGAACTCGTCGCCCTGGCCAAGGACCGGTGACGGCACGCCCTCACCCGCGCGCCCGTCTGCCCCTTCCCTGGACAGACGGGCGTACGGCTATCTAGAGTATCTGTCCAAGAATGGAAAATCAGTCCAAGTAGCGACCGTCAAGCAACGCGACCGCAACCTCGCGGAACGCAGGAAGGGAAGGGGAGACCGTCATGGCCGCCGCTTCGCCCGTAACGTTCGACGATGTCCGTGCCGCCGCCGCACGCCTCGAAGGTGTCGCCCACCGCACCCCCGTCCTCACCTCGCGCACCCTGAACGCCCTCGTCGGCGCCGAGGTGTTCATCAAGTGCGAGAACTTCCAGCGCGCCGGCGCCTTCAAGTTCCGCGGCGCCTACAACGCGGCCGCCCAGCTCACCCCGGAAGAGCTGGCCAAGGGCATCGCCGCCTACTCCTCCGGCAACCACGCCCAGGCCATCGCCCTGGCCGCCCGCGAACTCGGCACCAGCGCCGTCATCCTGATGCCCGAGGACGCCCCGCGCACCAAGCGGGAGGCAACCGCCGGATACGGCGCCGAGATCGTCACCTACGACCGCTACACCGAGGACCGCACCGCGCTCGGCACGGCGCTGGCGAAGGACCGCGGCCTGGTCCTCATCCCGCCCTACGACCACCCCCATGTCATCGCCGGACAGGGCACCGCGACGCTCGAACTCCTCGACGAGACCGGCCCGCTCGACGCCCTGCTCGTACCCGTCGGAGGCGGCGGCCTGATCGCCGGCAGCGCCACCGCCGCCAAGGCCCTGCATCCCGGCATCCGGGTCGTCGGCGTGGAGCCGGAGGAAGGGGACGACACCAAGCGGTCGCTGGACAGCGGCGCCCGCGTCACCCTGCCCGTGCCCCGGACCATCGCCGACGGGCAGGCCCTGCCCACGCCCGGTGAGATCACCTTCGAGATCAACCGGCACCTGGTCGACGCCATCGCCCTCGTCAGCGACGCGGAGATCGTCACCGCCATGCGCTTCGCCTTCGAACGCCTGAAGATCGTCCTCGAACCCAGCGGCGCGACCGGCCTGGCCGCCCTCCTGGCCGGCCGCGTCGACAACCTCCCCGCCCGCATCGGCATCATCGCCTCCGGCGGCAACATCGACACCGGGCGCTTCGCCGAACTCGTCGGCGGGTGACCGGTGTCAGGGCGCCCGGCGAGCCAACTGCCCATCGCGGGCTGCCCTGGGGACCGGACCCGGCCGCCGCTCCGGCGCGGGCGTCTCCTAGGGTCGGGGCATGACGAGTGAGTTCAGCGACGCCTTCCTGCTGGAGGCCGAGCGGCATGCCGCCTGGGGTGCCGCTCAGTTGGAGACCCTGACCGCGTTCCTGCCCGAGGGGCCGTGGACCGCCGAGCTGTCGTCCTGCCTCTACCAGCAGGGGGAGCTGGCCCTGCGCGTGGCCGTACTGGGCACGTACGACATGGCCGAGCAGTCCTGGATGTGGGGCTGGGCGAATCCCGGACTGCGGGGCACCGAGGTGGTGGCGGCGACCGGTGTCATCGAGCGGTACGGACGGGCGGGCGGCATCGCCGAACTGACCGGGGAGGTCCTGGACCTGTCCGGTTTCGCCGATCCACGGCGCGCCGCGGAGATGCTCGCCTTCACCGGCATGGGAGTGGCCGGGGCGCCCGGGTACATCGGCGTTCCCGCGGGCGGCGCCACCCGCGTCTACTTCCTCCCCGACGACCCGCAGGTCCCGCGTGCCGGGGTCGACCCCGTCACCCTGCCCCGGACCCTGCTCACCGGAGCCGGACTCATCGGCCGTTCGGCCCGACACGTCGTGACCGGCTACTTCGACCACCACGGCCTGCCCCGGCGCGACGAGGCCGGCCGGATCGTCGCCGATCTGCCCGGCGGCAGTGCGGTCGAGGTCGACTTCGACGCGTCCGGCCGGATCGCGGGCGTCGGGGTCAAGGTGCTGCCCTGACGAGGCCGGCACGGAAAACCGCATGCGCCGCGCAGCGCGCCTCGGTTAGCGTGACCGCATGTCCACGCCCCGAATTTCCTAGCTGAGGACCCGCTTCCACGCCAGAAGTGTGTCCTCTCGCTATTTCGGAGCGTTACGCCATGATCACCGCTCGCGATGTCGAGCTGCGCGCCGGAGCGCGCCTGCTGCTGTCCGGCATCTCCTTCACCGTCTCCTCCGGCGACCGGATCGGCCTCGTCGGCCGCAACGGCGCCGGCAAGACCACCCTGCTGACCGCACTCGCGGGACGAACTCGGCCCGCCGCAGGCACCATCACGCACACCACGCCGGTCGGCTTCCTCGCCCAGGACTCCCGTGCCGCCGACCCCGCCACGACGGTCACCGACCGCATTCTGTCCGCCCGCCGTCTCGACACCGCGCTGCGCGATCTGCGCGAGGCCGAGGCGGCGCTGGCCGACGCCGCCCGTCCGGCGGCGCTGGAGCGGGCGATGAACGCCTACGCCCGTGCCGAAGCCGCCTTCCAGTCCGGCGGCGGCTATGCGGCCGAGGCCGAGGCCGCCCGGGTGGCGGCCGGAGTCGGCCTGCCCGAACGGGTCATGGGCGAACCGGTCGGAGCCCTGTCAGGCGGGCAGAAGCGGCGCGTGGAGCTCGCCCGCATCCTGTTCGCCGGAACCGACGGCACCCTGCTGCTGGACGAGCCCACCAACCACCTCGACGCCGACTCGCTCGCCTGGCTGCGCGGCTTCCTCCAAAGCCACCAGGGCGGACTGGTGGTCGTCAGCCACGACACCGCACTGCTCGCCGACGTCGTCAACCGCGTCTTCCACCTGGACCCCGGCCGGGCCACGATCGACATCCACAACACCGGCTGGCACACGTACACGACCCGACGCGAGACGGAGGAGCGGCGCCGTACCCGGGAGCGGGCCGGCGCCGAACGCAAGGCCGCCGCGCTGCACGCACAGGCGGACCGCATGAAAGCCCGCTCCGCCACCGCCACCATGGCCAGGAGCATGGCCCGCCGCGCCGACCGCATGCTGGCCGAGCTGGAACCGGTCCGGCGCACCGAGAAGACCGCGCGGATCCGGCTGCCCGAGCCCGCCCCGTGCGGGCGGACGCCGCTCGGCGCGATCAGCCTGGCCAAGTCCTACGGCGACCACCGCGTCCTCGACGGAGTCGACCTGGCGGTGGACCGGGGCAGCCGCATGGTCGTGCTCGGCCTCAACGGCGCCGGCAAGACCACCCTGCTGCGGATCCTCGCCGGCGTCGAACGGCCGGACAGCGGACGGGTGGTGCACGGACACGGGCTGCGCCTCGGCTACTTCGCCCAGGAGCACGACACGCTCGACACCGGGCGCACGGTCCTGCAGAACCTGCGCGCCGCCGCGCCGCACCTGGACACCGGTGCGGCACGCCGGGTGCTCGGCGCGTTCCTGTTCGGCGGGGACGACGCCGACAAGCCCGCGGGTGTGCTGTCCGGCGGCGAGCGGACCCGGCTGGCGCTGGCGGGCCTGGTCCACTCCGGGGCGAATGTCCTGCTGCTGGACGAGCCGACCAACAACCTCGACCCGGCCTCCCGCGACGAGGTCCTGGCCGCGGTCGGCACGTATCCCGGCGCGATCGTGATGGTCACCCACGACGAGGGCGCCCTCGACGCCCTCCACCCGGACCGTGTCCTGCTGCTGCCGGACGCGGACGACGATCTGTGGAGCGAGGAGTACCGCGGACTCGTCGCCCTCGCCTAGGGCCTGTCCGGCGGATCCTGTCGCAGACGCGGGGGCTGATGAGAGGCCGTCACTTTCCTGCGACCTGATCCGCCGGACAGGCCCTGGTCATCGACCGGCCTGTTCGTGGTCAGAAGTGGGTGCCGCCGTCGATGCGGATCTCCGTGCCGGTGATGAACTTCCCGTCCTCCGAGCCGAGCATGGCGACGACCGACGCCACCGTCTCGGGACCGGCGAAGCCCTGCCCGAGCGCCGGAGAGAGCTTGGCGAACAGGCTCAGGTCCGCGTCTTCGGGCAGCCCAGGACCGGTGCTCTGCCCGCTGACACCGCTGCCGTCGGTCATCCCGGACGAGATGGAGCCGGGCTGGACGGCGGTGAAGCGTATGCCCTGCCGGGCGTACTCGGCGGCGAGGGCGTGCGTCATCGACTGGACGCCGCCCTTGCTCGCCGCGTACGCCGCCATGTAGGGGTGCGCGAACTGGGCCGACGTGGAGCTGAAGTTGACGACCGTCGCGTCACGTCCGGCCAGCAGCGCCGGTATGGCCTCGCGGATGACGAGGAAGGTGCCGGCGAGGTTGACCTGAAGGATGCGGGTGAAGTCCGGAAGGCTCGTCTCGTGGGTGTGCGAGGAACGCAGGATCCCCGCCGCGTTGACCAGTACGTCCAGACCCCCGAGGGCGGCGACGGCGGCGGCGACACCCTCGCGTACCGAGGTCTCGTCCGCGATGTCGACGACGAGCGTGGTGAGGCGGTCCGCGTGCGCTCCGGCCTTCTCCAGGGTGTCCTTCAGGCCCCGCTCGCTCACGTCCGCGGCCACGACGGTGCCGCCCTCGGCGAGGAGGCGCAGCACGGTGGCCTGCCCGATGCCCGAGCCGCCCCCTGTGATCAGCGCGCGGCGGCCTTCGTAGCGGTTCATGTCTTCTCCTGCCCGCCCTGCCGCTGCGCGGCCGGGCCTTCACGACGCCGGTTCTCCTGCCGGCCGGCGCCCTCACGGCCTTCACGTTACGCCGAGGTGACACATTTTGCCATCAGGTCAATCCACGTCAGCCCTGCCCCTCGCCGTACCCTTCTGGAGTGAGCACCAAGCCGCCCCCCTCCTTGACCGAGCGTCGCAAGGCCGCCACCCAGCTCGAGATCGCACACGCGGCGGCCGAGCTGTTCGCCACACAGGGACCGCACGCGACCACGGCCGAGGAGATCGCCCGGGACGCGGGCGTCGCGCTGCGGACCTTCTACCGCTACTTCCGCTCCAAGCAGGACGCGGTGAGCCCGCTGCTGGCCGCCGGAGCCGACCGGTGGCGGGCCCTGCTGGAGGCGGCGGAGCCCGGCACCGATCTGACCCGGGTGCTGGAGACGGCGGTGGAACGGTCTCTGGCGGCACCGGACGAGGAGGCCGCCCAGGCGCTGCTGAGGACCCGCGGGCTGCTGCGCGCCGCCGCGGACGACCCCGCGCTGCGCGCGGTGTGGTACCGCGTCAACCAGGAGTCCGAGGAACGCCTCGTCCCGGTCGTCGCCCGCCTCGCCGACGGACGCCTCGAGGCGGTGCAGGTGCGGATGGTCGCGGCGGCGGCCACGGACGCGATCAGGATCGCACTGGAGACCTGGGCCGACACGGAGGCCGCAGTCACCGGCGAGTACTCACCGGCTTCCCTGGCGATCGACTGTCTGCGCCAACTGGTGGGCGGAATGAGCGCGTTGAGGCCGGACGGCGACGGCGCCGGCGAGGGCTAGGGAGGGGGCAGCGGGAACCGTGGGCCCGGCCCGTTGTCAGTGGTCGCCCTTACGGTTTGACCAGTGAGGACCTGCCGGAACGGCCGCGGGTCCGTCCTGGGGAGGGGTCTGCCATGACCACGGCGTCCGCGGTGTCGACGACGTATCTGGAGCTGTCACAGGAGGGCGGCGGCGCCCACAAGTTCTACGAAGTGACCGTCGACGGAACAGTGGTGACGGTGCGCTACGGCAGGATCGGCGCCGCCGGGCAGATCCAGACGACGACGTTCCCGACCGCCGAGAAGGCCCGGGCGGCCGCCGCGAAGAAGGTGGGGGAGAAGGTCCGCAAGGGATACGCCCCGGCCGTCCAGGGACAGCGTGCCCCGCGCCCGGTGACCCGGCGTCAGGTCAGCTCGGCCCCGTCCACGGCGCGGGCGGTGGCCCCCGTGCTGTGGCGGTTCCGCACCGGCTCCGCCGCGTTCGGCATCCATGTCGACGACGAACACTGCTGGGTCGGCAATCAGGCCGGTGACGTCTACACCCTGGGCCACGACGGCGCGGTCCTCGCCCGGTTCAGCCTGCCGGACGGGGTGAAGTGCCTGGTCGCCGACGACTTCTGGATCTACGCCGGCTGCGACGACGGCAAGGTCTACGACCTCTCCTCCAAGCTGCCGTTCGCCGCGTACGACATCGCCGCCGACGTCGACATCTTCTGGCTGGACATCCACGAGGGCATCCTGAACGTCTCGGACCGCGAAGGCCGCCTCACCGTCATCGACCACGAGGACGAACACCAGTGGTCCCGCCGCAGCCAGGGCGAACACGCCTGGATGATCCGTGCCGACGACCGGGCCGTCTACCACGGCCACCACCGGGGCGTCACCGCCTACGCGCCCGACGGCGGGGGCGAGTTGTGGCACACGGCCACCAAGGGCAGTGTGCTGTTCGGCTGGCAGGAGGACGACGCCGTCTACGCGGGCACCGGGCACCGCGTGGTCCAGCGGCTGTCGAAGGCGACCGGCGCGATCGAGGCGACGTACGCCTGCGACAGCGCGGTCTACTCGTGCGCCGCCTCCCCGGGCGGGCGGTTCGTCTTCGCCGGGGACGCCGCGTCGTCCGTCTACTGCTTCGACCAGCACGGCACGCGCCTGTGGAAGCTCGGCACGGGCGGCGGTTCGGCGCTGTCGATGCAGTACCACGACGAGCGGTTGTACCTGGTGACCACCGACGGCTCACTGGTGTGCGTCGACGCGAGCGAGACGGCCATCGCCGCGGCCCAGCAGGGCACGGTGCCGGTGGCGCGGGACGTCAAACTCGCCGCCGCCCTGCCGACCTACGCGCCCGCCACCGCCGTGGCCGAGGTGTCCACCGTCGCCCAGGCCCCCGCCGGCGCCGTCGTGGTCCAGTGCGTGCAGCAAGGTGGCCGGCTGCGGGTGCACGTGCTGTCCGAGGGCTACGACACCTCCTGGAACGTCCAGTTCCCGCGCGCGATACGCGAGCCGGGCGCCCGCTATGTGGTGGACGCCCTGCACCCCGCGGCGGGCGGCTTCTACCGCGTCCGCGGCGACATCCGCCGCCTGCTCTGACACTCCCGCTCTCCCCGCGGCATGGTCCAGCCGACCGGCACCCGGCCGCCCTGCCCGGCAGGCCGACCGCGCCGGGACGCTCTCCGGCCGTCGCCCATCGGCGATCCCGGCCACGGAGAGGCTCGCGCGTCGGAGGGGCTCGCGCGTCACCGGGGCAAGCCGGCCGGTACCTCAAGGCCGAACCCCTCGCGGGTGCGTGCGGCGAGGCGCACCTCCGCCGCCCTGCCCGACCGGCTGCGTCAGGGGTGTACCCCCCGCCGCCTCCATCGGCGGTCCCTGTCGCGGTGAGGCTGTTGCGTCGCTGGGTCCGGCCAGTCGGTGTCTCAAGGCGGCTGCGCGGCCTTCGCCTCGGTGTGCTGTCCAGGGCGGCTGCGGTTGGGGACGTGCCTTGGCCGTGCCCGCCAGCGGTCCCTGTCGCGGTGAGGCTGTTGCGTCGCCGGGTCCGGCCAGTCGGTGTCTCAAGGCGGCTGCGCGGCCTTCGCCTCGGTGTGCTGTCCAGGGCGGCTGCGGTTGGGGACGTGCCCCGGCCGTGCCCGCCAGCGGTCCCCGTCACGGAGAGGCACTCGCGGCACCCGGTCCGGCCGGTCGGCGCGTCAGCGTCGCGTGGTCGTCGCCTCCGCCAGTACCTCGTGGGCCACGGTGAGCGCCTCGGCGCGATCCTGTGGAACCAGGCCGATGCGGGTGCGGCGGTCCAGCAGGTCCGACTCGTCCAGGGCGCCCTCGTGCCGGACTGCCCACAGGAGTTCGGCCCGGGTGACCGGGTGGCCCGGCAACACCGGCTCGGCCAGGGCGGGGTCCCCGGCCGCGAGGGCGTGGACGGCCTCGGCCTCGGTGCCGTAGCGGCGGACCAGGTGCCGGGGTGCGGACAGGGTGCGCAGCCGGCCGGGTGCGGCGGCGCCGACCAGCGGCAGCGCGGCGGTGGGGGAGGGGGCGGCGGGCAGTCCCCGGGCGGCGGTCGCGGCGTCCACGGCGTCCTGTGCCATCCGCCGGTAGGTGGTGAGCTTGCCGCCGACGATCGTCGTGACGCCGTCGGGGGACGTCAGCACCGCGTGCCGGCGGGAGATGTCGGAGGTGCGGGCCGGTGCGCCGTCGCGGCCGTCGTGCCCGGAGGTGTCCAGCAGGGGACGCAGTCCGGCGAAGGCGCCCACGACCTCCTCCCGGGCCACCGGCGCGTCCAGGACCGAACCGAGCACGTCCAGCAGGAAGCCGATGTCGGTCTCGGGCACGTCCGGGACATCCGGGATGCCGCCCTCGACCGGCTCGTCGGTGAGACCGACGTACACCCGGCCGTCGCCCTGGGGCAGGACCAGGACGAAGCGGTTGGTCTCGCCGGGGATCGGGATGTGCAGCCCGGCCGGCAGCGCGCCGAGCCGCTCCGAGCGCAGGACCAGATGGGTGCCGCGGGACGGCCGGATCCGGATGCCCTCGACGAGGTCGCCCGCCCACACCCCGGCCGCGTTGATGACCGCGCGGGCCCTGATCTCGCCCTCCTCGCCGGTGAGTTCGTCGCGGATCCGGGCGCCCGTGCCGGTCAGCTCCAGCACCCTGACCCGGGTCAGCACCCGTGCCCCCTGCGCGGCGGCGGTCCGGGCCAGGGCGGTGACCAGCCGGGCGTCGTCGGTCACCTTGCCGTCCCAGGACAGCAGTCCGCCGCGCAGCCCGGCCGAGCGCACCGAGGGCGCCAGGTGCCGGGCCTCCGTCGCCGTCAGCCGGCGCGGGGCGGGCAGCATCTGGCGCGGGGTCCGGGCGGCCAGCCGCAGCATGTCCCCGGCCCGGAACCCGGCCCATGCCAGCGAGGCCTGGCCCTTGGACACCAGGGGGGTGAGCGGCAGGACGAACGGCTGGGCGGTCACCAGGTGCGGGGCGGTGCGGGTCATCAGCACCCCGCGTTCGACCGCGCTCTCGTGCGCGACGTCGAACTGCGCGGAGGCCAGATAGCGCAGCCCGCCGTGGATGAGCTTCGAGCTCCAGCGGGACGTGCCGAAGGCCAGGTCGTGGGCGTCCACCGCGACGACGTCAAGGCCGCGGGCCGCCGCGTCCAGCGCCGCTCCGGCCCCGGTGGCGCCGAGCCCGACGACCAGGACGTCGGCGACCCTGCCGTCCGCGGCCTCGGCCAGTTCCCGGCTACGGCGGTGTGCGCTGAGGGACGAGCCGGCGTCGGCCCTGGTGTGGCTCATGGCGTGAGGGTCCTCTCCAGGAGGGTGCGCAACTCGCCGAGGAAGGCGTCGGAGTCGAGCTCCGGATCGTCCTCGTCGGTCATCGTGCGCAGGGACAGGGTGAAGGACTGCACGGTCAACAGCAGGGCGCGGGACTGCCGTTCGACATGCCCGGGGCGCACGGAGCCGTCCGCGTGGCCCTCGCGCAGCCCGTCGGCCAGCAGGGCCAGCAGCGCCTCCTGGCTCGCTCCGCGCCGGTCGAGCACATAGGGCAGCAGCAGCTCCGGATCCACGTCGACGATCTTGCGGAAGAGCGGGTGCGCCCGGAATGCCTCGACGCCCGCCACCAGTCCGTCCACGATCCGGGTGCGGGTGTCGGTGCCGGCGGCGGGCTCCGGGATCGCTCGGGTGGCCACGTCGATCCACTCGCGGGTCATCAGATCGCCCACCAGGGTCCGCAGGTCCGGCCAGCGCCGGTACAGCGTCATGCGCGAGACGCCGGCGCGGCGCGCCACGTCGGCGAGGGTGGTGCGGCGGACTCCGACGGCCAGCACACAGTCGCGCACCGCGTCGAGCACGTGATCGTTGTCCGAACCGTTGTGACGAATAGGCGTCATGTGTCACAGTGTAACGCCCCGGGGGCTTGGCGGGACCGGACACCGTCGATCCGGGGCACGGCCGCCGGGCCGTCGCGCGAACCGAGCACACCGACCTGTGAGGACGACCGTTCAATGGACATGCTGTGGAACGGCTGGGGTGACCCGGCCAAGGCGGCACCCCTGCCCGACTCGGTGACCGGCCTGCTGCGCGACCTGCTCGGCGTCAAGCCCCGCACCACCCCCACCCGCTCCCTCGAGGACATCGACCTGCCCGCCCCCACGGCCGGCCCCGCCGCGCTGAAGGCGCTCGCCGAGGCCGTGGGCGGCGCGGACCACGTGCGCACCGACAGCGAGAGCCGCATCCGGCACACCCGCGGCAAGTCCACGCCCGACCTGCTGCGCATCCGCGCCGGGGACTTCTCGGACGTCCCGCAGGCCGTGGCCCTGCCCGCCTCCCACGACGAGGTCCTCGCCGTACTGCGCGCCTGTGCCGCGCACGGACTCGCCGTCGTACCCTTCGGCGGCGGCACCTCGGTCGTGGGCGGACTCGCCCCCCAGCGCACCGCGTTCATCGCCCTGGACCTGCGCCGCATGGACAGCCTGCTCGACCTCGACCCCGTCTCGCGCACCGCCGTACTCCAGCCCGGCCTGCGCGCCCCCGAGGCCGAAGCCCTGCTCGCCGGACACGGCTTCACCCTCGGCCACTTCCCGCAGTCCTTCGAGTGGGCCACCATCGGCGGCTTCGCCGCCGCCCGCTCCAGCGGCCAGGCGTCCGCCGGGTACGGCCGCTTCGACGAGATGGTGCTCGGCCTGACCCTCGCGACCCCCGAGGGCACGATCGAGACCGGCCGGGCCCCGCGCTCCGCCGCCGGACCCGACCTGCGCCAGCTGATCCTCGGCTCCGAGGGCGCCTTCGGCGTCATCACCTCCGTCACCGTACGGATCCGCCCGGTGCCGCAGGCGCGGATCTACGAGGGCTGGCGGTTCGCCTCGTTCGAGGAGGGCGCCGCCGCGCTGCGCAGGCTCGCCCAGGACGGTCCCCGGCCGACCGTGCTGCGGCTGTCCGACGAGACCGAGACCCTCATCGGCCTGGCCCAGCCCGACGCCATCGGTGGCGACCTGTCGCAGAACGCGGCCAGCTGCCTGGCCATCACCGGCTACGAGGGCACGGCCGAGGACACCGCACAGCGCCGGGAGCAGGCGGCGGCCGTTCTCACCGCTTGCGGCGGCACCCTCGTCGGAGCGGAACCGGGCGAACGCTGGGCCCACGGCCGCTTCTCGGCGCCGTACCTGCGCGACGCCCTGCTCGACGTCGGCGCCTTCGCCGAGACCCTCGAGACCGCGGCCTTCTGGTCCCGCATCCCCGACCTCTACACGGCCGTCCGCACCGCGCTCACCGACACCCTCACCGAGGCCGGCACCCCGCCCCTGGTGATGTGCCACATCTCCCACGTGTACGAGAACGGCGCCTCGCTGTACTTCACCGTCGTCAGCGCCCAGGGCGAGGACCCGGTGGCCCACTGGACGCCCGCCAAGCACGCGGCCAACGAGGCCCTGCTGGCGGCCGGCGGCACCATCTCCCACCACCACGGGGTCGGCACCGACCACCGCGACTGGTACATCCGTGAGGCCGGCCCGCTCGGCATCTCGGCCCTGCGCGCCGTCAAGCGCCGACTGGACCCCGAGGGCCTGCTCAACCCCGGCGTCCTGCTTCCCACCGACTGACCCCACCGACCGACCCGACCGACCGATCCGCCTGCTTCGGAGGCACACCGATGCGACAGTTCACCGCCGTCGTCAATCCCACCGCGGGCGGCTCCACCGGGGCGGCGACACTGCTGCACCTGGCCCGGCTGCTGCGCGAGGCCGGAGCCGAGCTGGAGACGGAGTACAGCCACAGCCTCGCCCACGCCCAGGACATCGCCCGCCGCGCAGGCGAGCGCGGCCGGATCGTGCTGGCCGTCGGCGGCGACGGCATCGCCGGCGGCATCGGCGGCGCGCTCAGCGGC
This sequence comes from Streptomyces sp. NPDC001709, assembly GCF_053596375.1. Lineage (NCBI taxonomy): Bacteria > Bacillati > Actinomycetota > Actinomycetes > Kitasatosporales > Streptomycetaceae > Streptomyces > Streptomyces sp. NPDC001709. The sequence goes on along the minus strand of NZ_JBSFGB010000005.1, from coordinate 254,960 downwards.
ACCGGAACCGTCCTCGGCCTGGTGCCCGCGGGCCGCGGCAACGACTTCGCCCGCGCTCTGAAGCTGCCCGCCGACCCCGCCGCACTGGCCGACCTCCTGCTGCACGCCGAGCCCCGGCCGGTCGACACCATCGAGGTGGAGTCGGCCGTCCACCCGCGCACCGTGGTCCTGGGCAGCGTCTACGCCGGCGTGGACGCGGTGGCGAACCGGCACGCCAACCACGCCCGGCTGCTGCGCGGTTCCGCCTCCTACTACGCGGGCGGCCTGCGCGCGGTCACCACCTGGCGGGCGGCCGACTACCGCGTCACCGTCGACGGCGAGCTCCACACCCACCGCGGCTACACCGTCGTGGCCGCCAACTCCCCCTACTACGGCTCCGGTCGGCTCATCGCCCCCGACGCGCGCGTCGACGACGGCCTGCTGGACGTGGTGATGATCCGGGAGGCACCGCGCCGGCTGTTCTTCACCCTCATGAACGAGCTGAAGACGGGCGGCCACGTGCACCGCCCGGAGGTACGAGTGCTGCGCGGCAAGGAGCTGCGCATCGAGGCGAACCGGCCCGTCCCCTACGGCGCGGACGGCGAGGTCGACGCCACCCTGCCGGTCACGGTGCGGGTACGGCCCGGGGACCTGCCGGTGCTGTACTGACCGCGACACTCCTCGCCGCCCAGGAGTCACGCACAACACCTGTCCCACCTGGGCCGGCGAAGTGGTCGGCGCGGATCGGGAAGTGACCCGGCGTCGGTGCATGACCGGCCGGGCCTGGGTATGGGGAGGAAGACCTGGCCGGACGCGCCGGGGGAGGGGTTGGTCGGTCATGACGCTCGAACCCGCCGAGGGCGTGGTGCAGGCGGTCGTCCTCTACGACGGGCGGCTGCTGCTCGTGGCGGACGGCGACGCCTGGGTACTGCCGTCGGGTACTCCCCAACCGGCCGAGTCGGCCGAGGCCACCGCGGCGCGCGTCGTCTACGAACTCACCGGTTACCTCGTCGACGGCACCGAGCCCCTGACACCGCACGACGGGGCACGGGCGGACGAGGCGCCGGCGGTGGTGTGCCAGCTGCTGAGCGAGTCCCCGTCGGACGGGGCGAGCCTCGCGCCGGAGCAGGTGCGCTGGGCGTCGATCCCCGAGGCCGCCGACGCCGTACTTCCGGCAGCCGTACGCGCGTACCTTCGGGGGCACACGCCCGTGTGAGACCCGCCCGGTCTGCCGGTCACCGGTCCGCCTGCGGATCCAGCGTGCGCGCGAGGAAGCGCTGCCGGTCCACGATCGCCCGGTCGATCTCGCCCGTCGCGACCAGTCGGCCCGATCCGTCGACGGCCCGCACCACGAAAGTGAGCGGCCCGCCCGCGACGGAGGCGACGGCCGAGGCACTCACCTCCACCCGGCCACCGACGGGCGTGGCCCGCACATGCCGGACCCGCACCTCCGTCCCGACGGTGGTCTGACCGGACTCGGTGAACGGGGCGGCGGCCCGCACGGTGGCCGCTTCCATCCATGCGATCAGCCGCGGGGTGGCGAGCACGGGCACATCACCACTGCCCACCGTCACCGCGGTGTCGGCCTCGGTCACCTCGTGGCGCATGCCACCACGCTAGCGCCGGCAGGCCCCGGCCGCCGTACGACGGCGTCGCAGCTCGGGGCCGGTCGTACGGCAGCCGCTCCGGCGGCGGACAGGCGCCGCGCCACGACGGAGATGACAGCGTCCGTCGGCCGCCGCGGCAGCTCACGGCTTCACCCGCCCGGCAGCTCCACCACATCCACGGCGGCACCGGCCGGCACTCCGCCCGGGGGAACCACGGCGAGACCGTCCGCCAGGGCCAGCCCACGCAGCATCGCAGGACCGTCGAAGGGCAGTGGCGTCACTTCCTGCCCCGAGGTGAACACCGGCAGCAGCCGGGTGTCGCGCGGATGCCCGGGCAGGGCGGATCCGGCCACCAGCCGCACCGGCTCGCCCCCGGCGTGCCCGCCGAGGCGGCGCAGCAGCGGCTCGGCCAGCGTGACCATGCCGGCCACCGCGGCGAGCGGGTTGCCGGGCAGCCCGATCAGCCATCGCGCCCGGCCGTCGGCGGTACCCGGCAGCTCGGCGAGCAGCATCGGGTGACCGGGGCGAACGGCCACGGAGTCGACCAGCAGCCGGGCGTCCACCGCCCGGAGCGTGTCGTGCAGGAAGTCCACCGGTCCGGCGGCGGTGCTCCCGGTGGTGACCACGACGTCGGCGGGCGAACGGCGCACTGCATCCTGGAGTGCCACCAGGTCGTCGGCGATCAGGCGATGCCCGATCAGTTCGGCGCCGCAGGCATGCAGCCACGGCGGCAGCAGCGGTCCGAGCGCGTCGCGGACCCGCCCGCCGTGCGGCACGCCCCGCTGGAGCAACTCGTCGCCGAGGACGAGCAGTTCCACGCTCGGGCGGCGGTGCACCGTGAGCCGGTCGTACCCGGCGGCCGCCGCCAGGCCCAGCACCCGCTCGGTCACGGTGGTGCCGGAGGGCAGCAACGGCTCGCCGGAGCGGCATTCCTGGGCGCGCGGCCGGATGTCCTGCCCCTCGGGCACCGGCGTGGGGGAGCGGTCGTACAGCACACTCCGTTCGGTGTCCGCCTCGCCGTGCTCGCGCCGCAGCACGGCGGTGGCGCCCACCGGTACCGGGGCGCCGGTGGCGATGGGTACGGCGGTGTCCGGTGCCAGCGGACCGGGCTCCTGCCCGGCCAGGACACCGGTGCCACCGAGCCGCCACGGTCCCGGTCCGGCCACGGCCCAGCCGTCCATCGCGGCGGTCGGGAACGGCGGCAGGTCGGTGAGCGCCGTGAGCGGTTCGGCGAGCGCGTGGCTCAGCGCATCGGTCAGGGTGCGCGGGACCGGGGGCAGCGGTTGCCCGGCGCAGGACCGGGCGATCGCGCGGGCCCGTTCCCAGGCTCGCGCGGGCCGGAGCGAGCCGGGCTCGGTCCGCGGTCCGTGCGCCGCCGTGCCATCGGCCGTCCGGGATGCCGTCATGCGGGTCATCGTTGAGGAGTCGTACGAGGAAGTCAAAGAGGTCTCGTTTGTCTGCCGATAGGCGGCCCTTATTTGATAACCCGCGCCTATCACGTCATCGAAAGCACCTCTTTGACGTGTCCCGGGAAAGGGGCGGATGCTGCCCCGCAGTGCCCATCGGAGAAAGAGGCGGACCGGAACATGAGCGGCATCGAGGACCCGGACGACGATCTGTCGGTCACCCCGCCCAAGCGCTGGGCGACCGGTGTGCCGGCGGTGACGCACGCACTGGAGTACTCGCTGGGACAGACGACCGTACGACGCACCGCGCTGACCCTGCTGAACATCAACCAGGTCAAGGGATTCGACTGCCCGGGATGCGCCTGGCCCGAGCCCGCAGCGGGTAAACGGCACCGCAACGAATACTGCGAGAACGGCGCCAAGCACATCAGTGACGAGGCCACCTCGCGGCGTATCACCGCCGAGTTCTTCCGCCGGTACTCGATCGCCGAACTGGGCGCCAAGTCGGACTACTGGCTCAACCAGCAGGGCCGGCTGACCGAGCCGGTGATCAAGCGGCCCGGCGCCGAGCACTACGAGCCCATCGGCTGGGACGAGGCGCTCGATGTGCTCGCCGCCGGACTCCGCCGGCTGGACTCCCCGGACGAGGCCCTCTTCTACACCTCCGGCCGGCTGAACAACGAGGCGGCTTTCCTGCTGCAGCTCTTCGCCCGCGCCTATGGCACCAACAACCTGCCGGACTGCTCCAACATGTGCCACGAGTCGAGCGGCTCCGCGCTGATGGAGACCCTGGGCATAGGCAAGGGCAGCGTCTGCCTGGACGACATCCACACCGCGGACCTCGTCTTCGTCGTCGGACAGAACCCGGGCACCAACCACCCGCGCATGCTGACCGCGCTGGAGGAGACCAAACGCAACGGCGGCAAGGTCATCGCGGTCAACCCGCTGCCGGAGGCCGGGCTCATCCGCTTCAAGCATCCGCAGAAGGCCCGCGGAGTGCTCGGCCGGGGTACGGCGATAGCCGACCAGTTCCTGCAGATCCGCCCCGGCGGCGACCTCGCCCTGTTCCAGGCGCTCAACCGGCTGCTGCTGGAAGCCGAGGACGCGCGCCCGGGCACCGTGCTCGACCACGCCTTCATCGGCGCCCACACCACCGGCTTCGCCGATTTCGCCGACCACGCCCGGAAGGTCGCGTGGGAGGACATCCTCGCCGCGACCGGGCTGAGCCGCGACGAGATCGAGGCCGTCCACGACCGGGTGCTGCGCAGCGGGAAGATCATCGTCTGCTGGGCCATGGGGCTCACCCAGCACAAGCACGGCGTCCCCACCATCCGCGAGGTCGTCAACTTCCTCCTGCTGCGCGGCAACGTCGGCAGGCCGGGCGCGGGGGTGTGCCCGGTGCGCGGCCACAGCAACGTCCAGGGCGACCGCACGATGGGCATCTGGGAGCGCATGCCGCAGACGTTCCTCGACGCCCTGGGCCGCGAGTTCGGCTTCACTCCGCCCGCGCACCACGGACTGGACTCCGTCGACGGCATCCGGGCCATGCGCGACGGCACGGCCAAGGTGTTCCTCGGCGTCGCCGGGAACTTCGTGCGGGCCTCGCCCGACAGCCATGTCACCGAGGAGGCGATGCGGCGCTGCCGGCTCACCGCGCACATCTCCACCAAGCTCAACCGCTCCCACACCGTCTGCGGCGACACCGCCCTCATCCTGCCCACCCTCGGCCGCAGCGACCGTGACATCCAGGCGGCCGGCGAGCAGTTCATCACCGTCGAGGACTCCATGAGCGAGGTGCACGCCTCCCGCGGACGCCTGGCGCCGGCCTCCCCGCACCTGCTCAGCGAGGTCGCGATCATCAGCCGGCTGGCCCGCAGGACTCTCGGCGACACCCCGGACATCCCCTGGGAGGAGTTCGAGGCGGACTACGGCACCGTCCGCGACCGGATCTCCCGCGTCGTACCGGGCTTCGAGGACTTCAACGCGCGCGTGGCCGGGCGCGGCGGTTTCCGGCTGCCCAACCCGGTCAACCAGCGCGTGTTCCGCACACCGAGCGGCAAGGCCGTCTTCACGGTCAACGAGTTCACGATGCCGCACATCCCCGAGGGCCATCTGCTGCTGCAGACGCTGCGCTCCCACGACCAGTGGAACACCGTGCCGTACGCGATGAGCGACCGCTACCGCGGCATCCACAACGCCCGCCGGGTCGTGCTCGTCAACCCCGCCGACCTCGCGGCGCTGGGGCTCGCCGACCGCGACCGGGTGGACCTGGTCGCCGTCTGGCACGACGGGCTGGAGCGGCGCGCGGAGGACTTCCGCGTCGTCGCCTACCCCACCAGCCGCGGCTCCGCCGCCTCCTACTACCCCGAGACCAACGTCCTGGTACCGCTGGACAGCGTCGCCGACATCAGCAATACCCCCACGTCCAAAGGCGTGCTGATCCGCCTGGAGCCCACACACGCCGACGCACGGGCCGAACCCGGCCGAACCACCTGAGGCACCGCGGGACAGCCGGGGTGCCGTCGCGGGGGATCGGCGCGGCCTTTCGGGACAGGGGAGCTACCGGACCGGGTCGCCGGGTACGCGTTCCAGGGCCGAGGCCACGTCGGTGGTGCGGGCGATGTCCATCAGTGCCCTGGCCATCACCGACCCCGGCTCACGTGCGGCGATCACCAGTCCCACGGGCACCGCCGCGGCGGGCTCCACCAGCCGCACCGCCCGCATACCGTGCGGGACGCCGAACACATGGAGCCAGGCATGCGGCACGATGCTCGCCCACTGCCCCGTCCTCACATGGGCGAACAGCGCCGCCACGGAGTCGGTCTCCAGCCGCGGCGAGGGCTGCGCCCCGGCCCGCGCGAACAGCTCGTCCAGCACCCGGCGGCCCTGCATCGCCTGGGTCAGCATGCACAGCGGCAGCCGTGACGCCTCCGCCCACGTGGCCGTCGTACGCCGGGCCAGGCCGTCTGCGGCCGCGAGCAGCAGCACGTACCGCTCCCGGTACAGCGGAACCGTGTGGAAGTGCTCCGGCAGGTCCTCGCGCAGATATGTGACCGCGGCGTCGAGCTCGAAGTTCTGCAGCTGGCGCAGGATGTCCGTGGCCTGCAGATCCGCTATGACCTCCACCGTGACCAGCGGGTGCGCAGCGCAGAACGGGCCGGTCAGCTGGGCCACGGCACCGGAGGCGGTCGGCACCGAACCGATCCGCATCCGGCCGCTCAACCCGCTGCGCAGCGCGTCGACCTCGTCCTTGAGGGCGTCACGGTCGGCGAGGATCCGCTGCGCCCAGACGACGATGCGCTCCCCCTCCGGGGTGAGGCCCTCGTACTTGCGGCCGCGCCGCACCAGCGGCACGTCGAGTTCCTCCTCCAGCTTGCGCAGCGCCTCCGACAGCGCGGGCTGGGAGACGTGGCAGGCCTGGGCGGCACGGGCGAAATGCCGCTCCCGGGAGAGGGCGACAAGGTATTCCAGTTGACGGAAGAGCACGGCACGGGTGTACCCGACCACCCGCCGTAAAGCCAATCCGGGACCCGCCGCCCGGCCGCGCGCCGTTGTGTCCTCCGTTTGCGGTGCCCTGCACGGCGGGGTTCAGTGATTACGGACCCCCATGGAACAACGGAACAACGACCCCGCGAAGCACACGCCCGGGCCCAGGAGCCGTCATGTCGATGTCGTTCGGTGCACCGTTCGGTTCGTCGGATCCGTTCAGCGAGCTGTTCAGCCGATTCTTCGGGACGTCGCCGGCGTCGTCGCCTCCCGCCGTGCAGCGGATGCCCATCGGCCGGCTGCTGACGGAGTCGTCGCAGGAACTGCTCAACCTGGCCGCGCAGCGGGCGGTCGAGGACGGTACGTCCGATCTGGACACGGAGCACCTGCTGTGGGCGGCCACGAAGGTCGAGCCGTCCCGAAGACTGCTCTCACAGGTGGGTGTCGATCCCGACACGCTGGCTGCCGAGATCGCCGAGATCCTGCCCCGGGAGGGCGGCGAGCCGTCCTCGCAGCCGGGCCTCACCCCCGCGGCCAAGCGCACCCTGCGCGCCGCCTACGCCCAGTCGCAGGCGGCCGGTGTGTCGTACATCGGCCCTGAACACATCCTCGGCGCCCTGCTGGGCGACAGCGACACGGGCGCCGCCAAGCTGCTGTTCGCCGAGGGCATGGATACGAAGAAACTGGCGGGTCTGAGCGAACAGGCCGCCCGCAGCGAGGGACTTCCCACCGAACGCAAGGCGCCGGCGACGACGCTGGACGAGTTCGGCCGGGATCTGACGGAGGAGGCCAGGGCGGGCAAGCTGGATCCGGTGGTGGGGCGTGCGGAGGAGATCGAGCAGACGGTCGAGATCCTCTCGCGGCGGTCCAAGAACAATCCGGTGCTGATCGGCGAGCCGGGCGTGGGGAAGACCGCGATCGTGGAGGGGCTGGCGCAGCGGATCGTGGCGGGGGAGGTCCCCGACACGCTCAAGGACAAGAGGGTCGTCGCGCTGGACCTGTCCGGGATGGTGGCCGGGGCGCAGTACCGGGGCCAGTTCGAGGAGCGGCTGAAGAAGGTCATCGAGGACGTCCAGGCGGCCAAGGGCCGGATCATCCTCTTCATCGACGAGCTCCACACCGTCGTCGGCGCCGGGGCGACCGGCGAGGGCTCGATGGACGCGGGCAACATGCTCAAGCCCGCCCTCGCGCGCGGTGAACTCCGTGTGGTGGGGGCGACGACGATCGACGAGTACCGCAAGTACGTGGAGAAGGACGCGGCGTTGGAGCGCAGGTTCCAGCCGGTGATGGTGCCGGAGCCGACGGTGGAGGAGACGGTGCAGATCCTGGAGGGTCTGCGGGATTCGTACGAGGCCCATCATCAGGTGCGGTTCGACGACGCGGCGCTGGCCGCGGCGGCGGAGCTGTCGGACCGCTACATCACCGACCGTTTCCTGCCCGACAAGGCCATCGATGTGATGGACCAGGCCGGTGCCCGGGTGCGGCTGCGCAGCGTGGGCCGCTCCACGGAGGTGGTCAGCCGCGAGGACCGTATCGCGGGGCTCCGCCGTGAACTCGAACAGGCCGTATCGGCCGAGGACTTCGAGAGGGCGTCGGAGCTGAAACGGCAGATCTCCGAGGTCGAGGGCGAACTCGCCGGCATCGAGGAGCGCCGGGAGGGCGTGGTGTCGGTGACGGCCGCGGACATCGCCGATGTCGTCTCGCGCCGCACCGGGATCCCGGTGTCGCAGCTGACGGCGAGCGAGAAGGAGAAGCTGCTCAAGCTCGAGGAGGAGATGCACGCCCGGATCGTCGGCCAGGACGAGGCTGTCACCGCGGTCTCCCAGGCGGTACGGCGCAACCGGGCCGGGATGGGCGATCCGAACCGTCCGGTGGGATCCTTCCTCTTCCTCGGCCCCACGGGCGTCGGCAAGACGGAACTCGCCAAGACCCTCGCGGCATTGCTGTTCGGGGACGAGGACCGGATGATCCGGTTCGACATGAGCGAGTTCCAGGAGAAGCACACCGTCGCCCGGCTCGTGGGTGCCCCGCCCGGATACGTGGGGTACGAGGAAGCGGGCCAGCTGACCGAGAAGGTGCGCCGCCGGCCGTACAGCGTGGTGTTGTTCGACGAGGTGGAGAAGGCGCACCCGGACGTCTTCAACACACTGCTGCAGATCCTGGACGACGGCCGGCTGACCGACGCCCAGGGCCGTACCGTCGACTTCCGGCACTGCGTGATCATCATGACGTCCAACATCGGCGCGCACCGGATCCTCGATCACAAGGGTGATGTGTCGGAGCTGAAGGACGAGTTGATGGAGGATCTGCGGGGGAGGTTCCTGCCGGAGTTCCTCAACCGGATCGACGACATCATCATCTTCCACGCGCTGACCGAGGACGACCTGGGGCGGATCGTCGACCATCTGCTGGACCAGAGCAAGCGCCGCGTCCATGCCCAGGGCATGACGCTGGAGGTGACCGAGGCGGCGAAGAAGCTGCTCATCGCGCACGGCCACCAGCCGGAGTTCGGGGCCCGCCCGCTGCGGCGCACGATCCAGGCGGAACTCGACAACCGCATCGCCACCCTCCTGCTCAGTGGCGAGGCCGAGCCCGGCGACACCATCGTCGCCGACCTGCAACACGACTCCCTGCACTGCACGGTACGGAAGACGAGCCGCTCCGCCGCCGGCGGGTGAACAGCCGGGCTGGGAGCGGCTGTTCAGCCCTGCTCGCTCTGCTCCCCGATCGACACCACGACCGCGCTCGACGGGCCGTCCGGGGTGTCGAAGCGGACCGAGTCACCGGCACGGCGCCCGAGCAGCGCACGCCCGAGCGGGCTGCCGGCGGTGACCAGGTTCTGGTCCAGGGCCTCGGCGACCTCGCCGATCTGCAGGGACTCCACCGAGCCGTCCGGGAAGCGGACGGTGACCGTGCTGCCCACGCCGACCACGTCCGTGGAGGCCGGCCCGGCCAGGTCCGCTTGGCGCAGCCGCTCGGTGATGGCCTCGATACGACGGTCCAGGCGATCGAGCTGGCCGGCGCGCTGCAACTGCTCGGCCTGATCGGCCTGGTCCCCCACGTCCGTGCTGTCGAGCAGGGTTCCGGCGACGAGCCGGCGCTCGTCGCGCAGGTCGGCCAGCTCCTGCTCCAGCGCGCGACGGGCCGCGCTGCCGATCGGCTCCGGGTCACCGGTCATTCCGGCTCCTCTGGTCCTGGGGAGAATATTCACAAGGCGGGCATTTTTCGCATCGTACCAACGGGGTCCCGCTGCGGTGGAGAGGTAATGAGTACGGATATACCGTATTTAAGAGCGTTTTCCAGAATCGGTTTCCCTCTCTTCTGTCTCAGGAGGCTGCCATGTCCTCGAAGCGACGCAGGAAGAAGAAGTCCCGGCGCAACCATCGCGCCAATCACGGGAAACGACCCCAGTCCTGAAGCCCCACTCGGGTAGGGTCCACCGCATGACGTCCGCCGTCGTCGTCGGGGGTGGGCCCAACGGGCTCGTCGCCGCCGCACTCCTCGCCAGGGCGGGACTTCAGGTCACACTCCTGGAAGCGGCGGACCAGGTCGGCGGCGGCACCCGCAGCCACGAGGCGATCCTGCCGGGACTCGTGCACGACCACTGCTCGGCCATCCACCCCACGGCCGTCGGCTCCCCGGCGCTGCGCGCGCTCGGTCTCGAACAGCACGGCCTGCGCTGGCTTTCGGCGGACATCGACTGCGCCCATCCGCTGGACGACGGCAGCGCCGGGGTACTGCTGCGTTCCGTGGCGGATACCGCACGCCTGCTCGGACCCGACGCAGACCGGTACCGGGCACTCCTCGCATCCCCGGTACGTCACTGGGACGCCCTGGCGGACGACGTGATGGGCCCCCTGCTGCGCGTCCCCGCACACCCGCTGCTCCTCGCCCGCTTCGGCCTGCCGACCACCCTTCCGGCCACCCTCCTCGCCCGCCTCTTCGGCACCCCGCGGGCGCGGGCCCTGTGGGCCGGCGTCGCGGCGCACGCCTTCCGCCCGCTGTCGCGCCCGTTCACCTCCGCGATCGGGCTCGCCATCCTCACCGCGGGTCACGCCGCCGGCTGGGCCGTGGCCGAGGGCGGCTCCCAGTCCATCGCCCGCAGCATCGAACGCGTGCTGCGCACACACGGAGGCACCGTCCACACCGGCGTCCGCGTCACCGACCACCGCCGTCTCCCGCCCGCCGACGTGACCCTCCTGGACCTCGACCCCGGCCAGGTCGCCACCCTCTACGGCGACCGGCTCCCGCCCCGGGTGCGCGATGCCTACCGGCGCTTCCGGCGCGCCCCGGCCGTCTTCAAGCTCGACCTCGCCGTCGAAGGCGGCGTGCCGTGGACGAACGAGCACGCGCGCCGGGCCGGCACCGTGCACCTCGGTGGCCCGCTCGCCGAGGTGGCCCGCGCGGAGCGGGACGTGGTCGCCGGCCGCATGCCCGAGCGGCCCTTCGTGCTGGTCGGCCAGCAGTACCTGGCCGACCCCTCCCGTTCGGTGGGCGACGTCCACCCCGTCTACACCTACGCCCATGTCCCGTACGGCTACGACGGGGACGCGACCGAGGCGATACTCCGTCAGCTGCAGCGGTTCGCGCCCGGTGTCCGGGAGCGTGTCGTGGGCAGCCGGGCCACCCGGCCCGCCTCGTTCGCCGCCGCCAACCCCAACTTCGCCGGCGGTGACATCATCACCGGCGCCAGGACGACCCCTCAGCTCCTGCTGGGTCCCCGCCCGACCCTCGACCCGTACTCGACCGGCGTGCCCGGGGTGTTCCTGTGCTCTGCGGCGACCCCGCCCGGCCCCGGAGCACACGGCATGTGCGGTGCCGGAGCCGCTGCGTCCGCCCTGCGCCACGTGGGGGTCCGGGCCGCCTCCTGACAGCGGCCCACAGGCCGTGCGCCTCGGCGGCCGTGCGGCGCCTCGGTGTCGGGTCCCGGCAGACGTGCCTGGTCGACCTCAGGACGCCCTCGATGTGCCGCACGGCCGCCAACTCCCGGCGTACGGCGTCCCGTACCGGCTTCGCGGCGCGGACGACGACGCAGATCCCCTGGGGCGGCCGTCCCGGATACCGCGCAGGTTGTACGTGGCGCCGTACTACCGCGGCCGGTGGAGCGAGGAGTCAACTCCCGGGTTGGCGACGGCGGAAGCGCCGGCCCATACCTTGTGTGACGTGCCGAGAGGCACTCGACAACCAGGGGGAAATCCATGCGAACGAACATCCTGACCAGGGCGCTCCTCACCGCCACCACCGCGGTCGCCCTGGCTGCCGGCAGCCTCGCCGCCGCGGGCACCAGCGTCGCCGCACCCGCGGCCACCCACCCGGCGGCCGGCACCGGGGCCGTCACCCCGCAGGCCGTGAACAACCTCGGCCTGAACGCCACCCAGGCCAAGAAGGTCCAGCGCTGGCTGAAGACGTACTGGCACTACACCGGCTCCATCGACGGCCAGCTCGGCCCCAACAGCTGGAAGGCCTTCCAGCGCTGCCTGAAGCAGTACTGGGGCTACACCGGCCCGATCGACGGCGTCGTCGGCAAGGGCACCGTCAAGGCCCTGCAGCGCCTGCTGAAGGACAGCTGGGGTTACACCGGCCCCATCGACGGCATCGCCGGCTCCGGCACCCAGGCCGCGTTCAAGCGATTCGCCAACGCCCACTGAGCACCGCACCGGCTGTGTGAGAGACCTGCCCTTCGCCTCCGTCCAGGATCAGGAGTCCGCGACGGAGGCGAAGGCACCTCTCCACAGCGCAGGGACGGTGGGACGGGAGGGCTGCCTACGCCTGGGCCTCCCGGGCCGCGGACGTGAGCGACATGTCCGCGTAGCGCTGGCCCGCGACCTGGCCGGCGATCGGCTCCAGCACGGCCAGTTCGCCGGCGCTCGGCGTGATCCGGGTGGCCCCGGCGTTCTCGAGCAGGCGGCCGCGCTTGCGGGTGCCGGGGATCGGCACCACGGTCAGACCGTGCACCTCGGCCCGCTGCTGCACCCAGGCCAGCGCGATCTGCGCCGTGGTGGCCCCGTGATCGGCGGCGATCTTGTGCAATAGAGGTCGATGACCTCGACGTCCAGGCGGCGCAGACTCGCCTCGACGGCCTTCTTGATATAGCCGGGATCGTTGCGGATGGCCCGGTAACCAGGGTCGTCCGCACGGTATTCGATGCCGAACTTCGTGGCCAGGGTGATCTCGTCGCGGTGCGCGGCCAAGAACGGTGCGAGGAACTCCTCGTTGGCGCCGACGCCGTACATGTCGGCGGTGTCGATGAGGGTGACGCCCGCCTCGACGGCGGCCTCCAGAGTGTCGCGGGCCGCGGCATCGTCGGTCTGCCCGTAGGCGGCGCTGATGCCCATGGCCCCGAAGCCCTGGACGCCGACAAGCAAGTGCGTTCAGGGGTAGATCTTCTGGTGCGCGGCGAGCATGGTCACGAACTTCTCGATGCGTGCTGCCCGGGTCTGCGGCTTCTTGGCGTCCTGAACGCGGTAGAGGATGGCGTACCGGTTACGGCTGTCCAGGGTGGAGAAGAACTCCCGCGCCCCTGGAGCGGCATCCAGGGCTTCCTGGAGATCGTCGGGCACGGTCGCCGCGCTCTGACTCGCGTACGCCGCCTCCCAGCGGCCGTCCGCCTTCGCCTTCTCCACCTCCCGCAGGCCGGCCGGTCGCATACGGCCCCGCTCCATGAGCTCGGTGGCCTTCTGCCGGTTCACCTTCGACCACCTGCTGCCTTGCCGCCGCGGGGTGAAGCGCTGCAGCCAGTGCCGCTCGTCCAGTTTCTTCTTCTGCCCGTCGATCCAGCCGAAGCAGAGCGCCGACTCCAGCGCTCCGGCGTAGTCGATGCCGTCGATCCCGGAGCCCTTCTTCGGGATCTTCAGCCAGACACCCCGCACGTCGGTGTCATGCTCCTCCAGCCATTCCTCCCACGCCTGCGGCGTGGCGAAGGCGAGCACCGGATCGGCCCCGCTCCGCGCTCCACCCGCGCGTGCTCCACTCGACATGCGCCACATCAAAACCCACCCCGGTGGTGCGGTCAATCAGGACGCACGGCGGGTGGCAGGCGCGCTGAGTGGCCGTCGGTCCGCGCACGTTGACGAGGAACTCATCTGCCGGGACTGCGCCGGCAAGCCGGGCACCGGCAAAACGTCGGCTGGGCCGAGGCGGGGCGCACCGAGCCGCGTGCCCGGTGCGCCCGCCCGCTCACGCCGCGTACCCGCCGTCCACCGAGAGTTCGGCGCCCGTCACGTACACCGTCTCCGGTCCCGCCAGGTAGGCCACGGCCGACGCCACCTCCTCGGCCGTGCCGAAACGACCGACGGCGGTCATGGCCGCCTGGCCGGACGCGAAGGGACCGTCCGCGGGGTTCATGTCGGTGTCGATCGGGCCCGGATGGACGACGTTCGCGGTGATCCCGCGCCCGCCCAGCTCGCGGGCCAGCGCCTTCGTCAGCCCGATGACGGCCGACTTGCTCATCGCGTACAGCGTGCCGCCCGGGCCCGGCGTGTGGTGGGTGACACAGCTGCCGATGGTGATGATCCGCCCGCCGGACGCCATGACCGCGGCAGCGGCCTGGGCGGCCAGGAACACCCCACGGACGTTCACGGCGATGAGCCGGTCCACGTCGGCGAGCGACATGTTCTCCAGCGGCTGCATCAGTCCGACGGCCGCGTTGTTCACGAGCACGTCGAGGCCCCCGAGCGCCTCGGCCGCACGGCCCACCGCGCCTGCCGCCTCCTCCGCGTCCGCGGCGTCGGCGCGCAGGGCGACCGCTCGCCGCCCCAGCGCCTCGACGGCCCGCACCACGTCCTCCGCCGCCTCCTTCCCGTGCACGAAGGTCACGGCCACGTCCGCGCCTTCCCGTGCCAGTCGCAGTGCCGTCGCCGCGCCGATGCCCCGGCTGCCGCCGGTGACCAGGGCCTTCTTGCCATTCAGGGTTGCCTGTGAAGTCATGGGTCCATCCCACCGGCGGGAGCTGAACGATGCTGGCGGCGAACGGACCTCGACCTGGCGGCCGAGCGTGGCAGGCAGACCTCTGCCCGGGGTGACGCATCAGTCTGTACGCCCACCACCGGCCCGGACGCCGTGACCAGGTCGATTGGCTGCTCCGCGCGGCGGCCATACCCGTGGTGCTGCCGGCTGAGATGGCGCCGGCCATGCTCGTCGTGCTGGTTGCGCTGCAGGCGGCCGCCGAGGAGTACTCATCCGCGCCTGCCTGACGCAGGCCGTACCGGGGCGTTGTCAGTGCCGGGCCGTAGTGTGCGGAGTGCGGCCCGGTTGTTGGAGGTGATGGGGGTTATGGTGCGCAGGCCTGTCGAGGGAGAAGTCCACGTCCATTACGGTCAGCTCTACGTCGAGAGCGATCCGGACAGTTACGGCCCGGACCTCGCCGAGGCGTTCGCGGGCCAGTCCTCCGGGCTGTGCGGCGCGGCGATTCCCGGAACCCTGTGGCTGACGACCGGTCTCCACACGGGCAACGTCGGCTTCACCGTCGAAGTGCACGACGAGGCACCGCCGTTGGAGCCCGGCTGGGAGGACGTCGTGGAGGTGTCCTTCCGCCCCGTCTCGGACCACAGGGCGCTCGTGCTGTGGGGAGGCGAGGGATTCTGGGAGCTGGACCTGGAGGAGACCGACCACCGGGTGCGGTACTGCGCCAAGGGCATGGACGCGGCACACGAGGAGGACACCCGACTGGACGACGAGCCGCAACTGGACTCCTATCTGCTGCAGTTCTGGCCGGCACCGCCCGCACCGGACCGTGTGGTGCACCAGACCTCGCAGGCGGCGGCGTACTGGCACGACTACGCTCGCCGACTGCCGCCCCCTCCGACCCCGGCCGAACGCGCCGAGGCCGAACGCCAGGCCCGCCTCGCGCGGGAACAGGCGGACAGAGAACGCGAACTGGCCTACGAACGCTGGGAGTGGGGCGGGCAGTCGCCGAGCCAGGCGCTGCGCGACGTCGACGGGAACGTGCGCGGCCTGCTCGACTTCGACGCGGCGCTCGTCCACGCCATTGACGCCGCCGGCCCCGCCACACAGCGGGCGGTGGCCCTGCTGGCCGCGCGTCGCGCGTGCGAGGCGGCGGGTCTCGCGCAGCTGGACTGGATCGCCGCGGGACTCACCGCCGTCACCGAGGGACGACCGCTGCCTCCACCGCTCGATGACGAGACCCGGGTCTGGCAGGCCCTCGAAGGCGACCCGAGGGTGCCTGACAGGACCGTCGGCCAAGCCGTGCCGCCCGAGCGCCCGCCCTTCGACGCACCACACGCCTGGGACGAACTGTCCCTGCCGATTCCCGCACCCGACCCGACCGGCCTGACCGTCGGGCCCGCAGCCGACCGGATACCGGCGCCGGAACCGACCGAGCCGGCGACACCCGACCCCACCGGAGCGACGCGGTACACCCTGCGGGTCACGATCGGCGAGCCGGACCGGTCCCTGCCCGTGTCACAGCCGCACATGGCCCTCCCCGCCCTGCTCGGCGCCGCCGAGCCCGACCCACTGCAGGCGGCCCTGGACGCGGTGTACGCGGGCATCAGCACATACGGCGAGGACTATCCGGCCCTGCTGCGGGAGGTCTGGTCGATGTGCGACGGCAGCGGTTCCTAGCGGGCGGCCGTGGCGGGCACACCCGGCGGAGCCTGTTGTGCGGGCTCCGGAACCGGCCGGACCGGCGGTACGGCACCCCGGTTCCGCACGCGGTGCACCGTGGGGCAACGGCGGCCACGCTGCTGGGCACGCCAGTCACCCGGATGATCCCGCGGAGCGGGTGCGCCGGTGGGCCGCCACCCGCTCACGAGTCGCGCAGCGCCGCGAGCAGTAGCGGCGTTCGGGGCCGGGCCCCTGGGTGATGAAGACGTTCCGGCAGGCGGTGGACGCGCAGATCCGGCCGGGCGGGAGCTGGCGGTCCCAGATCAGAACGGTCAGGGCCAGGCAGGACGAGGCGAGGAACCACTCGTCCCAGGGAGCGTCGTCGTCGTGATCGAGGTGGGGATGCCAGGGCGTGCCGCCGCCGTGCGAGGTGAGGCGGAGCGGTTCGGTGTGCTCGTTCAGCAGGCGATTGAGGGCGACGGCGGCATCGTCGGTGTGCTCGGCGGCGAAGACTTTCCGAAGCCGGGCGGCGACCTCGCGCATCTGCGCGACATCCCGGGAGGTGAGGTCCACGGGACCCGTCTCGCCGTATGTGCGGAGCACCTCCGCCACGCGGACCGGTTCGGGGTGGTCCTCGGCGAGGGCGTTGAGGAGGGCGGCGGAGCGACGGGCCATGGTCAGGACGGAGTGCCTGGTGGACCAGTCACCGTCGGCATCGTTGCTGGAGGGCACCACGGCAATGTAACGCATATTGCGGAGTTTTGAGTTACATACGTAACGTCACTCAGATGATCAGGCGTTACGCGATGGCCTCCTATTTCGCGGGGGCGATGGCCGCCCGCGTCGGGGACGAGATGTCGGGACCGGCGCTGATGCTGGCGGGATACGCCGTCGCGGGCTCGGCCTCCGAAGCGTCGGCGCTGCTCGCGGGCATCACGGCTGCGGCGGCGGCAGGGGGTCCGTTGCTCGGGGCGGTGCTCGACCGGCAGCGGCGGCCGGGACGGCTGCTGGCCACAGCCCTCGTCCTGTACGCGACCGGCCTCGCGGTGATCCTCATGGGGCTCGGCCGGCTTCCGTTCCCCGTCACCCTGCTGATCGCGGTGGTGACCGGACTGCTGGGGCCTGCGCTGTCCGGCGGCTGGACGGGCCAGCTGCCACGGTTGGCGGCGGGGGACCGGCTGCCCCGGGCGAACGCGCTGGACGCCATGACCTTCGGCCTGGCGAGCCTGGCCGGCCCCGTGCTCGCCGGCGGCCTGGCCGAGGCACTGGGGGCGTCGGTGGCCGTCGCGGTGTCGGTGACTCTCATCGGCTCGGCGGCGCCGGCTGCGTGGACCCTGCCGGGGCTTCCCGCACGGGTGCGGGAAGCGCAGCCGGAGTCGCTGATCGGCGACCTGGCCGCCGGAATGCGGGTCATTGCCAGGACACCAAGACTGGCCCGGGCGACCCTTGTGTCGATCATGTGCTGTGCCGCGCAGGGCATGCTGACGGCTTGTGTGCCGCTGCTGGGTGAACGTGTCCTCGGCGGTGCGGGACGCGGCGCGCTGCTGCTCTCCTGTGCGGCCGTCTCCGCACTGGTGGCCAACGCGGTGCTGGCCCGGTTCCCGCAGTCCTTCGCCCCCGACTCGGTCATCCGGGCCGGTGCCCTGATCCAGGCCGGTGCACTCGCCCTGGCGGCAACCGGCCGCCCCGCCGTGCTCGTCCTCGCACTGCTGCTGACCGGAATCGGCGAAGGGCCGCAGCTCACCGCCTTGTTCGCGGTACGCCACCGGGAGGCCCCGGACCGTCTGCGCGGCCAGATCTTCACCACCGGTGCCAGCCTGAAGATCACCGGCTTCGCCTCGGGCGCGGCGATCGCCGGTCCGCTGGCGTCCTGGTCCCTCCCCGGCGCCCTGGCAACGGCGGCGGGCGTGGCGGCCTTCGCGGCGCTGGTCTGCAGTGCCGTACCGCTGCACGTCGTCGGATCGCGGGAGGACCGTGTGCGGCCCATGTGATGGCGGGCCTTCGCCGGGTTTCAGCCGAGACACACTAACCGGCAGTCGGCGCACCGGATGGAGAGGTGAGGTCCGCGAGGCTGCGGACATATGACAGACCTGGGCGGCCGGAGAGCCGTCTCTCGCCGACCACGGCGAACCCTGAGCGGGCCAGTACGGCCCGGGACGCCGCGTTGTCGAGCGTGGTCGCGGCGCGCAGGCTGGTCAACCCGTAGCGCTGGGCGGCACGTTCGCAGATCTGGCGAACGGCCCAGGTGGCCAGCCCCCGGCCCGAGGCATGCTCCGCGATCCGGTACCCCAGTGCGGCGCCGCCGTCCGCCACATCCACGAGATTGATCCGGCCCAGCACCTCGCCTTCGCTGCCGACCAGCACATGGAAGTAGCAGACACCGGCCTCCTGCTCGGCGAGCAGGGCACGGTGTCGCTCGTCGAACCGGGCGAAGTACTCTTCGCCCCGATCGGGGACGGACGCGGCGAAGTAGGCCCGGTTCTCCTGCTCGAAGGCGAGCAGCGCGGGGGCGTGAGCCGGACAGAGCAGCTGTATCTCGGGCATGGACGGGAATATACGCACGCCTGCCACAGCCTGGCAGCGAACGGCCGCATGCCGGAGGACCGGCAGATGCCGGATGATACGTGTAAACCATAACGATCTCGGCCGAGGTCTTGTGTACCCGTCGATCCGCTCTAGCCTCCTGACATGGCATTTCTTTCCAGTCGCCGCAAAAGGGCTCGCCTCGCTCCGGAGCTCGACGACCAGGACCTGGGCAGGCTCCTGAAGTCACTCGTGGCGACCACCAGGACCGGCACCATCGCGACCATCGACCTGTGTGTGGCGCAGATGTCCCGCGTCCTGGAGCAGGAACCGGACGACTGGGACCGCCGGACGCACCGGATGGACGTCCTGGCGGGCTACCTCGCCGGATCGCACCTGCCGCGGGCCTGGGCCACGCGTGAGCCCCGCAACGCGAACGCACTCGTCCTGTACGCCTGGACCCAGGTCGCACAGGCCCGCGACCAGGGGCGCCTGGAGGACCCCGACGGCACCATCGCGAGCTGTCTCCGTGCTGCCGAAGTCGCCCCGGAGGACCCCACTCCCTGGGTCGCCCTCCTCGCGGTGGCACGCCTGGAACGCCGAGACCAGTCCCAGGTCTTCGGAGTGTGGAACGAGGTGCTCGCACGCGATCGCTGGAACCGCGAGGCCTACCTGAACATGCTGGCCTACCTCAGTCCCGAGGAGGCGGGCTCGCGCATCCAGGTCCTGGAGTTCGTGGACACCCTGCGCGCCCGCATGCCCGCCAACGCGCCGTGCGTGGCGACCGAACTCACCGCCCAGGTCCTCCAGTACCACTCCATCCTGGACCGCGGTGGCTTCGAGGCACTGGTCGCGCGGAACCACTGGTCCCAGGCGATGGCGACCCAGGCGCTCGACCGCGCGGCGCACACATGGGGCCAGCCGGGGTTTCTCCGCCACGCCAAGGCGCTCGCCGACCTCAACCTCCTCGCCTACGCACTGGTGGCCGCGGACCGTCGCGGCGAGGCACGTGCCGTCTTCGAGGCGGTCGGCGGCATCGTCACCGCGTGGCCCTGGGAGACCGTCGGCGACCCGGTGGCCGAGTTCGACCAGACGCGGCAGAAGGCCACCGTCGGACTATGAGCGGTAAGACGTGCAGCTGACACATCGTCAACTCGGCTGATTCGGCTGATTCGGCCGATCGTGCCGAGGGGCACAGCCCCACTGCACCAGCCCCGTCCGGAACCCGGAGACGCCCGGCGGTGCCGATCGGCACCGGCCCCCGTTACGGACTGACGCAGCCCTCCGGTTCCCGGACCCGTTCAGGACGGGGCGACGGTGACGGCTCACCCGGCAGCGTCGGGCCCGGACTCCTGTGCACTCGGCGCCGTCGACTCCGCCGCGGCGGGAAGGGTGTAGAAGACGGACGAGCCCTGCTTGGTGCGCTGGGCGCTGTTGCGGGCCACGAGGTTCTCCAGCGTGGTGCGGATGACCTTGGTCTGGATCTCCCGGTCGGGATGTGCCGTGCCGAGCGCCTCGGCGACCTCCGCCGCGGAGCGGGGCTCCTGCTGCTCCGCGAGATGGCGGCGGACCAGTTCGACGAGCGTCGGCTGAGCCGGCTGGCCGGCCGCCTTCTTCGCCGCGGGCTTCGTCGACACGGACTTCGCAGTCGCGGGCTTCGTCGTCGCGGGTTTCTTGGCGGGCCGCTTCTTGCCCTCGGTCTGCTCCGGAGCCTCCTTCTTCGGCGCACGGCGTGTACCGGATGTGGTGACGGTCTGCTTCCGCGGGGCGGGGACCACCGCGCCTTCGGTGGCGACAGGCGTGCTCATCGAGCTCGCGACGCCGAGCGCCTGCCGCATGCTCACCAGAATCGTGTGATCGTGTTCCAGCGCGGCCAACTGCTCCTGCAGGGCCGCGATTTCCGCGGTGATGCGTTCCTGTTCCTTGACGTTGCGTTCGAGGTCATTGGTCACCTGGCTGACGTACTGCGAGGTCAACTCGGTAACGGGTGCGCTGGGCTCAGGCATCTGTCGCTCCAATCGAGACTGTGGCGCGCTCCTTTGCCTTCCGATGTGGTAAGCGGGGAGCGGGAGTTGTGGTGTGGGTTCCCGGCAGAGCGGGAGTTGTCCTGCGGGATTCACCCCTGACACATGGATGATACGGATGTGTCGACCTGTTTCTACTCAGTGAATCCTGTGGGTTGCGCGGCGGAACACCATGGGACCTTTCATCTCGTACGACGGCGCCGGTGAGGTCGACCCCGGCGCGCTAGCATCGTGATCATGGCGGACTGGGAGATACGAACCGCTTCGGCGACCGACGTCGAGGCGGTGGCCGAACTGCGCGCCGTCGTCATGCGGGCGGACCTGGAGCGCCTCGGGCGGTACGACGAGCACCGGGTGAGGCAGCGGCTGCGCGACGGGTTCGCGGCGGATCACACCTGGGTGATCGAGGCAGGCGGTGTGCCGTCCGGATGCGTGGCGCTGCGGCCGGCCGACGACGCCCACCGGCTGGAGCACTTCTACCTGGACCCGAGCCTGCAGGGCCGGGGCATCGGATCGGCCGTGCTGAGGATGCTGCTGGAGCGGTGTGACCGCGACGGCACCCGGATCCGGTTGAACGTGCTCCAGGGCAGCCCGGCCCGTCGGCTGTACGAGCGCCACGGGTTCACCGTGGAGACCGAGGACCCGGTGGACGTGTTCATGGTCCGCGAACCGGCGTCCGTCATGCGGGACGGGGTGTGGCGAGCAGGCCGGAGTTGACGGCGCCCGGCCGGGTCCTGCTCCACGAGAAGCACTCGCCGGTCCGGCACTCCGAGTGTCCGATGCCGTAGTACGGCGACGTGTCGAAGTCGTCGAAGTACCGGATGCCGCAACTCCAGGCAGCGGCCAGGGTGTTCGCGGCCGGATCGGCGTTGCGAAGAGTCTGCCGAGGGGGCCGCCGACGAAGCCAGGCTCCGTGACCTCGATCGCGGTGCGCCCCGGCCGCGTCGTCCTCAGTCGTTCGGTCCTCCGGTGCGGCTCTACAGAGGGTTCTCGCGCAGCCAGGTCAGCACCTGCTGGGCGTGCTCGTTCGGGGGGAAGACCGGGTAGAAGACGTGCTCGATCACTCCGGCGCGGATGACGAGCGTCAGGCGCTTGAACAGCCGCATCCCGCCGGCCTCGAACGTGGGCAGATCGAGCCTGTCGGCCAGGCCGAGGGCCGGGTCGGAGAGCATGTCGAAGGGCAGCCCGAGGCGCTCCACGACCTCGCGTTGGTAGTCGGTGTCCTGGCTGGACAGCCCGTAGACACGGCCGGCGCCGGCTTCGAGGAGGTCGTGGAAGTGGTCGCGGAACGCACATGACTCGGGCGTGCAGCCACGGGCTCCGGGAATGGAGTTCCAGCCTTCCGGCAGGTCCGTGCCGGGGCGGCCGGTGAGGGGGTAGACGTAGACGACCGTGCGACGGGGGCCGAGCGTGTCCAGGCGGACCGCTCGCCCCGCGGTGTCGAGGAGGGTGAGGTTCGGCGCCGGCGTGCCGGGCAGGTGGTCCGTGGCGCCGTCGTCCTCGGGGACGGGCAGGTCCGCGGGCAGTGTCAGATGGTCCATGGCTCCGGTGCCTTTCTCCTCGGACGGTGCGACGCCGCTGCCCCGGAGTGCGGCGGCGTTGAGGTTGGCGATCAGCGTCGCGCGGCGGGCGGTCAGCGCCTCGATCCGCTCGGTGAGCTCGTCGATGGCCTCGCGGTAGCTCGCGAGCGAGGCGGGACAGTCGTCCGAGTGCGCGCGTCCTGCCGCCAGGCACTCCAGGAAGGGCCGGGTGCGCTCGACGGGGATGCCCAGCCGGTGCAGCGTCCTGATCTCGCGCACCAGGCGTACGTCGTCCTCGTCGTAGTCCCTGTAGCCGTTGGCCAGGCGCTCGGGTGTGAGCAACCCGAGCGATTCGTAGTACCGCACCGCTTTGGTCGTCACGCCGGCCTGACGCGCCAGCTCGCTGATCTTCATGCCGTTCACCTCGCCCACACGCTAGACCTTGCCCTCAGGGGCAAGGTCAAGGCGCTCGGAGTGGCGGGCCGGCAGGCTCCGGTTCAGCGCGGCGCTGCCGTGGACGGATCTCGGCGCCCGGATCTACGCCCGGAGGGAGCTGCCCCTGCGCACTGGCCGCACGGCTGGGCGCCACCTCAGGCGGAGCCGCCCGCCAGTTGCCGCAGCACGTCCACGGCCCGCTCGGCTTCCTCGTACGGCACGAAGAGGTGGTCGTGGTGGAATCCGGCGACGACGTTGCAGCTCAGGTCCGCGTCGGCCAGGGCGCGGGAGACGGCGGCGGTCAGCCCGACCGCGGCCAGCGCGGAGTGCACCCGCAGGGTGATCCACGCCGCCACGTAGTCGTACGCCATCCCCGCCGCGTCCGCCTCCGCCTGCGGCACGACGAGGGTCAGGCCCTCCTGTTCGGCGACCGTCACCACGGGGGTGACCCCGGACGGCACGCCGCCCTCCGCCATCGTGAAGACATAGCGGCCCGGATTCAGCTCCGGACGCATGCCGCTGAGCAAGGTGTGCAGATCAGTCTCGCCGGTCACGGACCCACCCTACGGGCCGACCGCCCGCTCGCCCCGCAGGCGGGCGGTGACGGTCATGCCGTCGGCCGACCCGTCTCCCAGCCGCCGGCCAGTCGGCGCCGCCACCACAGGTCGGATCGCCACTGCCGCGTGGCGGCGAAGGGATCCGGCAGGGTCCGCCGGACGTATGTCTCGTCCAGGGCCCGTACGCGGCGTCTCAGCTCGTTCCGTGCCGCGGGCGGCAACTGCCGTACGACGTCCTCCAGGATGTCGCGGGCGTGCCGCACGTCGTCGAAGGAGCAACCACGGCATCCGCACTCCGCGTCCTGCGGATACCGGGGCCGTCGTCCGGGTGGGTGCAGGAACGCCCGGTACCGGCGCAGCGCTCGGTCGGTGGCGCCGGGGTACAGGTAGTAGTCGTCCGAGAGGGCCTCCACCAGCGCTATCGCGGCGCTCGTCCGGGGGGAGAGGCCGTGGATCCGCAACGGTGGCAGTGCCCGCGCCGGACGGGGAGACTGTGCGGCGCGCAGCGCGCCGGGCCGCTTACGCGGCATGGGCCTTTCGCTGGGTGTGCATGACCGTCATCATGCCGTAAGTGCGGCCCGGCGGCGCCGGATCGGGCTCGCGGTCAGCTGTGTACCGGCGTGCCCGCGGTCGATCCGTCGCTGATGTGCAGGACCGCGTCCACGGCGTCGAGTGTCGCCCGGTCGAGCGGGAAGTAGCCCTGCCTGGGGTGCGTGTCCGTCCGGGTGCGGGCGGACGGGACCGTGGCGGCCGTTTCCAGACTCCAGGTGGCGATACGACGCTGGAGGAGACCCTCGTAGGTGTCCGGCGCGGGGTCGTGCAGCCCGAGGGTCTCGCTGCGGCCCAGGCTGCCCGCGACGCAGACGTACCGCTCGCCCAGCAGAGACGACACGATGGAGCCTGCACCGGACCAGTCGGCACCCAGGTCGCCCAGGCGCCAGACGCACGCGTTGCGCTGGAGGTGGAGGTTGTGCGCGAAGACCAGGGTCGCGCCCCGCTCCTCCTCGATGCCTCGGATGTCCATGAGGTTCTGGGCCATGAGCGCGTCCCGGCTGGCGGCCAGGCCCGCTATCCGGGGACTCGGTTCCAGGGGCACCGCCGACTGCTTGTGGTAGCGCAGCAGACCGAGGCCGGCGGTGAGGTGGGTCCTGGCCCTGAACCACTCGTCGCGGGAGGTTGCCGTGATCAGTTCCGGGGCGCGCCCGTAGAGCGCGGTGAGCATGTCGTCCGCGAGCACGCGCAGCCGCTCTGCCTCGGCCGTGGCGCCGGGGGACATGGCGGCGTCCAGGACTGCCTCCGTCCGGCTCCACCGTGTGTCGTCGCCGGTGAGGCCCGCGATGTCGAGGTCCAGTTGCAGGTAGTCGCGGGCGTGTTCCAGATAGGTCCGTGGGCTGGGGGCGCAGGTGGTCTCCATCGGCGCGTCGAAGCCGTGGAAGGCCAGGCGCTCCTCCGGCGGCCGGTTCCGGTTGTGGTCGCGCATCCAGCCGACCAGCCGCCTGTTGGCGTCCTGGTCTCCGAAGTCGTGGGAGAAGCCTTCGCGCATGACCGCGTCGATGCTTCCGGATCCCCCCTGGACGTAGTCGTTCACGGCGAGCGCGGCCACGCGATCGGTCTCGAGCGCGATCGACCGGAAGCCACGGCCGGCCAGCTGGGCGAACAGGTCGTTCCGGACCCGCCCGAAGGCCGGTTCCTGGTGTGTCGGCTCACCCAGTGCCAAGAGGTGGCATGACGGGGTGACGAAGTCTTGGATGTCCTGACTCATGGACCTCAATCGTATCTTTGAAAGACCGTTTGAGGCTTTGGGCGGCGTCGGCGGGCAAATGGGCCGTGTTCAGCGGGCGGGCCTGCGGTAAAGTCTCAACCGGTGAGGACCTTGCGACCAACCGACCTCGCGCGCGAGCACGGCATCTCGACCCAGGCGGTGCGCAACTACGAGCGGCACGGATTCATCCCGCCCGCCGAGCGCACCCGGAGCGGCTACCGGATCTACACCGAGGTGCACGCGGCAGCGCTCCGCGCCTACCTCTCGCTGGTCCCGGCGTACGGGTACGCGGCCGGCGGCCAGATCATGAAAGCCCTCCACCGGGACGAACTCGACGAGGCCCTGACGATCGTCGACCGAGGCCACAGCCAACTGCTGCGCGACCGGGAAACCCTCGAAGCGGTGCGCACCGCGGTACCTCACCTGACGGCGGAGTCCGGGGCCGCGCCGGATCCCGCACCGGAGCTCGGGACCCGTACGGTCGGCGAACTCGCGCACCAACTCGGCGTCACCCCGGCGACCCTGCGCAACTGGGAAAGCGCCGGCATCGTCACCCCCACCCGGGACCCGGCCACGGGATACCGCGTCTACCGCGCCGACGACATCCGCGACGCCGAGCTCGCACACCTCCTGCGACGCGGGGGCTATCTGCTGGACCACATCGCCACCGTGGTCCAGCAGATCCGCACCGCCGGCGGCACGGACGCACTCGCCGCCTCCCTGGACGCCTGGCAGCGAAAACTCACCGCACAGGGCCTCGCCATGCTGCACGCGGCCACACACCTCAGCGCCTACCTGAGTCGAAGCGAGGGCGTCGGACACACGGTGCGTGCTGCATCGCCCGCTTCCGCACACCTGTGAACGGCCTTACGGCTGAGCTGAGTCGGCGCGATGCGCTTCGCCTTCAAGACGCCGCCGCAGGGCACCTCGTGGGAAGCCATGCTCCACGTGTGGCGGGCGGCCGACCAGATCGACACCTTCGAGTCGGGATGGACCTCCGACCACTTCCAGGCCACGCACGGAGCCGGCCCCACCCCCCTCGCCTGGAGGGCTGGATCACCCTGGCGGCACTCGCCCAGGCCACCCGGCGACTGCGCCTGGGCACGCTGGTCACCGGCATCCACTACCGCCACCCGCCTGCGAAGTACTCACCGGCCTCCTCGGCCCGGAACAGACCACCACCTTCAAGGGCGCCGAACTCGCCATCATCTACCTCCCGTTGCCCTACTCACCCCACGCACTGGAGCCCACGGCCGAGGAGTTGGCCACGCTGTCCTGACCGGTCCCGCGGACCGGTACTGTGCGGCAGATGGAAGTCGGTACGGAGCAGACCCGGCTGGTGGTGCTGCAGGGCAACAGCGCCTCGGGCAAGTCGTCCGTCGCGGCCGGGATCCGTGACCGGTTCGGCCGTGGGCTGGCCCTGGTGGAACAGGACAACCTCCGCCGGATCGTGCTGCGCGAGCGGGACCGGCCGGGGGCGGCGAACATCGGCCTGATCGACACCGTGGCCCGCTATGCCCTGGACGCCGGTTATCACGTGGTCGTGGAGGGCATCCTGTACGCCGACCGCTACGGCGACATGCTCGCCCGGCTGCGCGCCGACCACCGGGGTCCGACCCACGGCTACTACCTCGACGTGCCGTTCGGCGAGACCCTGGCCCGCCACGCGACGAAGCCGATCGCCGACCATGTGAGCGAGGCCGACCTGCGGGAGTGGTACAGGCGGCGGGACCTGCTGCCCGGGGGAGTGGAGACCGTCATCGGCGCCGGCAGCTCCCTGGCGGAGACGGTCGACCACATCATGCACGACACGGGGCTGGCCGGCCTCCCGCCACTGGACCACTGACACCGGCCGCGCGGTCGGCCAGGAGGGAGTACGGACGATGGACGGGGAACCGGTCGAGGCCGAGGAGGTCCGCGAGGCGCGGCGGCTGCTCGGCACCGAGTGGCGGGTCGACGCCGACGCGATACTCGAAGGCGCCCGGCGCCTGATCGCCCTGGGACCGCAGTACACCGACGAGGCCGCCCGGCGCCTCGGGCTCGTCTTCACCAGCAACCACGATCTCGGCTCCGACCGTCGCATCGAAGCCGCCCGCATCCGCGCCGGCCTGGGCGGGGACCACCTGGTGGGCGCCGTGGGTGCCCTGCGGCTCGTCGTCAACGAGTACCGGGGCTATGTCGAGGAGTCGGACAACATCGACGGCGCCTACGCGCTGGCCCGGCTCGCTCCGGAATACATGGCCGAGGGCGCCTGGGAGTTGCGGCGCATGCTGGGTGGCTATGTCGGCCGCCTGGGCGACTGGGACCGGGCCTACGCGCTTCCGTGCCTGGCCGAGTTGAGAGGCCCAGGCCTGATGCCCGAACTTCCGGATGAGGGACGGGACTTCCCCGGTCATGGCCTCGCGCGCGGGGCAGAAACCCGCTGGCTCGAAGGCTGGGGCACCGTCGAGGGCAGACCGGACCGGCCCTTGTGGTTCGTGAGCCACGGGCACCGTACGGACGCGGGGGCCACCGTCGTCGTATCGACCTGGCGGCCCGTCGCCGCCGACCGGTACGGCGAGCACGGGCCTGTGGAGGCTCTCACCCATGCCCGCGTCGACAGCCTCGCGGGCGCCCTGCACCTGGCGTTCCCCCGGGACTCCGACGGGGACCGAGCCGAGGAGGGCTTCCGCGAGGCCGGACGGCTTGATGCCCGGCGTGCATGGGCGACGAGGACCGGCATCGGGGTGGGCGAGGGCAGGACCGAGTTCGAGTTCCTGCCGGTGGGCGACGCCTGGGCTGCCGTGGCGGGGCTCGGCCCCGTGGTGATCGGCGTCTACGGCTGTGGTGCCGCTCCCGGCGACGTGGCGGTCATCCGCGTCCTGCCGTAGCGGGACGTGGCTCCTGCCGGTGGGGACGGACCCGGCTGGAGGGTGCCTGTGCGCATCGGGCCTCCAGCCGGGCGTCCCGTCAGGCGCCGGCGGCAGGGGTGGTGAAGTAGTGCCCCTTGCCGAGGTCTTCGAGGAGATCCGGGTGGGCCGGCTGCCAGCCCAGCAGTTCGCGGGTCAGGGTGCTCGACGCCGGGAGGTCCATGCCGAGGAAGCCGGCCAGCCAGCCGAAGTGCCCGGCCGCGGCCTCGGGCGCCACGCTGACCACCGGCACGTCGAGATGCCGGCCGATCACCTCGGCGACGTCACGGATCGCGATGCCCTCCTCCGCGATCCCGTGCAGCACCGATCCGGCCGGGGCCTGCTCGACCGCCAGGCGGAACAGGCGCGCGGCATCCAGGCGGTGGACGGCCGGCCAGCGGTTGGCGCCGTCGCCGATGTAGCCGGAGACCCCCTTGTCGCGGGCGGTGGCGACCAGCATCGCCATGAACCCGCTGTCTCCGTCGCCATGGCAGGTCGGCGAGAGCCGCACCACCGAGGAGCGGATGCCGCGCGACGCGAATGCGAGCACCTCCTGTGCGGTGGTCGCGCGGATCGAGACCGGCGAGTCGTCGGGCGTCGGCATGTCCCGCTCGGTCGCCGCCCGGCCGGGCGTGAGGCCCGCCAGGCCGGAGGCGAGGACGAAGGGCCGGTCGCTGCCGGCGAGCGCCTCGCCGATGACGTCGACGGCTCGGCGGTCGGCCTCTGCCGCGCCCTTGAAATCACCGCTGAAGGCGATGTCGTGCTTGAAGGCGAGGTGGATCACCCCGTCCGACGCGGCGGCCGCGTCCCGCAGGACGTCGAGGTCGTCGACGGTGCCGCGGACGACCTCGGCGCCCGCCTCGGTGAGCGCGGCGGCGGAGGCATCGGAGCGGGCGAGCCCGACGACCTGGTGTCCCGCCTCGATGAGCTCGGGTACGACGGCGGATCCGATCCAGCCGGAGGCGCCGGTGACGAAGATGCGCATGGGAGACCCCAGACATTCGATGTCAGTGACTGTCATAGACGCTACACCTGATGTCAGTCCCTGTCATCACGTAAGATCTCGGCATGGGAAGATGGGAGCCGGACGCGCGCGGACGCCTGGCGCAAGCCGCACTGGACCTCTACGCCGAGCGCGGGTACGAGCAGACCACCGTGGCGGAGATCGCGAAGAGCGCCGGGCTCACGGAGCGGACCTTCTTCCGGCACTACGCCGACAAGCGCGAGGTGCTCTTCGCCGG
Organism: Streptomyces sp. NPDC001709; assembly: GCF_053596375.1. NCBI lineage: Bacteria > Bacillati > Actinomycetota > Actinomycetes > Kitasatosporales > Streptomycetaceae > Streptomyces > Streptomyces sp. NPDC001709. The sequence continues at coordinate 225,968 of NZ_JBSFGB010000005.1, read as the reverse complement.
CGCCGGCGACTTGCAGGAGCTGATCGTGCGGACGGTCGCCGCGGCTCCGCAGTCCGCGGCACCGCTCGACGCGCTGTCGGCCGGACTCGACGTCGTCGCCGAGGAGTTCGCCGACCGGCGTGAACACGCGCGCCGGCGGCATGCCGTGATCACGGCGAACGCGGAACTCCAGGAGCGCGAACTGATCAAGCTCGCCTCGATGGCGTCCGCGCTCGCCGAGACCCTGCGCGGCCGCGGCGTCGCGGAGCCGGCGGCGAGCCTGGCCGCCGAGGCGGCGGTCGCCGTCTTCAAGATCGCCTTCGAGCGCTGGATCGCACCGGACGAGGACCGCACGCTGCGGCAGCTGACCCGGGAGTCGCTGACCGAACTCAAGGCGATGACCTCGGGCGCCTAGCCTCACCCGCGGGCGCTTACGGCAGGCCCCATGCCGGGCCGGGCATCGGGGATGCCGACCGGGGCGATGACGAGGCCGGGCCGGGAGCCGGAGCGGACGAGAACCTCCGGCCCCTGAGCGGCTCGCCCGCCCGCCCCTTGCCTCTGCTTGACGTTCCGATAACGATCTACCGAAGACCTGCACGTATATCCATGGAACGTACATACGATCCCGCGTATGAACAGAGCTGTGAAGATCGGCCTCGCCGGTACCTGCACCGCGCTGCTCGCTCTTGGGGGAATCGGTACCTACAACATCCTGCACAGTCTGGCCTCCGGGTCCGCGGGTGACGGCAATTCCCAGGACGGGCGCGGTTTCGACCCCTCGGCGGTGGCGAGCACGCCCCCGTCGGACGCCGAGGCGCTGAAGCTGACCCGCGCGTTCCTGGACGACTGGTCCCAGCGGCACCTGGACGGCGCGGCCGGCTATACCGACGTACCGGACACCGCCGCGCAGGCGCTGCGGGGCTACGCCGACGGACTGCACCTGAAGAAGCTGTCGTTCGATCACGTCCTGTCCGCAGGGCCCTCGTCGGTGACGGCGGGAGCCACGAAGATCACCTTCGACGTCACCGCACAGGTCGCGGGCGGCACCTGGAGCTACCCGGGTGCGGTCGCGGTGCGGAAGAGCACCAACGGTGGGCTCGCGGTCCACTGGAACAACTCGGTGCTGTATCCGGGCCTCGGTGAAGGCCAGTCGCTGACCGCGGGCAAGCTGCCGGCCGGGTCCGGCGGTGCCAAGGTCGTCGCGAGCGACGGCAAGACCGACCTCTCCCGCTTCGCGTCGCTGCGGGACATCGCGACGACGATCGGCAAGAACGCGAAGGCCACCGGCGGGAGCCCCGGAACGGGCGTGGCCGTGGTCGACGACGGGGGAGCGGGCGTGAAGACGCTGAAAACCTTCGTGAAGGGGCGCCCCGCGGTCGTCAGGACCACCATCGACGCCGGTCTCCAGGCGGTGGCCGAGCGCGCGGTGAAGAACGCCCATCTCCAGCAGAAGCCCGCCGGGACCGTGGCGCTCGACTGGCGCAGCGGGCACATCCTCGCGATCGCCCACACGGGCGACGACGGCGACATCGCCATCAACGGCATCAAGTCGCCCGGCTCCACGATGAAGATCATCACTTCGGCGGCCCTCTTCGACAAGGCGGGCCTCACCCCGAACAGTCCGGCGCCGTGCACGGACTCGCTGACGGCCAACAGCCAGCTGTTCCACAACGACTCCGGCGTACGGGCCAACCCCGGCTCCTCCCTCGCCCAGGCGTTCACCGTCTCGTGCAACACCTCCTTCATCAAGGACGGTTTCCACAACCTGGTGCACGACGGCGACGCCTCCGCCCTGAACGACGAGGCGGTGAACGTCTTCGGCATGGGCAGCTGGTCCATCGGCGGCGGGGTCGCCACCACCGACCCCAGCATCCCGCCGGACGTCCAGGGCGGCGACCAAGCGGCCCAGTTCATCGGACAGGGCAAGGTCACCGCCACGCCGCTGTTCATGGCGTCCGTGGCGGCCACCGTCCGCAACGCCGGTTTCAAGCAGCCGGTCATCCTGGCGGAACAGCACCAGCAGACCGCGGCCCGGCCCATCTCCGCCCGTACGGCCGGCTATCTGCAGTCGATGATGCGCAACGTCGCCACCAGCGGCACGGCGGCTCCGCGACTGGGCGGACTGGCGGGCGTCGGCGCCAAGACCGGCACCGCGGAGGAGGGGGACCACACCAACGGCTGGCTGACCGCCTACGACTCCCGTATCTCCGTCGCTGCGCTCGTCGAGGGCGGCAGCTCGGGCGTGGACTCCGCGGGCTATGTCGTACGACAGCTGCTGACCGGCAGCTGATCCCCAACGGTCCTGGCCCGCCCGGCACTTGGGGGCGGGCCACCGGTCGGCAAAAGCAGTTGAAGCACCGCCCTGCGGTTGGGGAGGGTCTGGGGCCATGGAGTTCTTCTGCTACCACCGCGACCGGCCCGGCTCCCTGCCCCTCCGTGACGAGCTGCTGGAACGGCACTGGTCCTACATGGACCAGTACGCCAAGGAGATGATCGCCCGCGGCCCGACCCTGACCGCCGACGAGGAGACGCCCACCGGCAGTGTGCACATCCTCGACCTGCCGGACTCCGCGGCCGCGAGGGCCTTCGCCTTCGACGAACCCAACTACCAGGCCGGCGTGTACCGGGATGTGCTGCTGCGCCGGTGGCGCAACGTGCTGGGACGGACCATGTGGGACTTCCCCGGTGGCCGGGCCGGTGGCAACCGGTACCTGGTGCTCGGCCTCGGCACCGCGCGGCGGGCCGAGGCCGGCCTCGACATACCGCCGCCGGACCGGGACGAGCTGATCGCGTACGGACCGCTGCTGTCCGACGACGGCACCACCTGGCTCGGCACGGCCGCACTGCTCCGGGCGCCGGACCCGGACACGGCGCGAGCCGTCCTGGCTCCGGGGCGTTACGCGGACATCGAGGTCCACGCCTGGACGTTCGGCGGCCGTCGGTAAGGCTAGCTGCACAGACAGATGTGGGGCGGCTATGGACTCAGGCTATGCATGGCCATACAGAATGATGCATACTCTTCCTATGTCCAAGGTCCTCACTTCCCTTCCGGTCGGCGAGCGCGTCGGCATCGCCTTCTCCGGCGGCCTCGACACGTCGGTCGCCGTCGCGTGGATGCGCGACAAGGGCGCCGTCCCGTGTACCTACACCGCCGACATCGGCCAGTACGACGAACCCGACATCGCCTCGGTGCCGGGCCGTGCGGCGACCTACGGTGCCGAGATCTCGCGCCTGGTCGACTGCCGCGCGGCCCTGGTCGAGGAGGGTCTTGCCGCGCTCGCCTGCGGTGCGTTCCACATCCGTTCGGGCGGGCGTGCCTACTTCAACACCACGCCCATCGGCCGCGCCGTCACCGGCACCCTCCTGGTCCGAGCGATGCTCGAGGACGACGTGCAGATCTGGGGCGACGGCTCCACCTTCAAGGGCAACGACATCGAGCGGTTCTACCGCTACGGCCTGCTCGCCAACCCGCACCTGCGGATCTACAAGCCCTGGCTGGACTCCGACTTCGTGACCGAGCTGGGCGGCCGCAAGGAGATGTCCGAGTGGCTGCTCGTGCACGGGCTGCCGTACCGCGACAGCACCGAGAAGGCGTACTCGACCGACGCCAACATCTGGGGCGCCACCCACGAGGCCAAGACCCTGGAGCACCTGGACACCGGCGTGGAGACCGTCGAGCCGATCATGGGCGTGCGGTTCTGGGACCCCACGGTCGAGATCCCCGCCGAGGACGTGACGGTCGGCTTCGACCAGGGCCGCCCGGTGACGATCAACGGCAAGGAGTTCGCCTCGCCGGTCGAGCTGGTCATGGAGGCGAACGCCATCGGAGGCCGGCACGGCCTCGGCATGTCCGACCAGATCGAGAACCGGATCATCGAGGCCAAGAGCCGCGGCATCTACGAGGCGCCCGGCATGGCGCTGCTGCACGCCGCGTACGAGCGCCTGGTCAACGCGATCCACAACGAGGACACCCTCGCCCAGTACCACAACGAGGGCCGCAAGCTCGGCCGGCTCATGTACGAGGGCCGCTGGCTGGACCCGCAGGCGCTGATGATCCGCGAGTCGCTGCAGCGCTGGGTCGGCGCGGCGGTCACCGGCGAGGTGACGCTGCGGCTGCGGCGCGGTGAGGACTACTCGATCCTCGACACCACGGGCCCGGCGTTCAGCTACCACCCGGACAAGCTGTCCATGGAGCGGACCGAGGACTCCGCCTTCGGCCCGTCGGACCGCATCGGCCAGCTCACCATGCGCAACCTCGACATCGCCGACTCCCGTGCGCGCCTCGAGCAGTACGCGGGCCTCGGCATGGTCGGCACCGAGCACCCGGCCCTGATCGGCGCCGCCCAGGCCGCCTCCACCGGTCTGATCGGCGCCATGCCCTCCGGCGGCGCCGAGGCGATCGCCTCCCGCGGCGAGGTCTCGGAGGAGGACGAGCTGCTGGACCGCGCCGCGATGGAGTCCGGCACGGACTGACCCCGGTCACCGGCCGTACCCCCTTGGGCAGCGGGCCCCGTCGGTTCCCACCGGCGGGGCCCGTCGTCGTACGGTGCCCGGGCCGGCTCGTACCCTGAGTCCCGTGCCGTCCCCCCGCCCGCAACACGTCGCCGTCCTCGTGCTCGAAGGTGCGAAGCCGCTGGACGTCGGGATTCCCGCGCAGGTGTTCACCACGCGGGCGAGCATGCCGTACGAGGTGCGGGTCTGCGGGGCGGCGCCCGGGCTCGTCACGGGCGGGGACGGGCTGTCGTACCACGTCGCCCACGGCCTCGACGCGCTCGCGTGGGCCGACATCGTCTTCATCCCCGGATACCGGTTCCCCGACCGCGAGGACCCGCCGCGAGCCGTCGTCGACGCGCTGCTCGCCGCCCACGCCCGGGGCACACGGCTCGCCGCCATCTCGACGGGAGCCTTCGCGCTCGCGGCCACGGGCCTGCTCGACGGCAAGCGCGCGACGACGCACTGGCACTACGCGCGGGCCCTCGCGGAGAAGCACCCGCTCGTCCGGGTCGACGAGAACGTGCTCTTCGTCGACGAGGGCAGCGTACTGACATCGGCCGGCGCCGCCTCCGGCATCGATCTGTGCCTGCACATCCTGCGCAAGGACCTCGGGGTGGCCGTGTCGAACCACGCGGCGCGGCGCCTGGTGGCCGCCCCCTACCGCAGCGGGGGCCAGGCCCAGTACGTGCCGCGCAGCGTGCCCGAGCCGCTCGGCGAGCGGTTCGCCGCGACCCGCGAGTGGGCGTTGCGCCGCCTCGGCGAGCCCCTCACCCTCACCGTGCTCGCCCGGCACGCCGCGGTCTCGCCGCGCACGCTCTCCCGGCGCTTCGTCGAGGACACCGGGTACACGCCCATGCAGTGGGTGATGCGCGCCCGCATCGACCTGGCCAGGGAGCTGCTCGAACGCTCGGAGCGCAGCATCGAGCAGATCGCCGCCGACGTCGGTCTCGGCACCGGCACGAACCTGCGCACCCACTTCCAGCGGATCCTCGGCACCACCCCGAGCGAATACCGGCGCACCTTCACCCAGGGCGAGTAGCCGGCCCGCTGGCGCGATCCTTGCGAACCGTGGCGCTCTCGACACGGCCATGAGCGGACGCGGCACGCGACGCTGGTGGGGAACCGAGGGACTCGAAGGGACACCACGCATGACTCGCATAGCCATCAACGGGTTTGGCCGCATCGGACGCAATGTGCTGCGCGCACTCCTCGAACGCGACAGCGCCCTTGAGGTCGTCGCCGTGAACGACCTCACGGAGCCCGCCACCCTCGCCCGGCTGCTCGCCTACGACACCACAGCAGGCCGGCTCGGCCGCCCCGTGACCGTCGACGGGGACACCCTCGTCGTCGACGGCCGGCGCATCAAGGTCCTCGCCGAGCGCGAACCGGCCCAACTGCCGTGGGCCGCACTCGACGTGGACATCGTCCTGGAGGCGACCGGCCGCTTCACGTCGGCGAAGGCCGCACGGGCACACCTCGCCGCCGGGGCGAGGAAGGTGCTCGTCAGCGCGCCGTCCGACGGCGCCGACGTCACGCTGGCGTACGGGGTCAACACCGACGCCTACGACCCCGCCCTGCACACGATCGTCTCGAACGCCTCCTGCACCACCAATGCGCTCGCGCCGCTGGCCGCCGTGCTGGACGAACTCGCCGGGATCGAGCACGGTTTCATGACGACGGTGCACGCCTACACCCAGGAGCAGAACCTGCAGGACGGTCCGCACCGTGACGCCCGCCGTGCCCGCGCCGCCGCCGTCAACATCGTGCCGACCACGACGGGCGCGGCGAAGGCGATCGGTCTCGTGCTGCCCAACCTCGACGGCAAGCTGTCGGGCGACTCGATCCGCGTGCCCGTTCCGGTGGGCTCGATCGTCGAACTCAACACGACCGTCGCACGCGACGTGACCCGCGACGACGTGCTCGCGGCATACCGCACCGCCGCCCAGGGGCCGCTCGCCGGCATCCTCGAGTACTCGGACGACCCGCTCGTGTCGTCCGACATCACCGGCAACCCGGCCTCGTCGATCTTCGACTCGGCCCTCACCCGCGTCGACGGCCGTCACATCAAGGTGGTCGCCTGGTACGACAACGAATGGGGCTTCTCCCACCGCGTGATCGACACCCTCGAACTCCTCGCCGGGCGCTGACCGGAGCCGGGGAGCGGGCGTGGCATTCCGAGAAGACCGAGGTCAGCGGCTTGGAGTGGTGGCAGCACCCTGGGGTGCCGTAGGGAAAGCCCCCCGTCGGGTCCGGTGACTGGCAGGCTGTTCCGGCCGCAGGGGCATCCCGAGACTCGACGGCATGACGATTTCCACTCATGCCCCGGTCGCGGCCGGAGCACCGGACGCCCGTTCCCACAGGTCCGGTTCCGGAGCCGGCAGCGACTTCGCCCGGCTGAACCGGCGTATCGCCGAGGCGGGCCTGCTGAAGCGCCGCCCCGGCTACTACACCATGCGGCTCGGTCTGGTCATCGCGCTGCTGGCGGCGGGCTGGGGGGCCTTCCTCACCCTCGGAGACACCTGGTGGCAGCTGGCCGTGGCCGCCTTCCTGGCGTTGGTCTTCGGTCAAGTCGCCCTGGTCGCCCACGACTTGGCGCACCGTCAGGTCTTCCGGCGCGGCCGGCCGAGCGAGACCTGGGGTCGGCTCTTCGGCAACCTCGGGATCGGCATGAGCTACGGCTGGTGGATGAACAAGCACACCCGCCACCACGCCAACCCCAACCACGAGGAACTGGACCCGGACGTCGCCCCGGACATCCTCGTGTGGTCCAAGGCCCAGGCCCGCGACAGCCGTGGCCTGGCCCGTCTCATCGGTGGCCACCAGGCGTGGCTGTTCTTCCCGCTGCTGACCCTGGAGGGCTTCAACCTGCACGTCGCGAGCGTGCGGGCGCTGCGCTCGCCGTCCATGAAGCACCGGACGCTGGAAGGCGGCCTGCTGTTCCTGCACCTCGCGGCCTATGTGTCGGCACTGTTCCTGGTGCTCACGCCCGGCAAGGCGGTCGCGTTCCTCGCCGTGCACCAGTGCCTGTTCGGCGTCTACCTCGGCTGCACCTTCGCACCGAACCACAAGGGAATGCCCACGCTCACCGGGGACGAACGACCCGACTTCCTGCGCCGCCAGGTCCTCACCTCCCGCAACGTACGCGGTGGCCCGCTCACGGATGTCATGCTCGGAGGGCTCAACTACCAGATCGAGCACCACCTCTTCCCGAGTATGCCCACACCTCATCTGCGGCGGGCCCAGGTCATCGTGCGCGAGTACTGCGCGGAGATCGGCGTCCCGTACCACGAGACCGGCCTGATCCAGTCCTACCGCGAGGCCCTCACCCACATGCACCGGGTGGGAGAACCGATCAGGCGGCAGCGCAGGGCCGCCCGGCCATGAGGGCCCGTCTCACTCAGCCCGCGAGCAGCATCGCGGCCTCCACCACACCGAGCAGCGCGAGGTACGCCCAGGCGTAGGTGCGGTCCGGGATCCGGGGCGGGCGTCGCCGCAGCACCGCGATGACGGGCAGGGCACCGGCGAGCAGTGCCCCGGCCGCGCGGAGGTCGACCAGGCCGACCAGGTGCAGGTGTGCGTGCGCGGCGACAGCGTCCGTGCCGCTCAGGGACAGCGCGGTGGCGGGAAGGGCGATGGCGAGAGTGAGGGGATTGGCCAGTGCGGTCGCCAGACGCATCGGGTGTCCGGCGCGTCGTAGCGCGGGAACGGTCATCACACTGCCTCCCACGCCGAGGAAGGCGGCCACCGCGCCGATCGGTGCGCCGAGGACGGCGGGCAGCGGCCGGGCCGCCTCCGCCTTGCGGGTCTCCTCGACCGCTCGCTCGCGGTTCCCTCCGACCCGTCCGCCGCGGTTCTCTCCGACCTGTCCGTGTGGCCGGAGGAAGCCGGGGCGCAGCAGCAGATCGACGATGGTGACAGCGACGTAGACGACGAAGCCCCAGTGGGCCTGACCGGCCGGGGCGTGCCGGGCGGCGAGCGCACCGGCCGCGGCGCCGGCCGCCAGCAGGAGCAGCAGCGCGCCGCCGCCCCGCAGGGCGGCGAGGACACGCCGGGGTGTGACCGCCGTGGCGAACGCCGCGCTCACGAGCATGACCAGGGCCGAGGTGGCCGTCGCCACCCGCATCGCGTCCGCGCCGAGGGCCGCGTTCGCCCACACCACGACCGGGACCGCGACGAACCCGCCGCCGAACCCGAACAGGACGGTCGTCACCCCGGTGAGGAGTCCGATGCCGAGCAGTGCCAAGAGATCCACACCGCAACCTCACCAGCTCCGGCGATCTTCCCGCATGCGATGCCCGGCACCATTCCTTCGAGACTCGGCCCCTACAGTGGCCGCGTGAAGAACGTCTCCCTGGACGGCCTCGACCACGTCGACCGGGCCGTCCTGCCCATCGGCACCGACTACCCGCCCGGCCATGTGCTCGACTGGCACCGGCACCGGCGCGCGCAGTTCCTCTACGGCGCCACCGGCGTCATGGTCGTCGACACCCCCGAGGGCACCTGGACCGTCCCGCCGGAGCGAGCCGTGCTGATACCGGCCACCACCCGGCACCGGGTCCGCATGCTGGAGGTCAGCACCCGGAGCCTGTACATCGAACCGGACGCCGTACCGTGGTGGCCTGCCACCTGCACGGTCGTGGACGTACCGGCACTGCTGCGCGAACTGCTGCTGGCCGCCGTCGAGTTCGAGGCCGACTACAGCCTCTCCGGGCGGGAGGGCTGCGTCGTGGCGCTTCTCCTGCACGAGATCGCCGCACTCACCCCGCTCCCGTTCCATGTCGCGATCCCCGCCGCCCCCGACCTGGCGGCGATCTGCCGTGAGTACCTCGCCGCCCCGGACGCCGGCGTCACCAACACGGCATGGGCCGCGCGGACGGCCCTGAGCGAACGGGCCTTCACCCGGCGTTTCCGGGCCGAGACCGGGGAGAGCCCGGCTGTCTGGCGCACCCGTGCGCGTCTGCTCGCCGCCCTTCCGCTGCTGCGTACGGCGTCCGTCACCGAGGTCTCCGGCCGTCTCGGCTATGCCTCACCCGCCGCACTGACCGCCGCCTTCACCCGCGCCTTCGGCATGCCCCCGTCGCGCTTCACCACGGGCCAACGCAACGTCGGCTGACCGCAAGCCCGTTCATCCCGTGGAGACGGACACCCGGTCACCAGGCGCCCTCCAACAGCCGTGTCACCGCCGCCACCTCCGGCGTACGAGGGTTGGGGTACGGCCGGGCCGCGACCCGCTCGGCGACGGCCCGCAGCCCCTCGCGCGGCACCCCGAGGGCGCGCAGTGTGGTCGGACCGGTGTGGCCGTGGGCCAGGCCGCCGACGACCCCCACCGGATCGCCGCCAGTGATCCGCTCCAGCCGGGCGGCGGCCTTCGGCGCGGCCGGCAGGTTGAAGGCGAGGACGTGCGGGAGCAGCAGCGCGTGCAGCTCGGCGTGCGGGAGGTCGAAGGTGCCGCCGAGGGCGTGGGCGAGCTGGTGGTGCAGGCCCATGCGGGTCCGGGCCAGGCAGAGACCGGCCAGCCAGGCGGACTGCTGGAGGCGTGCGCGGCCCGCAAGGCCCGCAGGGTCGGTGAGCACCTCGGGGAGCACGGTGAGGATGCCGTCGGCGGCCTCGGTCGCCAGGGCGTCGCTCGCGGCGCTCGCGTCGGGCGCCCACAGCGCCTCCACCGCATGGGCGAGGGCGTTCAGGGCGCTGGTCAGGGTGAGACCGGGCGGCATGCCGAGGGTCAGCTCGGGGTCGTAGACGACGGTGCCCGGTGCGATGGCCGGATCGCGGCGGGTCGTCTTCACGCCGTCCTTCGTCTCGCCCAGCACGGGCGTCACCTCGGAGCCCGCGTAGGTCGTGGGCACGGCCACCTGGGGCAGCCCGGTGCGCACCGACAGCGCCTTGGCCAGGCCGACGGCCGAACCGCCCCCGAGGGCCACCACGCTGTCGGCGTCCGCCTTCCGCAGCAGTTCCAGCGCCTCTTCGGTGACCGCGACCGGGGTGTGCACGACGGGCCGGTCGAAACGCGCCGCCAGACGGGGGCCGAGGGCCCGGGCCAGTTCGCCGGCGGCCGCCCGGGCCGAACCCGTGGCGACGAGCAGCACCCGGCCGGAGCCGAGCCGCTCGGTCTCCTCGGGGACGGCATGACGGGCACCGGCGCCCACGAGGATCCGGGAGGGCAGTGTCTCGTGGACGGTCACATGTCCGGTGCCGGCGTCGTGGGGAAGGGTCACGGCTGTGCGCCTCGCCGGACGGTGACGGGGAAGTCGACGTGACGGAAGGGGTTGGGCAGCCCGTGCGCGGCGGCCCGGGCGGGGTCGTCGACCAGGGCGAAGTCCCGGACCAGGCTTTCTTTGACGCCGAAGACGGCGTCGGAGTCCAGGTACGGCGAGCCGTCGACGAAGAGGTGCGTGGTCAGGGTGCGGATGCCGGGCGCGGAGACCTCGACGTGGATGTGCGCGGCGCGGTTCGGATGGCGTCCGCCGGCCTTCAGCAGGCGGCCGACCGGCCCGTCGGAGGGGATGGGGTAGTAGCGCGGCACGATGGTACGGAACCAGAACCTGCCGTCCTGGTCCGCGGCGAACAGGCCGCGCAGATTCCGTTCCGGGACCTCGCCGGGCCGCTGGACGTCGTAGAAGCCGTCCGCGTCGGCCTGCCACACGTCGACGCGCGCGCCCGCGACAGGACGGCCGTCGCCGTGCGTGACCCGTCCGGTGACCAGGCACGGCTCGCCGCCCTGCCCGGCCTCGTCGATGCTGTCGCCGAGGGCGCGCGGCGGCGAGTCGACCAGGTGGAAGGGGCCCTCCACGGTCGACTCGGTGAACTGCCCGTCGGCCGGCTGGTTCAGCGTCTCGACCAGCATCGACACACCCAGCACATCGGACAGCAGGATGAACTCCTGCCGGGTGTCGTCGCACTTCTGGCCGGTCCCGGTGAGAAAGCGGATGCCCGCCGCCCATTCCTCGGCGGTGAGTCCGACGTCCTTGACGAAGGCGTGGGTGTGCCGCACCAGGGAGGTGAGGATCTCCTTCAGCCGCTCGTCGCTCGCGCCGGCGAAACTCGCGGCGACGATCTCCGCGGAGCGCTCCGCCTCGAACAGCCCCGGCAGCGGGGCCGTGCCGGACTCCTGGGGAAGTTCGGTCATCTCTCCTGCTTCCTGTGCGTGGCGGTTACGGCAGGACCGGCGCAACGCGGCGCGACCGGGATCAGTATGAACGCCGAGACGCCGAGCCCACCGGACGTCGTCGTACGCTGCTCAGCCCGACGGCGTGACCAGCCCCGTCTCATACGCGGTGATCACCAGCTGCACCCGGTCCCGGGCGTCGAGCTTGGTGAGCAGCCGGGAGACGTGGGACTTGGCCGTGGCCACCGTGATGCACAGGTCCTGCGCGATCTCGGTGTTGGACCGCCCGCGCCCGATCAGGGTCAGCACTTCCCGTTCCCGCTCGGTGATGCCCTCGACCCGGCGGGCGGAGCGCTCCGGAGCGGCCGGGCGGCGCTCGACGAAGTCCGCGATCAGACGGCGTGTCACACTCGGCGCGATCAGTGCGTCGCCGGCGGCGACCACCCGGATCGCGGTGAGGATGTCGTCCAGCGCCATGTCCTTGACGGCGAAGCCGCTGGCGCCGGCCCGGAGCGCGCCGTAGACGTGGTCGTCCTCGTCGAAGGTGGTGAGGATGAGCACGCGGGTCGGCAGGGAGGCCGCCGTGATGCGGCGCGTGGCCTCGATGCCGTCCATGCCGGGCATCCTGATGTCCATGACCACGACGTCGGGGCTGCTCTCCCGGGCCAGCCGGATGGCCTCCACGCCGGTGGCGGCCTCGCCGACGACCTCCAGGTCGGGGTGATCGGCCATGAGGACCCGCAGACCGGACCGTACCAGCGGCTGGTCGTCGGCGAGGACGACCCGGACCCTCATCGGGTCACCGGCCCGCTGCCGACGGGCTCGGGCAGTGGGAGTCGGGCCGCCACCCGGAAGCCGCCCTCGGGACGTGGTCCGGCGCTGAACCGGCCGTGCAGCAGGGCCGCCCGTTCCCGCATGCCGATGAGGCCGAAGCCGTGGGCCGGGCCGTCCCCGGCGACGCCGCGCCCGTCGTCGACGACCTCCACCGACAGCTCCTCGTTCCCATAGTCGAGGCCCACCGTGCAGCGCCCGGTGCCCGCATGGCGGACCACGTTGGTCAGTGCCTCCTGAACGATACGGTAGGCCGACAGATCGACGTCGGCCGGCAGGGGCCGCCGCTCCCCGCTGATGCGCACCTCGACCCGTACCCCGGCGTCCGCCGTTGCCGCGGCCAGCCGTTCGATGTCCGCGAGACCCGGCGCGGGCGCGGGCGGCGCCTGTTCGCCCGTCGCCGGGTCCGGCTCGGCCCGACGGAGTGCCACCAGGGTGCGGCGCAGGCCGGACAGGGTCTGCCTGCTGGTGGTCTCGATGGCGTGCAGGGCTTCGCGGGCCGCGTCGGGCTGGGTGTGGATGACCCGGCTGCCGACCCCGGCCTGGATGGCGATGATGCCGACACTGTGCGCGATGACGTCGTGCAACTCCCGTGCGATCCGCAGCCGTTCGGCGGTGACGGCCTCGGCCACCTCCTGCGCGCGTAGTGCCACCGCGTGCTCGCGCCGCTCGCGGCCCAGCAGCCCGGACATGCAGGACGCCGCCATCGTCAGGAGGCCGATCACACCGTCGACGACCAGGAAGTCCGGGCCGTGTGCGAAGAGGCCGATCGTCACCGACTGCACGATGAAGGCGAGGGACACGGCGACGACCGAGACCCGGCGCCCGCAGGTGGCGACGATGTACCCCAGCACGAGGTCCGCTGCCAGGTACGACAGGAACCGGCCCTGATGGGACAGGGTCAGGCTCGCAGGGGTGGTGTCAGCGGGGACGACCACCACGGCGGTGGCACCGAGAAGCGCCAGGACCAGAGCCGTCAGCGGCCTCCGTCGCAGCACCCCGACGAGCAGGCTCACCGCCGGCAGCGATCCGACGGCGAGCAAGGAACCTGTGTTCCGGGGCGCGTTCGTCACCAGCACCAGCAGCAGGAAGACATACAGCAGAGCCCCCGCCCAGGCCGTGACCGTCGCTCGCGTCACCGCCGGTACGCCTTTTCCGGCGCGGACGTCGCGCCGCGCCGGACGTGCGGGCAGCCGGGTGATCGGTGTCGTGGTCATGCCGCGAGACTAACCAGGCGCCCGGGCGCACGGCATCGGCCCGGGGACGTACACCCGTGGGCCAATGCGCCGGACACATTGCCGCCCACGGCCCCATGCCCGCACGGGGCATGCTCCGCCACCGTGGTCGCCGTGATCGAAGTCAACGAACTCACCAAGCGCTACGGCGACAAGACGGCCGTCGAGGAACTGACCTTCACCGTCCGGCCGGGCCGGGTCACCGGCTTCCTCGGCCCCAACGGGGCGGGCAAGACCACCACCTTGAGGATGATCCTCGGCCTGGACCGGCCCACCGGCGGCACCGCCACGGTCGGGAAGGCCGACTTCCGTGGCCATCCGCGTGGTCTACGGCACGTCGGCGCGCTCCTGGACGCCACCCGGGTCCACGGCGGACGCAGCGCGGCGACCCATCTGTCCGCCCTGGCCCGCAGCAACGGCATCCCGGCGCGCCGGGTCGAGGAGGTGCTGGAGGAGGTCGGGCTGGCCGAGGTCGCGCGGCGGCGCATCGGCGGTTTCTCGCTCGGCATGAAGCAACGGCTCGGCATCGCCGCCGCCTTGCTCGGCGATCCCCCCGTGCTGATGTTCGACGAGCCGATCAACGGCATGGACCCGGAAGGTGTGCTCTGGGTACGGCGCCTCTTCCGCCGCCTGGCCGCCGAGGGACGCACGGTCTTCCTCTCCAGCCACCTGATGTCGGAGATGGAGAGCACCGCCGACCAACTCGTCGTCATCGGCCGGGGCCGGCTGATCGCCGCCGAGTCGCTCGCGGACTTCGCGGCCCGCAGCACGCGTGGCAGCGTCCTGGTGGGCAGCCCGCGGGCCGCGGAGCTGGCGGCGGTCCTGTCCACCGCCGGCGCGTCGGTCGAGCCGATGGAACTGTCCGGCGCCGGGAAACTCACCGTGACCGGGCTGCCCGCGGACCGGATCGGAGCACTCGCCCTGGAACACCGGATCCCGCTCGACGAACTGACCACGAGAACGGCCTCACTGGAGGAGGCGTTCATGGAACTCACCGCCGACAGCGTCGAATACCTGGCAGGACAGCCCCGATGACCACACTCACCGCCCCCTCGCCCGCCCGCTTCGGCGATCTGATCGCCTCCGAGTGGATCAAAACACGGTCCCTGCGCTCCACTTGGTGGACGATCGCACTCACCAGCCTGTTCGTCATCGGTTCCGCCGCCGTTGCGGCACTGGCGGACTCCCGCCTTCTCGCTGCCGCAGCCACGACCGGGCACCGGCCCGCCGACTTCCGGCCCTTCGACGCCTGTCCGCCGGCCGGTTACATGACGCTGATGCTCGTCGCCGGCAGTGTCGGGGCCATCACGATCGTGAGCGAGTACAGCAGCGGCCTGATCCGCACCACCACCGTGGCGGTCCCCGCCCGCGGCTCGGTGGTACTGGCCAAGGCGACCGTCACCGCCGCGCTGTGGACCGCCGTCGGCACGGCCGTCTCCACCGGTTCCTTCCTCGTCTCCCAGGCCATCCTGAACGGACAGCACGCGGGAGTCTCGATCACGCACCCGGATGTGCCCAGGGCGCTCGTGGCATCCGCACTGCTGGCCCCGGTCTGCGCACTGACCGGGCTCGGCCTCGGCACCCTGATCCGGCACAGCGCCGCGACCATGGCCACCTGCGCCTTCACCCTGCTGATGCTGCCCACGGTCTTCTCGCAGGGCAAACGGTGGTCCGCCGACATCCGCCACGCCATGCTCTTCAGCGCCTGGCAACGCCTGGTCCAGAACTGGCAACCGGATCCCGGCTCCCGCATGTTCACGGCCACGGTCTCCGGCTCCTGGATCGCATACGGGCTCTGGCCCCTGATCGCCGTCACCGTGGCAGTGCTGGTCGTCAGGAAACGGGACGTGTGACAGCCGACCCGCCCGGACGACTTCCTGGTCGACCCGGAGGAATACGGACGCGGTTCCTACTCCTGATCCGGCAGCTCGGCCCGCCTCAAGTCCCCCCTCGGGTCCGACCGTCTCCGCCCCGCGGCGGAGACGGTCGGACCGGGCGGACGAGGCGCCGGCACGCCTCCCCGGACCAGCATGTTCGCCATGGCCAGAACTACGACGACTCCTCCGTCCCACGTCTCCGTCCGGGTGCGCCGCGCCGCCCACGCCATCGCCTGGTGCGCGGCGCCCTCGGGCCTGTGGCGCCTTGCCATGGCGTCCGGCATCTACGTGGGCTACAGCGACAAGGTGCTGCGCGACGTCTACGCCATACCGGGGTGGGGAGTTGCGTACGTCGTCGGCCTGTCGCTCCTGACCGAGCTGGCCGCGCTGTTCCCCCTGCTGCTCGTCCGCGACCGGCGACCGCGACACCCCCGCGCGCTGGCACGGCTGGCCTGGACGGCATCGGCCGTGACGATCCTGGTGGCACTGTGGCAGGTGGTGGCTGCCTTCACCGTGGACAACCGGACGTACCTGGCGGGCGGCACACCGCGCATCGTATGGGCCCTCGCCTACGCCCCGCTCCTCGCGGTGCCGGTTCTGCTGACGGCGGTGACCTGGTCGTACACCCGGCGGCTCCGGGCCGAGGGCTAGCCGGCGGCTCCGGGCCGGGGGATGGCCAAGGGGCAAGGACGGCACGACCGCTACCGTCGTCGACTCGCGCCCGATTCTGGATGATCTCTTACCGGTGTCTTCACGGCCGCCGGTGGTCCGGTGCGTACGGTTGCCGTCGTAGCTGGTCGTCGGCCGTGGCGGCCTCTGATCAGGTGTGGGGGAGCGGATGACGGCTGGTCGCCGTGCGGTGCTGGCTGCCCTGGCGGGAGGACTGCTCGCCGGTTGCGCGGGCCCGAAGAACGGCAGCGGCGCCCCCGCCTCCTCCGCCGCGCCGGGGACGGGCGCGGGGACAGCGGCCCCACCGACTCCCGGCTCCGTTCCCTCGGCCACACCCTCCGCCACGCACCCTCCCGTCACCCGCGCGGATATCGTGGCCCGCTACGGGCGCAGCATGCCGCACACGTGGGGCTTCGACGCCCCCGGCGTGGTGCACTCCCTGCCGCGCACGACGCGCGACATCGCGCTGACCTTCGACGCGTGCGGCGGCCCGGGCGGCAGCGGCTACGACCGGGCGCTCATCGAGTTCCTCCGCGCACGGCACGTTCCGGCGACCCTGTTCATCAACTCCCGCTGGATCGACGCCAACCCGGCGGAGTTCCACCGACTGGCCGCCGATCCGCTCTTCGAGATCGCCAACCACGGCACCCGGCACCGCCCGCTGTCGGTCACGGGTCGTTCCGCGTACGGCATTCCCGGCACCCGTGGCGCCGGCGAGGTGTACGACGAGATCGCCGGCAACCAGGCCAAGCTGACCCGCCTGCTGGGCGCCCCGCCCCGCTTCTTCCGCTCCGGTACCGCCTACTGCGACGACGTCGCGGCGCGGATCGTCACCGACCTCGGAGAACGCTTCGTCAGCTTCTCCGTCAACGGCGACGGCGGCGCCACCTTCACCGCCGAGCAGGTCCACACCACCGTGGCCTCCGCGCGGGCCGGTTCCATCGTCCTGTGTCACATGAACCACCCCGAAGGCGGCACCGCCCGGGGCATCGCAGGCGCCGTCCCGCACCTGCTGGCCGGCGGCCACCGCTTCGTCCGTCTCTCGGACGCCCTGCACCGCGCCTGACGCGCCTGCGGGCAGTTCGCGCGTCCCACCACTCGTCACCGCGTCCACCTCGGAGAACAATGTGTCCCAGAGGCAGACCGGCCGCCGGGAGGCGTCATGAGCACATCAGCTGAGCCACGAGTCTCCGGCCTTGAGGTCCGGTCCATCGACTACGTCCCCCTGGACGAGCGGCACGGCAAGCTATGGCATCTGGGCCCGCTGTGGTTCATGTCCAACGCGCAGATCGCCACCCTGGCCGTGGGACTGACCAGCATCACCGAGGGCGGCAACCTGATCTGGTCGCTGCTGGCCATCGTGGCCGGCACCGTCATCGGCACCTTCTTCATGGCCTTCCACTCGGCGCAGGGACCCCAGCTCGGCCTGCCGCAGATGATCCAGTCGCGCCCCCAGTTCGGCTATGTCGGCGCCCTCCTGGTGTGGCTCTTCGCCTATGTCCAGTACGCGGGGTTCAACGTCTTCAACAGCGTCCTCGCCGCCGACTCCCTGCACACCACCCTGCACGGCAACGCCAAGCTGTGGGTGGTCGTGGTGACCGTGGTCGCGCTCGTCGTCGCGCTGGTGGGCTACGACATCATCCACAAGGCCGAGCGGATCCTGACGTACACCTTCCTGATCGTCTTCGGGATCTTCACCGTCGGAGTCCTCGTCACCCTGCACTACCCGGCGGGCTCCTTCGACCTCGGCGGCTTCAAGTGGACCCCATTCCTCGCCCAGTTCGGCGTGGTGGCCGGCTACCAGATCAGCTGGGCCATCTACGTCTCCGACTACTCGCGCTATCTCCCGCCGGACGTGACGGTCCGCAAGACCTTCTACTGGACGTACTTCGGCTCCGCGCTCGGCGGCATCTGGCTGATGGTCCTCGGCACGCTGCTCGCCGCCTGGGCGGGCAAGGACTTCGAGACGATCAAGTCCATCAACGCCGCCGGCGACAAGGTGTTCAGCGGCTTCGGCGCGATCGTGCTGCTGTTCGCCGCCCTGGGCCTGGTGTCCGTCACCGCACTGAACATGTACGGCGGTTCGCTGACCCTCATCAGCGGCATCGACTCGTTCAAGCGGGTGCGCCCGACCCTGGGCGTACGCCTGCTGACCATCGGACTGACCGCGGCGCTGTCCCTGGTCGGCGCACTGGCCGCGACCACGAACTTCCTCGAGAACTTCAACAACTTCCTGCTGCTGGTGCTCTACCTGTTCATCCCGTGGACCGCGGTGAACCTCATGGACTACTACGTCGTGCGCCGCGGACACTACGCCATCGCCGAGATCTTCAACCCGCGCGGCATCTACGGCCGTTGGGGCTGGCACGGCATCATCTCCTACCTGGTCGGCTTCGCCGTCATGGTCCCCTTCTTCTCCGTCGGCACCCTGTACGTCGGCCCCGCCGCCAAGGCGCTGGACGGAGCCGACATCTCCCTGTTCATCGGCCTCCCCGTCTCCGCGCTGCTGTACTGGTGGCTGACCCGTTCGATCGACGTGGCGGCCGAGACACGCGTGGCGCTGGCCGAGGCGGAGGCGCTGGAGCAGGCCGCACACGAGCACCGCGAGCCCTGAATCGCGAGACTCTACGACACGTGGGTGCGCAGGGCGACCGCGCGCCGGAGCGCGTCCCGGCAGGCGAGGACCGCGGGGTGCCGGCTGCCGCCGCGGCGTACGACGGTGTGGATCCGGCGGGTGCGCCGGCCGCGGGGGAGCCGGCGCAGAGCCACGGTGGCAGGCCTGCCGTCCCAGACGAGAGCGGGAAGGAAGGCGGCGGCATGTCCCTGCTCCACGAGGCGCAGGTGGAGCAGGAGATCGGTGGTCTCGAAGCGCACATCGGGTTCGAAGCCGGCGTTGCGGCACAGCGTCATGGACCAGTGCCGCGCGGCCGTGCCTTCGGGCTCCAGCACCCAGGGATGCCGGGCGAGCGAGCGCAGAGCACCCAACGTGCCGCGGGCGACCGGCTTTCCGGCCGGTTCGGGCAGCGCGAGGTGCAAACATTCGCTGGACCGATCGTAGGACGACATCGGACCCTGTTCCTGTGTCCGAGAACGCCGTCTCCCCCCTCCCGGCGCTGCCCTGGTCCGTGCACCCCGGTGCCCGCACCTGGCGATGCGCGCCCGCGCCCGCCGAGGTGCGCACCTTCCACGCCGGGCTGCCCGGCTACGCGCCCACGCCCTTGACCGAACTCCCGCCCCTCGCGGCGGAGTTGGAGGTGGGTCGGGTCTTCGTGAAGGACGAGTCGGACCGTCTGGGCCTGCCCGCGTTCAAGGCGCTCGGCGCATCCTGGGCGGTTCACCGCGTCCTCGTGGAGCGGGCCGCTGGCGCCACGGAGCCGGGCCCGGTCACCCTGGTGACCGCCACCGACGGCAACCACGGCCGCGCTGTGGCCCGCATGGCCCGCCTGCACGGACAGCGCGCCCACGTCTTCGTCCCGCGGGGAGTACATCCGCGGGCCATCGCGGCGATCGCCGGCGAAGGGGCGGACGTCACCGAGGTTCCGGGGGCGTACGACGAGGCTGTCCGCCGTGCGGCCGGGGCGGCGGCCGGACCGGGGGCGGTCCTGGTCCAGGACAGCGCGTGGCCGGGCTATGAGCGGATCCCGGGGTGGATCGTCGAGGGGTACTCCACCCTCTGCGCCGAGATCGACGAGCAACTGGCGGTCCGCGGCGTGGCCGAAGGCCCCGATCTGGTCTCCGTACCGGTGGGCGTGGGCTCACTGGCCCAAGCCGTCATCAGCCACTACCGCAGCCGCCACCCCGGACGCGCTCCGGCGCTGCTGGCCGTGGAGCCGGAGGCCGCGGCCTGTGTACTCGCCGGCCTCATCCGGGGCGAGTTGGTCACCGTCAGCACCCGGGAGACCACCATGGCCGGGCTCAACTGCGGCACCCCATCCAGCCTGGCCTGGCCCTACCTGCGCGGCGGACTGGACGCCGCCGTCGCCGTCCCCGACTCCGCCGCCGACCGCGCGGCCGCACGCCTCGCGGCCCTCGGTGTCTCCTCGGGGCCCTGCGGCGCGGCCTCACTCGCCGGCCTCCGCGCCGCGCTCACCGGCCCCGGCGCGGACGAGCGTCGTAGGGCACTGGGACTCGACGCGACCTCGGTCGTCGTACTGCTGAACACCGAGGGAGCGGCCGCCAATCCCCGCCACACGGCCGGTCGGTGAACATGCGAGACCTGAAAGCTCTCCGGAGGAGGGCCGTGGCATGATGACCCATCTCGCGGCCGCGATCCGCGTCCTCGGCCTGCTGACCATCGTGCCCGGCCCCGACATGGCGGTCGTCACCCGCCGGGCGCTGGCGTCCGGCGGCGCGGACGCGCTCGCCGCGGCACCGGCGGCCTGGACGGAGACAGGCACTCCGAAGGCGGCCGGGAGCGCGTGGCGGACGGGGCTGATCAGCAACGTGCTCAATCCGAAGATCGCCGTCTTCTACACCGGTCTGCTCGCCCCGCCGCACCTGCCGGCCGCCTGGGCCATGGCCCTCCTCGTCGTCGCGACCACGGCCGGCTGAACAAACGCATCCGGAGAAGGCTAATAAATACGACAAACGGGTACCTTCTGTAACAGTGGTCGCAGGCGGCACTCGACTGTCGTCACGGCGAGCGTCGGCTGCTGGTCCTCCGCCCTGGTCGAAGGGATGCCGGTCATGAACGAGGACACGAGGAGCCTCCACCCGGAGCAGCCCCCCCGCGCAGACCCCGCGCCCGGCGCCGTGGGGCGACCCGGCCCCGCTGGGCCTGGCCGGCTTCGCTCTGACGACCTTGCTGCTCTCGATCGTCAACACCAACCTGCTGAAGGAGAACGGCGCCATCGTGCCGGTGCTGGGCCTGGCGCTGTTCTACGGCGGCCTCGCCCAGTTCGCCGCGGGCCTGTTCGAGTTCCGCCGCGGCAACACCTTCGGCGCCACCGTGTTCGTCTCGTACGCCGCCTTCTGGATGACCTACTGGTGGATCGCGCCGCGCCTGGCGTACGCCGGTGACACCCACAACGCGCTCGGTCTGTTCCTGCTCGGGTGGGCGATCTTCACCGCCTACATGGCCGCCGCGGCGCTCCGTGTCAGCCTCGCCGTGCTGATGGTGCTGGCCCTGCTCACGCTCACCTACCTCTTCCTGGCCATCGGCGCCTTCCAGACCGGCGCGCAGCCGCACGCGATGACCCAGGTGGGCGGTTGGTTCGGCATCGCCACGGGACTCGTCGCCTGGTACACCTCGGCGGCGACCGTGATCAACGAGACCCACGGCCGCACCGTGCTGCCCGTGGGGCCGCGCCCGCCCGGCACGGCCCCGCCGGTACGGGACGAGCGGCCCGCCTGACCGGCCGCCGGACCGGACTGGTGGGCGGCTTCCGCACGGTGGCTTCTGCGGAGCGGCGCCGTCCCGGCCCGCTGGAGCAGCTCCCGCACAGAGGGCGCCCGGAGCCAGCCGGTCCCGGCTCTCGCCGGGCGGCAGCCGACCGGGACAATCCTCGTCATGAACGACGACATGGATGACGCCGAGAGCCGACTGGCCAGGATCGAGCGGCTGCTGGAGAGCGGCGAGCGCGAACTGGTCCCCGCCTGGCGCCGGGCGACCCATGGCGAGCCGCGCTGGACGGTGACGGCGGTGATCCTGGCGGCCGTCGCCCTGCAGCTGAGCCTGCCGCACCGCCTCATCCTGCTCCACCCCGTCTGGGCCCTGCCCGCACTGGAGTTGCTGCTGCTGGCCGGACTGATCGCGGGCAATCCCCGGCGAGTGGAGCCCCATACCCGGTTGCTGCGGTATCTGGGTCTGGCCCTGACCGGAGTCATCAGCCTGGCCAACGGGTGGGCGGCGGTCCGGCTCGTGGGGGACCTGGTGAACGGCAAAGGGGGAGACAGAGCGGTCCCGCTCCTGCTCACCGGTGGTGTCATCTGGGTGACGAACGTCATCGTGTTCGCCCTGTGGTACTGGGAATGGGACCGGGGCGGCCCCATGGCCCGGGTCCGGGGGCAGCACCGGTACGCCGACTTCCTCTTCGTACAGATGCAGAGTCCGGACGTGGCGCCGCCCGACTGGGAACCGGCGTTGCCGGACTACCTCTACCTGTCCTTCACCAACGCCACCGCCTTCAGCCCGACCGATGTCATGCCGCTGTCCCGGTGGGCGAAGATGCTGATGATGCTGCAGTCCTCGGTGTCCCTGGTGACGGTGGTCCTCGTGGTCGCCCGGGCGGTCAACATCCTGAAATGATGCAGGTGGAGCAGGCCGGCGGCCCCGAGCAGGGACCCGGTGGCGCAGTAGGCCTCCAGGTCTCCAGATCGTCCGGATGGCCGGCCATGCGCTCGATGGCGGCCACGCCGTGGTTGTCGAGCAAGGCTCGCACAGGTGCCTCGGCCGGCAACGCCAGGGCGCCCAGGTCGGCGTAGCGGACGACCGGTTCCGCCCGCCGGTGAAGCGGAGGCACGTACGGTTCCCGCCAGGACCGCTCGGGGCTCTCCACGGCACCGATGCCCGCCCGCACGCCCGCCGGAAACCGATGGCGAGCCGGTCCAGCAGTACTTCGTCCAGCGGATTCGCCGGGCCGGGACGCTCCAGCCACACCGTGCCGATCTCCTCCCCGTCGAGGACGACTGGCGTGGTGCTGGAGGCCGGTGCGACGCGGATGGTCCGCCGCGTGCCGCGGAGCCGGATCCCCGCCCATACGAACGGGCCCTGTCCACGCAGGAGGCGGCGTACGACGCGCTCTCCCGGTCGCCCGGCATCGAGGCCCCGTCGGCGCTGCTCGCACAGGGCATGACGGCGGAGGCGGCCGAGGCCGCGCACGCCGCCCTCTGCCGCCGGCAACAGGAAGACGACCGGCGCGTCGCAGAAGTTCCCGCCGGTGAACGCCCGTTGGTGGCTTCGGTCTCGAAGGTCGGCTGCGCCCGTGTCACAGACGGCCGGGCTGTCTCGTCTCAGATCGCGGAGAACGACTTGAGGATCAGGAAGGTGATGGTCATGCGCGTGTTCGTGGCGGGCGGAACCGGGGTTCTGGGGCGGCGGCTGGTACCGCGGCTCGTGGCCCGCGGTCACCAGGTGACGGCCACGACGACCAGCGCGGCCAAGCTCGGTCTGGTACAGCGACTGGGGGCGGAAGGCGTCGTCATGGACGGACTGGACGCGATATCCGTCGGTGAGGCGGTCGCGGCCGCCCGGCCCGACGTGATCGTGCACCAGATGACCGGGATCAGCCTCGCGCACGCGGGCAAACCCGATCTGAAGCACTTCGACCGATGGGCCGCGCCCACCATCAGGCTGCGCACCGAGGGAACCGACCACCTGCTGGCGGCGGCGGAGGCTACCGGCGTACCGCACATCGTCGCCCAGGGCTACGCCAACTGGAACGGCATCCGCGAGGGCGGCTGGGTGAAGACCGAGGAGGACCCGCTGGACCTGCACGAGGGGACGCCCGCGTTCCCGGCGATGGCGGCGGTGCGCCACGTCGAGGAAGCGGTCGGCAGGGCCGGCGGCGCGGTGTTGCGCTACGGCGGGTTCTACGGGCCGGGCGCCACCGACGACCAGCTCGAACTCGTACGCAAACGGCAGTTCCCGCTGGTCGGGGACGGCACCGGATACGCCTCGTGGGTGCATCTCGACGACGCGGCGAGCGCCACCGTCCTCGCCGTGGAGCAGAAGGCGAGGGGTGTGTTCAACATCGTCGACGATGAACCGGCCCCGGAGAGCGCATGGCTGCCGTACCTGGCGGCGTGCGCGGGCGCCAAGCCACCAAGGCGGGTGCCGAAGTGGCTGGCGCGGCTGCTGGCCGGGGAGGTGGTGGTGACGATGATGACCGAGGGCCGCGGCTTCTCCAACGCCAAGGCGAAGCGGGAGCTCGGCTGGCAGCTTCGCTATTCCTCGTGGCGCCAGGGCTTCAAGGAGGGTCTGGCGTGAGCAGAGTCGAGGAGTTCGAGCAGCTGCGGCCCCTGTTGTTCTCCATCGCCTACCGCATCCTGGGCAGCGTGACCGAGGCCGAGGACGCGGTCCAGGAGACCTGGCTGCGCTACGACCTCTCCCCGACCAGACCCGTGTCGGCCAAGGCGTTTCTCTCGGCCACGGTGACCCGGATCGCGATCGACGTACTGCGCTCCGCCCGGGTGCGGCGCGAGGAGTACATCGGACCGTGGTTCCCCGAGCCACTGCTCACCGACCCCTACCAGGACCCGGAGCACGCGGCGGAGCTGGCCGACTCGCTGTCCATGGCCTCCCTGCTCCTGCTGGAACGGCTCAGCCCGCTGGAACGGGCGGTCTTCGTCCTGCGGGAGGTGTTCGCCTTCGGCTTCCCCGAGATCGCCTCCGCCGTGGGACGCTCCGAGGCGGCCTGCCGCCAGCTCGCCGTCCGCGCGCGCCGCCACATGGACGCGGGCAGGCCCCGTTTCGAGGCCGACCGGAAGGAACGCGAGGAACTCGCCGGACGCTTCTTCGACGCCCTGAAGGAGGGCAACGTCGACGGGCTGCGGGAACTGCTCGCCGCCGATGTGTCGGTCGTCGCGGACAGCGGCGGCAAGGCTCCGCGGTTCGCCGAGGGAGTCTTCGGCGCCGACCAGGTGTGCCGGATGCTCGACGTGCTCCTCCTGCCGTTCCTCGGCATCGGCGGCGTCGTCGAGCCCTGCCAGGTGAACGGCCAGCCCGGCGCGGTCTTCCGCGACCGCGACGGAAAGGTCGCCAACACCTGGACCCTCGACGTCCTCGACGGGCGGATCCAGACGATCCGCACGGTCAGCAATCCCGACAAGCTCGGTCACATGGGCCCCGTCGCGGACGCCTGGGCACTCCTGCGCGAGGCCCAGCAGGTTCGCCGGGACATGGGCTGCCCGGAACCCGCACACATGCCCATCCCGCCCACCTTCGCACCGGAAGCGGATCAGGAGAGTCGGACATGATCAGGATCGGCATCATCATCGGCAGCACACGCCCCGGCCGGAAGGGCGAGCGGGTGGCGCAGTGGGTACAGGACCTGGCGACCGAACACGCGGGCAGCGCAGCCGACTTCGAGCTCGTGGACCTGAAGGAGCACGCGCTACCGCTGCTCGACGAGGCGGTACCGGCGCGCATGGCGGCGGGCACCCGGCCGCACACCCGGCGATGGGCCGAGCGGATCGGCTCGTACGACGCCTTCGTCGTCGTCACCCCCGAGTACAACACCGCCCCGCCCGCCTCGCTGACCAACGCGATCGACTACCTCCACGCGGAGTGGGGCGGCAAGCCGGTCGGCTACGTCGGCTACGGCGTCTTCGGCGCTGTCATGGCCGTCCAGAAGCTGCGTGCCCAGGCGGGCGTGCTGCGCATGGCGGACATCGGACCGCAGGTGGCACTGTCGCTGCGCGAGGACTTCGTGGACTTCGCCGACTTCCGTCCGCAGGAGGTGCGCGCGGCCGAGGTGCACGGGCTGGTCGACGAACTGCTGACGTGGGCCCAGGCACTCGCCCCGCTGCGCGCGACGACTCCGGCCACTGCCTGAACGGCCGAAAGGAGAGCGGCCGGCTCGCGCACGACGGGTGCCCGAGCCGGCCGCGGACCTGCTATGCGCTGCCGGGGCCGTCGAGGAGCCGGAGCAGTACGGCGGCCTCCTCGCGCAGCTGCGCCGCCCGGTCGGCCTGCGCGGGGGCCGTGAACCGAGCGGCAACCGTGAGCCGTTCATCCGCCTCGGCTCGCACGATGCCGGCGATGTCCTGCTCGCTCAGCTCACGCCGGGCGGCCTCGGTGGTGCCGACACCGACCGCCACCTGCTCGAGCGCCAGGCCACGCAGCTCGGCCGCGCCCACCGGCACCGCCTCGGCATTGTCCAGAGCGGCGAGTGTGGAACGCAGGGCGCTCACCGCGACCTTGTCGCGGGCACGCATCGATTCCCGCAGGGCTTGACGCATATGCAGACGCAGGGACATGCCGTCGACCCTATCTCTGCGCGAGCAGTCAGGCGTTCGGCCAACGGAGTTGACGGCCCCGGGCTCCGGTCGTGTCACATCGCGGCACGCTGTCTCGTCGTATGTGTGCAGTCAATTGCTACCGACTTGAGGAGAAGGCGCTGTGTCAACGGATGAGGCGACTCGGAACAAGGCGACGTCCGCGCGCTTGCATGACGCCGTGAACACCGGCGATCCGGAGGTCATCTCGAAGACGATCGATGAACTCGCCCTGCCGGACCTGCTCTTCCACGCGCCGGTACCGATGGGTATGACGGGGGTGCAGGCACTCAAGCAGGTGTGGACCGTGCTTCTCCGTGCGTTTCCCGACATTCATGTCGCGGTCGAGGATGTGATCGCCGAGGGGGACAAGGTCGTGGCCAGGAACACGGTGACCGGGACCCACCGGGGCGAGTTCCGGGGTCTGCCGCCGACCGGCAGGTCCGTCACCTACGGCGAGATATTCATCCTTCGCTTCGAGGAGGGCAGGATCGCCGAGGTCTGGGGCGTCGTCGACGTCTTCTCACAAATGCGGCAGCTCGGCGTCGAAGTGGCGCCCCCCAGCCCCTGATCACCAAGTTGCCGGTCCTGATGGCCCGTTCGGCGCGGGAAACCCCTTTGCCGTCTTTGCCGCGTGACCCGACACTGGGATCATGCTCGGATTCGTCAGGACCGACAACGCGGCGCTCGTAGCGTGCCTGGGCGACCCACAACGCTCCACCGCTGCCTACCGCGAGCTGCTGCGACGCGGGGCGTACGCGGTGAGCGCCATCCGCGCCGGCCTTCGGGACGCGCACCCGTCCGTCCGGGAGGGCTGCTGCCGCCTTCTCGACCACCTGGTCGACACCGAGTCGATGGGCGAACTCGTCGCCATGGCCGACGACCCGGACGCCCGCGTCAGGATCGCCGCATTCCACGCCCTGGCCTGCGACCGGTGCAAGGGCGACACCTGCGCCCCCGGCCCGGACCAGGTCCTCGAACCCGCGCTGCACCACCTGGCCTCGGACCCCGACCCGCACGTCCGGGCGATGGCTGCCGAACTCGTCGGCAAGTTCGCCCGCTCCGACGCACGCGCCGCCGCTGCCTTGAGTCGGTCCCACGCCAACGACCCGAGCCCCGCGGTGCGCAAGAAGTCGGGCTGGTTCACACCCGGCGGGGCCATCTACGAACGGTCCCTTCCGCCCGGGCGCAGACCGCCCACGCCCAGATGACGGAAACGCGCGGATCACGACGTCAGGCTGAAGCGGCGCCGCCGGGATCCAAGGCCGGCCGCGGGCCCCGGGCACTCGTCCAGGCTCCGGGGCCCGGGCCCCGGCAGCAGGGCGGCGAGCCGGTTCCGGGTGGCGCCGTCATCGCTCACCGGGCAGACGCTGACCCGGGGGCAGCTCACTGGTCGCGGGCGGGGAGGGCGTCCAGCATCGTCCGTGCGGTGACGGTCGCGTCGTAGTCCTCGGGGACGCCCGGAACCAGGATGATGTCGCCCTCGATGTGCCGGGACCGCAGGGGTGCGATGGCCTGGTACGCGTCGGAGTCCCACCAGGCGCGCGCCTGGGCGATCGAGGGAAAGCCGATCACGACGACGTGCCCGGGCCACGCGCCCTCCTTCACCTCGTGCTGAGCGCCGTGTACGAGGAAACGGCCGCCGTACGGTTCGAAGGTGGCGGTGACGCGCGCGATGTACTCGGCGATCTCCGGGTGCGGGGCGGACTCCTGAAGGTGAGCTATCGCGTAGGCCGACATCGTGGGTCCTTCCGGCTCGTTGGCTGCTGATGTCCACGATCTTGCCGCACGGGCCGGTGCGGAGGGGGCGGAATCCAGCCACCCCTGCCGGATCCCCGCCAGCGTTCTGACATGGTGTTTTACAGTGGCTGGCAGCAATATCCGGCGATATCACCTGTGAGGTATGCGCGAACATGCCGACTGAAACGCTCGAGTTTCAGGTAGAGGCCCGTCAGCTGCTGCAGCTGATGATCCACTCGGTCTACTCGAACAAGGACGTCTTCCTGCGGGAGCTCGTCTCCAACGCCTCAGACGCGCTGGACAAACTGCGTCTCGAGAAGCTGAGGGACGACTCGCTGGACGCCGATGTGTCCGATCTGCACATCGAGATCGACATCGACAGCGACGCCCGCACCCTCACCGTGCGGGACAACGGCATCGGGATGTCGTACGACGAGGTCGGGCACCTCATCGGCACCATCGCCAACTCCGGTACCGCGAAGTTCCTCCAGGAACTGCGGGAGACCAAGGACGCGGCCGGGGCGGAGGGGCTCATCGGCCAGTTCGGAGTCGGGTTCTACTCCGGCTTCATGGTGGCGGACGAGGTCACCCTGGTGACCCGGCGCGCCGGCGAGAGCCAGGGCACGCGCTGGACCTCGCGCGGCGAGGACACGTACACGCTGGAGCCGGTCGACGACGCGCCGCAGGGCACCTCGGTCACGCTCCACCTCAAGCCCGAAGACCCGGAGAACCAGCTCCACGACTACACCGCCGCGTGGAAGATCCGGGAGATCATCAAGCGGTACTCGGACTTCATCACCTGGCCCATCCGGATGGTGCCGGTGGGCTCCGCCGCCGACGACAGCGAGGACGCGGCGCCCGAACCCGAGACGCTCAACTCGATGAAGGCGCTGTGGGCGCGGTCGCGTGACGAGGTGTCCGACGACGAGTACCACGAGCTGTACAAGCACATCGCCCACGACTGGCGCGACCCGCTGGAGACGATCCGGCTCCAGGCGGAGGGGACCTTCGAGTTCCAGGCCCTGCTGTTCCTCCCCGCACACGCCCCGCACGACCTGTTCACGCGGGACTTCACACGCGGCGTGCAGCTGTACGTCAGGCGCGTGTTCATCATGGACGACTGCGAGGCGCTGCTCCCGCCGTACCTCCGCTTCGTCAAGGGCGTCGTCGACGCGGCCGACCTCTCGCTCAACGTGTCCCGCGAGATCCTCCAGCAGGACCGCCACATCGAGATGATGCGGCGACGACTGACAAAGAAGGTCCTGTCCACGGTCAAGGAGATGATGGCCAAGGAACAGGAGCGTTACGCCACGTTCTGGCGGGAGTTCGGCACCGTCCTGAAGGAGGGACTGGTCACCGACCCGGAGAACCGCGACGCCATCCTCGCCCTCGCGTCGTTCGCGAGCACGCACGACGACACCGAGCCGACCACGCTCAAGGGTTACGTGGAGCGGATGAAGGAGGGGCAGGACGACATCTACTACCTGACCGGCGAGTCCCGGCAGAGCATCGAGAACTCCCCGCACATGGAGGCCTTCCGGGACCGGGGCATCGAGGTGCTGCTGCTCACCGACCCCGTGGACGAGGTGTGGGCCGACGCCGTCGGCGAGTACGAGGGCAAGAAGCTGCGGTCCGTCGCCAAGGGGCAGATCGACCTCGACGCCAAGGACGACGAGGGCACCGAGGGCGAGCGGGAGAAGCAGACCGAGGAGTTCGCCGGCCTGCTCGGCTGGATGAAGGAGCAGCTGGACGAGGACATCAAGGACGTGCGCCTGTCCTCCCGCCTCACGGTGTCCCCGGCCTGTGTCGTCTCCGACGCGAACGACCTGACCCCGGCGCTGGAGAACATGTACCGCGCGATGGGCCAGGAGGTGCCGCGCGCCAAGCGGATCCTGGAGCTCAACCCGGACCACCAGCTGGTGAAGGGCCTCAACCAGGCGTACAAGGAGCGCGAGGACCGCACGGAACTCACCGAGACCGCCGAAGTCCTGCACGGCCTGGCGGTACTCGCCGAGGGCGGCCAGCCGAAGGACCCGGCCCGCTTCGTCAAGCTGATGGCGGAGCGCCTGGAGCGCGCGCTGTAACCCGGTTCCGCCTGTGGCCGGCGGCCTGTCCCAGGGAGTGGGGCAGGCCGCCGGCCGTCTGTCAGTCGTCAGTCGTGAGAGCGCTCGGCGCCTGCCCTGACGTGCTGTGCCGGGCCTGCGCCGCCGTCAGGTCGAACGGGATGTGTCGACCGGCGCCGTCGCAGATAGCACAGGGCGCCCGCCGTGACGACCAACGGCCACAGCAGATACCAGCCCGTCATGACGAGAAGAGCGGCGACCGCGACGAGGGCGAGGAGCGCGCAGCGGTGCGGCAGGCTGCCGCGGGGCAGCAGCCGTAGCGCGGCGGCCGTGCCCAGCGCGTACACGCTGACGAACGACCCTGTGGTCAGCAGCACCAGCGGCTGTGGGCCCACGTCCACGACCGCGGTGGCGGCCAGCGCGAGGCCCGACAGCCCCGACACGACCGCCAGGCTACGGCGAGGCACCTCGCCGACGCTGCCGCCCCGGGCCAGCCAGGCGGGCAGCGCGCCGTCCCGGCCGAGCGCCGCGCCCAGTTTGGCGGCTCCGGCGAAGTAGGCGTTCATCGTGCCCAGCGTGAGCAGCAGAGCTGCGGCCGCGGCCAGCACATGGACCGTTCCGCCGATGCCGAGGGCCGGCAGTTCGGCCAGCGGAGCGTCCGAGGTACCGGCGGCCGGGCCGAGCACGAGGACACTGGTGACGGCTACGGCGAGATACAGCAGGCCGACGACGGCGACCGCCACGGCGGCGGCGCGGGGCAGGTCGCGCGCCGGTCGGCGGAAGTCGGCGGCCAGGTGGGTGATGGCCTCCCAGCCCGCGAAGCTCCACACCAGCAGGGCCGCGGCCGAGCCGACCGCGGCCCAGCCGTGCGGCGCAAACGGGTGCAGGTTCCGCAGGTGGGCGTGGGGCAGTGCGGCCACCACCGCCGCCAGCAGCAACGCGACAAGGAGCACGGCGAGCGCGAGTTGCAGACGGCCGGACACGGTCACCCCGAATCCGTTGGCCACCGACACGAGGATCAGCAGCACCGCCCCCGTGACCACCACGGTGCGCCGGCCGCCGCCGAGCGCACCGGAGACATACGCCCCGGCGAACATCCCCGCCGCCGGTGCACCGGCCGGTACGGCGAAGTAGAAACACCAGCCGACCACCGCCGCCGCCCGCGCGCCGAAGGCATGGCGAACGTAGGTGGAGACACCGCCGCCGTCCGGGTACCGGGCGCCGAGCGCGGCGAACGTGGCCGCGAGCGGCACCGACAGCAGGACCAGCCCCAGCCAGGCCAGCAGCGAGGCCGGCCCGGCCGCCCGGGTGGCCAGCGCGGGAAGGCCGATCACACCGGTGCCGAGGACCGCGCCGACGTACAGGGCTGCCCCCTGCCAGACGGTCAGACTCCCGACCGGCCCAGCCGGGAGCTCCCGCGCGGCCGGCGCCCCGGTCACGCGGAGGCCTTTCGTCCGTCGGCGTCGAGGCCGACGGCCCCGCCGAACAGGATCCTCATCTGCACATACCCTTCGCTCCGTCCGTACCTTGGGCGCACGCCCGGCCGGAAAGTAGCCCGGGTCCCCTGACAACCCGTGTCAGGGGACTGCGGCAGACTTGCGGCATGCGTGCGAGCCGACTGCTGTCCGCCCTGTTGCTGCTCCAGACCCGCGGCCGGATGACCGCCCAGGAGCTGGCCGACGAACTGGAGGTGTCGGTGCGGACGGTGTACCGGGACATGGAGTCGCTCGCCGCGGCAGGTGTCCCGCTCTACGGCGATCCCGGTCACGACGGCGGCTACCGGCTGGTCGACGGTTTCCGCACCCGCCTGACCGGACTGACCCGCGGCGAGGCGGAGGCGCTCTCCC
Source organism: Streptomyces sp. NPDC001709 (assembly GCF_053596375.1). Classification (NCBI taxonomy): domain Bacteria; kingdom Bacillati; phylum Actinomycetota; class Actinomycetes; order Kitasatosporales; family Streptomycetaceae; genus Streptomyces; species Streptomyces sp. NPDC001709. Next base: position 194,192 of record NZ_JBSFGB010000005.1, on the reverse strand, counting down.
TGGCCGGGCTGCCCGGACCGGCCGCGGACCTGGGGCTCGGCACCGTTCTCGCCACCGCCCAGCTCAAGCTGGCGGCGGCCCTGCCCGAGGAACTGCGCGACCGGACCGGCGAGATACGGCAGCGCTTCCACCTCGACACCTCCGGCTGGTACGCCGAGGCGGACACCACCCCGCACCTGGCTTCCGTCACCGACGCGGTGTGGCGGCAGCGCCGCATCCGCGTCCGCTACCGGCGGTGGAAGGCTCCCCAGGAGGTGACCCGGACGCTGGACCCCTACGGGCTGGTCCTCAAGTCGGGCCGCTGGTACCTCGTGGCAGCCCGGAAGGAGCGCGTCCGTACCTACCGCGTCTCCCAGATCCTGCGCGTCCAGGTACTGCCGGACCACGTCGAGCGTCCCCACGGCTTCGACCTCGCCGCACACTGGCAGTCGTACCTGACCGACTTCGACGCCCGCCGCCTCCGGGGGACGGCAGTCGTACGACTGACACCGCGGATCCTGAGGCAGCTGCCCGACCTCATGGAACCGGCAGTGGCCCGCACCGCCCAGGAAAGCGCCGGGCCACCGGGCCCCGACGGCCGAGTCCAGGCCGTCATCCCCATCGAGTCCCCGGAACACGCCGTCGGCACGCTGCTACGGCTCGGGGCGGAGGCGGAGGTGGTGGCGCCCGCCGCATTGCGGGCGCTGATGACACGGACGGTCACCGCTCTTGCCGCCACCTACGGTTGGACAAACGGAGAGCCTGATCTAGACTATCGATATAGAGATGGACAATCGGTCTAGGTCAGTCGAAGGGCTTCCCGTGGACGCCGACGAGCACATTATTCGCGAGGCCGAGAAGATCGCCGTAGCGCTGGGCCGTATGTTCCCGGGCCTGTGCGAAGTGCTCCTGCACGACCTGCGGGATCCCGACCACTCGATCCGGGCGATCGAGAACAACCTGTCCGGCCGCCAGGTCGGTGACTCCACGACGGAGCTGGGCCTGGCCCGCATCGAGGACCCCGACTACCCGAGCGTCATCCAGAACTACCCCAATCAGTTCCCCGACGGCCGCCCCGCGAAGAGCACGTCCATCGGCATCAAGAACGCCGCGGGGGAGTACATCGCGGCACTCTGCCTGAACCTGGACGTGTCGGTCCTGTCACCGGTGACACTCGCCTTGTCCAATCTGGTGGCCACGGACACCGAGCACCGTGAACAGCCCCTCGAAACCCTCCGGGACCGCAACGCGCGCGAACTGCGCCGGACGGTGGAGGCGCATGCCGCCGAGCGCGCGGCGACTCCCCGGTCGCTGAGCCGGGAGGACAAGAAGGCACTCGTACGGCAGTTGCAGCGCGACGGCTACTTCGACTCGCGCGATGCCGCACAGACCATCGCGGACCTGCTCGGTGTGTCCCGGGCGACCGTCTACAACTACGCGAAGTAGCGTCGGCGGCAGGTGAGTCCGCTGCACGCCTCCTAGGAGACATCCCGCTGTGAACCCCCTTGCGAACACCGGTGAGAGCACCACCCCGTCCACCCCCGCACGGACCACCCTGTCCGACCCCGACACCCCGTTCGCCGTCGTCGACGCCCACGTCGTGCGGCGCAACATCACACGCCTGAAGGACCGGGCCGACCGGCTCGGCGTCACCCTGCGCCCGCACGTCAAGACCGCCAAGAGCCTCGACGTCGCCGCCCTCCTGCACTCCGGCGCACCCTGCCCGGTCACCGTCTCCACCCTGGCGGAGGCCGAGGCGTTCGCCGACGGCGGCTACACCGACATCACCTACGCCGTAGGCATCGGCCCCCACAAACTCCCGCGCGTCATCGCACTGTTGCGCCGCGGCGTCACGCTGCGCCTGCTGCTGGACAGCGCCGAGCAGGCGTCGTCCGTCGCCGAGGCCTCCCGCCGGGCGGGCACCCCCCTTCCCGCCCAGATCGAGATCGACTGCGACGGCCACCGCGGCGGACTCACGCCCGACGACCCCGCGCTCCTCGCGATCGGCCGGGTCCTGCACGACGCGGGATGCCTGGACGGCGTGCTGACCCACGCGGGCGAGTCCTACTCCGCGTTCACCGCCGAGGAACAGCGCTCGGCGGCGAGGAACGAACGCGACACCGCCGTCGCCGCTGCCGAGCGGCTGCGCGCGGCCGGCCTGCCCGTGAACGTCGTCAGCGTGGGCTCCACCCCCACCGCTCACGCCGCCGACGACCTCACCGGCGTCACCGAACTACGCGCGGGGAACTACGTCTTCTTCGACCTCGTCATGGCCGGTCTGGGTGTCTGCCGGGTCGAGGACATCGCCCTGTCGGTGGTCGTGACCGTCATCGGTCACCGCCCCGACCACGGGTGGATCATGACCGACGGTGGCTGGATGGCCATGTCGCGCGACCGCGGGACCGCCGCGCAGCCACAGGACCAGGGCTACGGCTTGGTCACCGACCTCGCCGGCCGTCTCATCCCGGGCCTGGTCATGACGGCCGCGAGCCAGGAGCACGGCACCCTCACGGCCCGCGACGGCGCCGATCTGCCCCACCTGCCGGTCGGCACCCGCCTGCGCATCCTGCCCAACCACGCCTGCGCCACCGCGGCCCAGCACCGCGGCTACCACATCGTCGACGGCACCGGCCCCGCCGATCCGGCACCGGCGATCGAGACGTTCTGGGAGCGAGTCACCGGCTGGTGAGCCCTCCCTCCCACACCGGGCACCACCGGCGAGCCCGCGGAAATTCGATGTCAGTGGCGCCGTCGCCTACGTTAACGTCGGCGCCGTGACTCCAGCAGATCTCGCGGCCGTCATCTCCGACGGCATCCATACGGCCATCCAGTCCGGACGCATCTCGGCAGAGGTGCCCGAGGAGATCCGCGTGGAGCGCCCCCGCCACCGCGACCACGGCGACTACTCGACCAACGTCGCCCTGCAACTGGCCAAGTCCGCGGGCCTGCCCGCCCGTGCCGTCGCCGAGGCGCTGGCTCCGCTGGTGAGCGCGGCCGCCGGAGTCGCGAAGGCGGAGGTCGCGGGACCCGGATTCCTGAACATCACGCTGGAGCGCGCGGCGATCGGGGTCCTGGCCCGGGACATCGTCCTGGCCGGGCAGGCGTACGGCCGCACCGACCGGCTGGGCGGGCTGCGGCTCAACCTGGAGTTCGTCTCCGCCAACCCCACCGGCCCGGTCCACATCGGCGGAGCCCGCTGGGCGGTCGTGGGCGATGTCCTCGCCCGGCTGCTCGAGGCCGCGGGCGCGGACGTGTCGCGGGAGTACTACTTCAACGATGCCGGCGTGCAGATCGACCGGTTCGTCCGCTCACTGCTCGCCGCGGCGCACGGCTCGCCGGTGCCCGAAGACGGTTACAGCGGCGGGTACATCGAGGAGATCGCGGCCGCCGTGCTGCACCGGCGGCCCGGCGCCCTGGATCTGCCGGACACCGAGCGGTACGCCGTGTTCCGGGCGGTGGGCACGGAGCTGATGTTCGACGAGATCAAGTCGTCACTCGCCGCGTTCGGAACCCGCTTCGACACCTACTTCAACGAGAAACTCCTGCACGACCAGGGGGACTTGGACGCGGCCGTCACCCGGCTGCGCAACGGCGGCCATGTCTTCGAGGACGAGGGCGCGCTCTGGCTGCGCACCACGGACTTCGGCGACGACAAGGACCGGGTCCTGGTCAAGAGCGACGGCTCCTGGACGTATTTCACCGCGGACTGTGCGTACTACCTGAACAAAAGGTCCCGGGGCTTCGAGCGGGTCGTCATCATGCTCGGCGCCGACCACGCCGGTTATGTGGGCCGGATGCGGGCCATGGCGGCCTGCTTCGGCGATGATCCGGACAGGAATCTGGAGATCCTCATCGGCCAGCTGGTCAACCTGGTCAAGGACGGCAAGCCGGTCCGGATGAGCAAGCGGGCGGGTACCGTGCTCACCCTCGAGGACCTGACCGAGGCGGTCGGCGTCGACGCCGCGCGGTACGCGCTGGCGCGGGCGAGCGTGGACGCGATGATCGACCTCGACATCGACCTGCTGACCCGGCAGTCGAACGACAACCCGGTGTACTACGTCCAGTACGCGCACACCCGGCCCTGCTCCGTCCTGCGCAGGGCGAAGGAGGCCGGGATCGACAAGGGTGCCCCCGAGGACTTCGACCCCGCCCTGCTCTCCCATGAGCGGGAGTCGGACCTGCTCGGCGTGCTGGCCGAGTTCCCGCAGGTCGTGGCCACCGCGGCCACGCTGCGCGAGCCACACCGGGTGGCGTACTACCTGGAGGCACTGGCCGGCACGTACCACCGTTTCTACGATGCCTGCCGCGTCCTGCCGCGGGCCGACGAAGCCCCGGACGCCCGGACCCGGGCCCGGCTGTGGCTGACGGAGGCGAGCCGGCTGGTGCTGCGCAACGGCCTGTCGCTGCTCGGGGTCTCGGCACCGGAACGGATGTAGACACGTCGGGCCGCCACTGCCGGCCCGGTAGTGGTCAGGATCCTCGCTACACCAGGGGCGTGAAGCAGGGGCGACGAGCGGCCCGTCACCCCTGCCGCTCATGGCTGAAGCGCAGGGAGTACGTACGGCCCTCGACACCCCATTCCCCGGTGGACGGCTTCAGCCCGGCATCGATCGCACGCAGGCTGGGCCGCCCGATGTGGGCGTAGACCAGCCGCCGCACTCCATGCTGCGTGGCCCACTCACCAACGGCACGGACGCTCGCGTGGCCGCCCACGCCGCCCCGGAACCGTATGGGCCGGTCCCAGGCGGCTGCCTCGGCGAACATCAAGTCCGCCCCCGCCGCCCAGGCCGGCAATTCCCAGAACTCCGGTGCCCAGACCGCCACCACGCCCCCTGCCTCGATGCGATACCCGTACGCGGGGTGCGAGGTGTGAACGACAGGACGGCAGCGCACCGACACCTCGCCGACCCGCAGGTCGGTGGCGAGTATGCGGACATCCCGCAGGGCCGCGCTGCGCCGCAGTACCGACCTGAGCTCGGCACTCTCGTCGGTGACCAGCCACGCGTCCAGCCGCCCGGGTGGCGGTTCCGCTCCGGGCCCGCCGTCGAAGGCCACCCGGTACCCCGCGCACCGCAGCAGCAGGCCCGCCGGGGCGAACCGGGGCGAGTTCATCGCGCCCACACCGAGGAGCGTCAGCCTCAGCCAGTGGTTCATCAGGCCTCCCGAGCGCGCTCTCGTGCCCGGTGCCGGCGGGTCGTCCGCTTCATGGGGTCGGTTTGCCGGTCGTTCCTCGGCGCTGTCGTGCGGCCGTCCGCGGGGGCCGCCCCCGCCGTCGGAGCACGGCGTGGCTGGAGCCGGTGGTGTGGGGGCGGGGCTGCTCGGCCCAGATCGTCTTGCCGGTGGCCGTGTGACGGGTGCCCCAGCGTTCGGCGAGCTGGCCGACCAGGAAGAGGCCGCGACCACCCTCGTCCAGGTCGCGGGCCCGGCGCAGGTGTGGGGTCGTGCTGCTGGCGTCGGAGACCTCGCAGATCAGCGCTGCGTCGTGGATGAGGCGCAGCTGGATCGGCGGCTGGGCATGCCGGATGGCGTTGGTGACCAGCTCGCTGACGATCAGTTCGGTGACGGCGGTGGCCTCCTGCAGTCCCCACGCCGAGAGCTGGCCCGCGGCCCACCGGCGCGCGACCGCGACGGCGGCCGGATCGGCGGGCAGGTCCCGTGCGGCCACGTGCGAGGCTCCCATGATGTGGGTGCGCGCGACGAGCAGGGCGACGTCGTCGTCCGGCCGGCCGGGCAGAAGCGCCTCGACGATGCGGTCGCAGGTCGACTCGAGTGAGGGGGCGGTTCGGGTCAGGGTGTCCAGCAGGGCCCGTTGCCCGGAACCGATGTCGCGGTGGCGGGTTTCGACCAGCCCGTCGGTGTAGAGAACCAGCAGGCTGTCTTCGGGCATCCGGGTGTCGGTGGCCTCGAACGGCAGCCCGCCCACGCCCAGGGGCGGCCCGGGTGCCACGGCGAGGAAGCGCACCGTGCCGTCGGGGGCGACGAGGGCGGGGGCGAGGTGGCCGGCGCTGGCCAGGGTGCAGTGGCCGGAGATCGGGTCGTACACGGCGTACAGGCAGGTCGCGCCGACTTCGCCGACCGATTCGATGCCCTCTTCGATCTCTTCGAGAATGAGGTCGTCCAGCTGGGTCAGCAGCTCGTCGGGGGCCAGGTCGACGTCGGCGAGCGTACGGACCGCGGTGCGCAGCCGGCCCATGGCGGCGGAGGCATGGATGCCGTGACCCACGACATCGCCGACGACCAGGGCCACCCGGGCTCCCGAGAGCGGGATGACGTCGAACCAGTCGCCACCGACACCGGCCTGGGGATCGGCGGGCAGATAGCGGGTTCCCGTCTCCACGGCCAGCTGGGCCGGGCGGTCGTGCGAGAGCAGACTGCGCTGCAGGACCAGATCGGCGCCGTCGCCCTCCTGCGGCAGGTCGGCCTGGAGGAACCACTGGACGTGTTGCTCGGCGTCCATGAGCGGGCACGCCCGCAGATTGGTCTCCACCCGGCGCCCCGCTTGGTCACGTAGTGTGACCAGCCCCGCCCACGCCTGCCGCCCGGCGGCGCTCTGCCGGGCGGCTTCGGGCAGGTCGGCGGCCAGGAGGCTCACCGCCGGACGGCCTACGATCTCGTCCGCCGCGTAGCCGAGCAGCAGCCGGGCACCGCGGCTCCAGGCGGTCACGACACCCTGCGCGTCGACGGCCACCACGGCTGCCTCCGCCACCCGCGAAGTGCTGTCCGTACGCATCGCTCTCAGTCCCCCATGAGCCCCGGCGAGCGGCGAGGGAGCCGTGAACGCCGGGTCACGACGGCCAGTAAGCCAAAACGCCGACCGGCAACCGAGCATTCCCCTGCGGATCGGGATCACCGGGGCCTGGCGGCGCCCGATGACACCTCGGATCCCCGGCGGTCACCGCGTATCGGGGCGCGATTCGTAGTGCAGGCTGTGGAAACGACCGGCTTCCTCCCGCCCGGCGGGGTCGCCGCCCAGGGCCCGCACCGCCTCGATCGCGTACCGCTGTTCCCGCTCGTCGGTGAAGAGGCGCTGGGGATAGGTGCGGGACACTTCGACGGTCGTGCTCAGGCCGTGCGCGGACAGGACCCGGACGATCGGGTGGTACGACACCGTCCGCAGCACGAAGGCGCTGACCCATACGGGTCTGCGGACACCGCCCAGCAGTGCCGTGAACGTTCGGTCGGTGATATAGCTGCCACCGCCCGTCAGCGTCACGAGACCGACCTCGGCGAGCGCACGGCTCAGCCCGGGACCGGGTGATCCCTGTTCCAGGTCGTCGGTGAAGGCGGCGTCCAGGAGCCCCACCTCGAGCGCGTAGCCCACTGCGGGGGCCGAGACGTCCAGGCCGAACACCCGCACCGCCTCCGACCGGCGCCGCTCCGCGTAGAACTCCTTGTCCTGTGCCGCGAGTTGCGCCGTCGACATCGTCTGGCAGGCAGGGGAGGTGTACCGCTCGGACATCTCCGCCAGCGTCACGTCGTGGTTGAGCAGCGCTGCGTTGATCCCGTACGAGCAGCACAGGTCCAGGACCGCCGGCCTGGCAGGGTGGCCGTCGTCCAGCGCGGCCCGTTCGGCGGCGGCCCGCCGGAAGACCGGCTGGGCGTGGTGCGGGATCTCGTACTCCAGCGGGGCCAGCCGCCGGAAGTACATGCGGGGGTCCGGCTGGTCGTAGATGTCGTCGAAGCGCGACTTGCCGCCCGCCACACCGTCGGTACCGCCAGAGCCCGAGCCCGCCATGCCGTACCCCTCCTCGCAGAACACATCCGTACCCCCATCATGTCTCGCCTCGCGCAGCTTGCGATGTCGGCACGATCGGCATACGGGAGCGCACAGGTGCGTTCGGTGGCCCACGGCCGGAGCGCAGGCGCAATGCGCGCGGTGGATCTACGGTGGTCGAAGTGGCGCCGATGACCCGAACCGCCTCAGCCGAGGAGGCCGCGATGGAGGAACACTTCGTCTGGGTGACAACCCGCCGCATCAAGCCGGGCACCCTGGAGGACTTCGAGAATGCGTGGCGGCCGGCCACCCACCCGGAGGGCATGCGCCGCGCCTATGCGTACTGGTCCGAGGACGGACAGGAGATCACCGGGGTGTCGTTCTGGGACTCCAAGGAGGCGTGCGACGCCTGGCGGACCTCCGAGCCCGAGACACAGCGGCGGGCCGGCATGGCCCCGTACGTCGTGGAGGAGCGCGAGGGCTTCTACCGCGGCCGCGAACTCGCCATCCCCACCGGTAGCCCTGGGTGAGTCACCGCCCCTGTCCGCGGTGACCGGTACTCCGGCATGAGCGGCTCAGCAGCGGGAATCCAGTAGCTATGGAAGGCGCGCCCGTCATCGTGGAGCCGCCGAGCCCCGACGGTGGCCGGCGGGTCACGATCCGTGGTGAGTTCGTAGGCACTGCGTACCACCTGCTGGACTTGGTCGAGTATCTGCGCCGACGCGGCCTGCCCGAGACCGATACGACGCTCGACGACCCCGACCTGATCGAGTGGCGCGGCGGCGGGCCGGAGGCCTGGCCGGGGGGCGAGTGACCCGCGTCCGCGGCTACGACATCGCGGGGCCAGGGCCGTGTCGGGGGTCCCCTCGATCGTGACCGAGCGGATTGCTCGTGGGTGCGGGCGGCCCCGTGACCTCCACGTGAGCCGGACGCACCAGCCGGTCACCGAGCCGGTAGCCGGGGCGGAGGATCTTCGTGCAGATCAGCTGGTCGGTGTCCGGGGAGACGTGATGGGTCAAGGCGTCGTGGCACGCCGGATCGAAAGGGTCGCCCTCCTCCCCGAACCCCTCGAGTCCCAGGGAACCCAACTGGGTCCGGAGAGTGTCCACGATGTCCTTCAGGCCCGGCGTCATGGGCTCGTGTGCGCAGGTGCGGTCGACGGAGTCCAGCACGGGCAGCAGGGCACGCAGGACGTTGGCCACGGCGATCTCGCGCACGGCCAAGCGGTCCCGGTGCACCCGCTTGCGGTAGTTGTCGTACTCGGCCTTCACCCGCTGCAGGTCGGCCGTGCGTTCCTCCAGCAGACGCTGCAGCCGGGCGGGGTCCGTGCCGTGCAGCCGGCCCTCGTCCATCGTCAGCCCGCCTCCGGCTTGTCGTCGTCGACGATCTCGGCGTCCACCACGTCCTGGTCCCCGGCGGAGGCGGCGGCCGTGCCCGAGTCGGAGGGCGCCTGGCTCTCCGTGCGGGACCTCTCGTACAGCGCCGTACCGATCTTCTGTGCCGCCTCGGCCGCACGCTCCATGGCCTGCCGGATTGCCGCTGTGTCCTCGCCCTTCAGCTTCTCCTTCAGCTCCGTGAGCGCGCTCTCCGTCTCGCTCCTGGCGTCCGCCGGGATCTTGTCGGGGTTGTCCCTGATGAGCTTCTCGGTGGAGTAGACGAGCTGTTCGGCCTGGTTACGGGTCTCAGCGGCCTCGCGCCGACTGCGGTCCTCCTCGGCGTGCTGCTCGGCCTCGCGGACCATGCGGTCGATGTCGTCCTTGGGCAGCGCGGAGCCTCCGGTCACGGTCATCTTCTGTTCCCTGCCGGTGCCGAGGTCCTTGGCGGAGACGTGCATGATCCCGTTGGCGTCGATGTCGAAGGCGACCTCGATCTGCGGCACTCCGCGCGGCGCGGGCGCGATGCCGGTCAGCTCGAACATGCCGAGCTTCTTGTTGTACGAGGCGATCTCCCGCTCGCCCTGGTAGACCTGCACGGTCACCGAGGGCTGGTTGTCCTCGGCGGTGGTGAAGATCTCCGAACGGCGGGTCGGGATCGTGGTGTTGCGCTCGATGAGTTTGGTCATGATGCCGCCCTTGGTCTCGATGCCCAGGGACAGCGGGGTGACATCGAGCAGCAGGACGTCCTTGACCTCGCCCTTGAGGACACCGGCCTGGAGCGAGGCGCCGACGGCGACGACCTCGTCGGGGTTGACACCCTTGTGCGGGTCCTTGCCGGTCAGTTCCCGCACCAGATCCGTCACCGCCGGCATGCGGGTCGAACCGCCCACCAGAATCACGTGGTTGATGTCGGACAGCTTGATCCGGGCGTCCTTGACCGCGTTGTGGAACGGGCCCTTGCAGCGGTCGAGCAGGTCGCTCGTCAGCTGCTGGAACTGGGCGCGCGTGACCTTCTCGTCCAGGTGCAGCGGGCCCTCGGCGGAGGCGGTGATGTAGGGGAGGTTGATGTTCGTCTCGGTTGCGCTGGACAGCTCGATCTTGGCCTTCTCGGCGGCCTCGCGCAGCCGTTGCACGGCCATCTTGTCCTTGGCCAGGTCGATGCCGTAGTTGTTCTTGAAGGTCTGGACCAGGTGGTCGACCAGCCGCTGGTCCCAGTCGTCGCCGCCGAGGTGCGTGTCGCCGTTGGTGGCCTTGACCTCGATGACGCCCTCGCCGATGTCCAGCAGGGACACGTCGAAGGTGCCGCCGCCCAGGTCGAAGACGAGGACCGTCTGGTCGTTCTCCTTGTCCAGGCCGTATGCCAGCGCCGCCGCCGTCGGCTCGTTGATGATCCGCAGCACATTCAGGCCGGCGATCTCCCCGGCCTCCTTGGTCGCCTGCCGCTGGGCGTCGTCGAAGTAGGCCGGGACGGTGACCACGGCGTCGGTGACGTCCTCGCCGAGGTACGCCTCCGCGTCCCGCTTCAGCTTCTGCAGCACCCGTGCGGAGATCTCCTGCGCCGTGTACCGCTTGCCTTCGATGTCGCCGTGCTCGGGGAACCGCCAGCCGTGGTCGCCCATGTGCCGCTTGACGGAGCGCGCGGTGCGCTCGACGTTCGTCACGGCCTGCCGTTTGGCGACCTCACCGACGAGCACATCCCCGCTCTTGGCGAAGGCCACGACCGACGGGGTGGTCCTCGCCCCTTCCGTGTTGGTGATGACGGTGGGCTCGCCGCCTTCGAGGACCGAGACCACCGAGTTCGTCGTACCGAGATCGATACCGACCGGACGCGCCATCTGGACTCACCCTCCTCGTGCCTGCCTGCTTCGGCTTGAGGTGCCTATAGCCCTGAATAAAACTTGAGTCTGACTATGTCAAGTTTGCGCAAGTGGCTGCCGCGGCGGCATCGACTTCACCTCGCCGTCGCGGGCCCGCCCTATCGCTGTCCTGGCAAGATGGCGGCATGGAACGTGTGCTTGGAATCGGTGGACACTTCATGCGGGCCGCCGACCCGGCGGCCCTGAGTGCGTGGTATCGCGATTGCCTGGGCCTGGACGCCGATGAGAACGGCCTGTGGCGTCAGGCAGCCGGGCCGACGGTGTTCGCGACGTTCGAGTCCGAGACCGACTACTTCGGGTCCCGCGCCCAGCAGACCATGCTCAACTTCCGGGTCCGCGACCTGGATGCGATGCTCGCGCAATTGCGCGCCAAGGGAGCGGACGTGGCCAAGGAAACGCAGGACATGGAGGGGGTCGGTCGATTCGGCTGGGTCACCGACCCTGAGGGCAATCGGGTCGAACTGTGGCAGCCCGCGTGACGGTGTCTTCGCGCAGGCGATGACGTGCTGCCGACTCACTTTCATGCCTCCGCGAACTCCCAGACGATGTGGAGGAGTTCGGCCGGGGTCTCGATCTGCGGCATGTGACCGCTGCGGTGGACGAGTGTGAACCGGGCGTCGGGGATGGCTGCCGCGTAGGCGCGCCCGTACTCGGTGTCGACGACCCGGTCGCTCTCGCCCCATGCGACGAGCGTCGGATGCGTGACCTTGGCCAGGCGCTCGCGGAGGGTGGGGTCTTGCATGGCGTGAGGGCCGGAGTAGATCTGCAGGGTGGCGCGGTTGGCGGCCATGGCCGCCCGGGCGGACTCCGGGAGCGTCGTGGGATCGACAGCGAACTTCGCGGGCTCGTGGAAGGCGAGAGTGGACAGCTCGGCCGGGGTGAGGGAGAACGGGTCCGCGACAGGGTGGCCCGGGACCCGGATACCGGCGGCGTTCACGAGGACGACCCCGCTGATCCGGTCGCTGCCGAGCAGGGCCAGTTCCGCGGCGATCCAGCCGCCTATGGAGTTGCCGACGACGGTGACGTCCGAGAGCCCGAGTTCGCCGAGCAGCTGCTCGTAGACCCTGGCGAGGGCGCGGACATCGGTCAGCCACTCCGGCCGCGCGGTCCCGTCGAAGCCCGGGTGAACGGGGGTGACGACCCTGGCCGCTCGCTGCTCGGCGAGCCGGCCGGCGAACGGGCCGACGGTCTGCGGACCGCCGCCGCCGTGCAGCAGGAGGAAGGGGCGGCCGTGACCCAGGTCGTCGACGGTGACCTGGAGGTCGCCGGAGCCGAGGGCGGGGCTATGGATGGTGCTGGTCATCGGGGTCTCCGTATGTGTCGTGGTGGTTCGGGAGGGTGGGCCGGCCGCTAGGCGAAGTCGGTGGCGGGGGCTGTCGCGTACCGGCTCATCACGGCGGCGGTCGATTCGGGAGTCAGTTCCTGCCCGCCGGCGATCATGTCCCGCAGGTCGCGGAAGTACTGCACGTAAAGGTCGGGCGTGAAGGTGTTCAGCAGCACCGCCGGCTCGTCACCGAGGTTGGCGAAGGTGTGCGGGGCGCCGGGCGGAATCATGGCGAGCGTGCCGGCCGGGGCGGCGTGGGTGGTGTCCCCGACGGTGAAGTGCACGGTGCCGGAGACGACGTAGAAGCCCTCGTCGTGCTGGGCGTGCCGGTGCTGCGGCGGGCCCTGGGTGTGCGGGGCGAGAGTGATCTCGCCGATTCCGAGCCGGTGTTCGGTGGTGCTTCCGTCTTCCAGGATGCGCATGCGCGTGGGTCCCAGACGGATCGTCTCGCCGTCGTGCGGACCAACCAGGGAAACCTCTGCCATCACGGCTCCTTCGTGAGAGCTGACTCTCATGAATCTAGAGGGCCTGCCTTCTTCATGCAAGTCAACTCTCATAAAGAGAGCGGACTGCTAATATGGCTGCGGAACGACGAAGGAGGGCCCAAGGATGGCGACGCAGCTCGGCGCCGGCCGCAGCAACCAGAAGAAGCGCACGCGCATGGCGATCGTCGAGGCCGCCCGCGCACTCATCGGCAGGGGCGCCGATGTGACCATGCCCGCCATCGCCCGTACGGCCCTGGTGTCCGAGGCCACCGCCTACCGGTACTTCCCGGATCTCCCGTCCTTGATCAGCGAAGCCCTGGCCGGCACCTGGCCCGCACCGGCCGACGCGCTCCGCCCCGTCGCGGACTCGCCCGACCCCGTCGAACGCGTCGCCTACGCCTGCGAGTTCCTGCTGCGGGGGATACTCGCCCGGCAGGGCGCGGTGCGCGCGATGATCGCCGCGACCATCACCCGTCCCGAGACGGTGAAGATGCGCCCGGGCATCCGCTTCGGCCTCATCGACCACGCGCTCGAACCACTGAAGGACACGCTGCGGGCAACGGACCCGGACGCCTTCGCACAGCTCGAACGGGACCTCGCCGTCGTCGTCAGCGCGGAGGCCCTCTTCTCCCTCACCGACCTGTGCGGCCTCACCCCCGACGAGGCGGTCGCCAGCGCCGTACGCACCGCGACGACCCTGACGGAGGCGGCGGTACGCGCGACCGGCGCGCCTGATCACCGCCGCTGAACAGGAGCACCCCCAACGGCGGCCGCTGCCCGAACGGCCGTCGGAAGCCGGGCTCTTTGCACGGCCGGATGCGTTTCTTGGGCTGACCACGACATGACGGTCCGCTTGCGTACATGTTCTGCCTCTCGGATGTCGGTGCACAGCCCGACGCTCGCACCGACCCGACACAGTCCGAGGAGAAGCCATGTCCCGACGTCCGGCCCACACCGCACGTTCCGTCACGGCGGCTGCGGCCGCGCTGGCCGCGATAGGCGCGCTCACCGCGGTGGCCGCGCCGGCCTCGGCGCACACCCCCGCATCCCCGCACCCGCACCCCGCCGCCCGGCACGTCCTGCTGCTGTCCGTCGACGGCCTGCACCAGTCCGACCTCGCCTGGTACATCGCCCGTCACCCCCACTCGGCGCTCACCCGGCTCACCACGGGCGGCGCGGAGTACATCCACGCGGCGACCACCAACCCCTCCGACTCCTTCCCGGGCATGGTCGGCCAGCTCACGGGCGGCGACCCGGGCACCACAGGCGTCTACTACGACGACACCTACAGCTCCGCCCTCCTGCCGGCCGGCACGCCCAAGTGCACCGGCGCCAAGCCCGGGGCCGAGGTCGACCTCACCGAGGACCTCGACAAGGACAAGGACTCCCTCGACGCGGGCCAGGGCCTGAGCGGCCTGCCCGGCAGCATCCTGCGGATGACCGGCGACCCCACCAGCGTCATCGACCCGTCGAAGCTCCCGGTGGACCCGAAGACCTGCAGACCCCTCTACCCGCACTCCTACCTGCGGGTGAACACCGTCTTCGACGTGGTCCGCACGGCCGGCCTGCGCACCGCGTGGTCCGACAAGCACGCCGCCTACGACATCCTCAACGGCCCCTCCGGCAAGGGCATCCAGGACCTGTTCACGCCCGAGATCAACAGCAAGGCCATCGGCTACGCCGCGGGCGACTGGACGAAGGACAACGCCGCGACCGAGCAGTACGACGGCTACAAGGCGCAAGCCGTCCTCAACGAGATCGACGGGTACGACCACAGCCGTAACCGCAAGGTCGGCACCCCGGCGGTCTACGGCATGAACTTCCAGTCCGTCTCGACCGCCCAGAAGCTGCCCACCTCCGACGGGCTGACGGGCGGTTACCAGGCGAAGGGCGTGCCAGGGCCCCTTGTGGTCAAGAACCTCGACTTCGTCGACCAGCAGGTCGGCGCCTTCCTCGCCGAACTCCGCAAGCAGCACCTCGCCGACAGCACCACGGTCATCCTGTCCGCCAAGCACGGGCAGTCGCCCACCGACCCCAAGGCGCTGACCCGCATCGACGACGGCCCGCTGCTCGACGGCCTCAACGCCGCCTGGAAGACCGCCCACCCGGGCTCCGGCGACCTCGTCGCCCACGCGGTGGACGACGACGCCATGCTCATCTGGCTCACCGACCGCTCCACGGCGGCAACCGACTTCGCCAAGGCCTATCTGCTCGCCCGGTCCGGCACGGGCAACGACATCGACGGCAAGCCCAAGCCCTTCACCGCGAGCGGCCTGAAAACCCTCTACGCGGGTGCGGACGCCGCCCGGTACTTCGGCGCCCGGCCGGGCGACTCCCGCGTGCCCGACCTGGTCGGCGTCACCCAGTACGGCGTCGTCTACACCGGCGGCAAGGGCAAGATCGCCGAGCACGGCGGCGCCCACGCCGACGACCTCGACGTGCCGCTCGTCGTCGCCGGCGCCGCCACCCCGCACGGCGTACGCGTCAACGGGCCGGTGCGCACCACGCAGATCGCCCCGACGATCCTGCGGCTGCTGGGCTTCGACCCGCGGGACCTGGACGCCGTACGCATCGAACACACGCGGACCCTCCCCGTGCGCTGAGCCTCGCCCGTCCTGCCGTTTCGGTGCTGGGTTCAATCCCCTGCATTCGGAACATAAATGGCGATTCCAAGCGAGAGTTATCGATTGCTGCTGGATCGGTAATGCCATGCGCGTTTCCCGCGCAAAACGGGACGCAGGTTGCAGGGTGTGGCTGTGCGGCCGACCGGCCGCTGAGTCGCGCATCCTCGTGAAGGGGGACCTCGTGTCCGTTTCCTCTACCGTCCGTCGTACGACCGCTGTCACCGCCGTGGCCGCCGCCGTGGTGGGCGCCCTGGCCCTCCCGGCCGCGGCCACCGGTCACCAGGCTGGCGGTACGCACCACGGAGTGGTGTTCATCAGCGGTGTACGGCACGCCTGGCAGGGCAGGGCCGCCCACTCCAACGGCTCGTTGAACAAGCAATGGGTGGACGTCACGAACAACACGCGCCGGGCGGTGAACCTGGACAACTGGAAGCTGTCCGACGCGAACGGCCACACCTACACCTTCCATCACGTGCTCCTCGCGGGCCGGGCCACCGTCCGTGTCCACACCGGTGTCGGCCGGGACACCAAGACCGACCTGTACCAGGACCGCCGCACGCGCGTGTGGGACGTCAACGCCGACACCGCGACCCTGCGCGACGCGCGTGGTCGCCTCGTCGACACCTACGCCTGGGGCCGTAGCCACCGCAGTCAGGGCACCGGCCGCCGAGCAGGGGCCGCCCTGCACCACACCGTTGTCCGCCACCAGGCCGCTGTCCGCCACAACTCCTCCGCCCACAACCACCAGGGCGACCACGCCCACGGCCACCTCCACTGACCCGTCGGCCCGCGGCCCGCGCCCAGGCCCCATACGGCTGACACCCCTGTACGGGCCCAGCCCCGGGCGGCCTCCTCGCCGACCGGGGCTGTCCCCTTCCCGAGGGCCGGGTACCGGCCACCGAAGGGCGCCAACCCTCCCGCACCGCGCGCCGAACCTCCTGCTCACACCCGCCTCCCAGACCCTGTGCGGCAGGCGTAACCCCTGGTGATCAGGCGCGGAGACACCCGCGTAATGAGCGGTTCGTACGGTCACGAAGGGTGGGATCAGGTCGAGCACAGAAGAGGGGAGGCGCCCGTGGCCGCGCCGGGCTCCGAGGGTGAGGGCACGACGAAGGTGCGGACGGTCTGCTCGTACTGCGGGGTGGGCTGCGGCCTGGTCCTCGACATCGGCAGGGGACCGGACGGGCGGCGTACCGTCCTGAAGGCGAGCGGGGACAAGGAGCACCCGGCGAACTTCGGGCGGCTGTGCACCAAGGGCGCGACCACCGCCGACATGCTCGCGGCCCCGGGCCGGCTGACCACCGCCCTCGTCCGGCCGGACCGAGGCGAAGAGCCACAGCCCGCGCCCCTGGCCGCCGCCGTCACCGAGACCGCCCGCCGCCTGCGCACGATCATCGACGAGCACGGCCCCGACGCGGTCGCCCTCTACGTCTCCGGGCAGATGAGCCTGGAGGCGCAGTACCTGGCGAACAAGCTGGCCAAGGGCTTCATACGCACCAACCAGATCGAGTCGAACTCCCGGCTGTGCATGGCCAGCGCAGGCACCGGCTACAAACTCTCGCTCGGCGCGGACGGGCCGCCCGGCTCGTACCAGGACTTCGACAGGGCCGACGTCTTCCTCGTCATCGGCTCCAACATGGCCGACTGCCATCCCATCCTCTTCCTGCGGCTGCTGGACCGGGTGAAGACGGCGGGCGCCAAACTGATCGTCGTGGACCCGCGGCGCACCGCCACCGCCGCAAAGGCCGACCTGTTCCTGCAGATCAAACCGGGCACTGACCTCGCGCTGCTGAACGGTCTGCTGCACCTGCTGCACGCGAACGGCCACACCGACCCAGACTTCATCGCCGCGCACACCGAGGGCTGGGAGGCGATGCCCGCCTTCCTCGCCGACTACCCGCCCGCCGCCGTCGCGGAGATCACCGGCATCCCGGAGGACGACATCCGGGAGGCGGCACGGCTGATCGGCGAGGCAGGGGAGTGGACGAGCTGTTGGACCATGGGCCTGAACCAGTCCACGCACGGCACCTGGAACACCAACGCCCTGGTCAACCTCCACCTCGCCACCGGCGCGATCTGCCGCCCCGGCAGCGGGCCCTTCTCCCTCACCGGCCAGCCCAACGCCATGGGCGGCCGGGAGATGGGCTACATGGGGCCCGGCCTTCCCGGACAGCGCTCCGTCCTCGTCGACGCCGACCGTGCCTTCGTGGAGGAGCTGTGGGAGCTGGAGCCGGGCGCCCTGCGCGCCGACGGCGTCGGCAAGGGCACGATCGAGATGTTCCGGAAGATGGCCGACGGCGACATCAAGGCGTGCTGGATCATCTGCACCAACCCGGTCGCCTCCGTCGCGAACCGCAAGACGGTCATCGAGGGCCTGGAAGCCGCCGAGTTGGTCGTCACCCAGGACGTGTTCGCCGAGACGGAGACGAACGCGTACGCCGATGTCGTCCTGCCCGGCGCACTGTGGACCGAGTGCGAGGGCGTGTTGATCAACAGTGAGCGCAACCTCACCCTGGCTCGGCCGGCCGCCGACCCGCCCGGCGAGGCGGCGGCGGACTGGCGGATCATCGCCGCCGTGGCCCGTGAGATGGGGTACGAGCAGGGTTTCGCGTACGACAGCGCCGAGGAGATCTTCGAGGAGATCAAGCGCGCCTGGAACCCGGCGACCGGGTGGGACCTGCGCGGTGTGAGCCACGAGCGGCTGCGGGAGGGGCCCGTGCAATGGCCGGCGGCGAGCGTCGACGGCCCCGACCGCAACCCGATCCGGTACGTCGGCGAGGACGGAACGGTCGGCTCGCCGACCTTCCCGACCGCGACCGGCCGCGCGGTCTTCCACGCCCGCCCGCACATCCCGGCGGCTGAGATGCCCGACGAGGACTACCCGTACGTCCTCAACACCGGCCGCCTCCAGCACCAGTGGCACACGCTGACCAAGACGGCCAAGGTGGCCAAGCTGAACAAGCTCAACCCCGGTCCCTTCGTGGAGGTGCACCCGCAGGACGCGGCCGAGCTGGGACTCGCCGAGGGGGATTCGGTGGAGGTCGCCTCGCGGCGCGGACGCGCCGTGCTTCCCGCCGTCGTCACCGACCGGGTGCGCCCGGGCTGCTGCTTCGCGCCGTTCCACTGGAACGACCTGTTCGGGGAGTATCTGAGCGTCAACGCGGTGACCAGCGACGCCGTCGACCCGCTGTCCTTCCAGCCCGGGTTCAAGGTGTGCGCGGTCTCGCTGACCAAGGCGGCCACCCCGGTGACGGTCCGGCCTCCGGCCCCGGCGGCCGCCGCGGCCACGCCCCCGGCGCCCACCGAGGCCGCGCCGGCGCCCGTCGCGCCTTCCACGGTGTCCGTGCCCAGCCCGTTCGGGCTGGAACCCGCGCTGCCGCCGGTCCTGGCCGAACACGAACGCCGGTACCTGACCGGCTTCCTCGCCGGCATCCCGTCCGGCTACCCGGGCGTCCCCGTGCTGCCTCCGGACGCCCCGTTCAGCCCCGAGCACGCCCTGTGGGTGAACGGCGTACTGGCCGGGATGTACTCCAGGGCCCAGGCGACGCCTTCCCCCGCGTACGACCCCGGCGGCACCCGCCAGTCACGGGCCGACTCCGCTCGCCGCCAGGTCATGATCCTCTGGGCGTCGCAGACCGGAAACGCGGAGGAGTTCGCGACCACGGCGGCGGAGCGGCTCAGCGCGGACGGCCACGCCGCATCCCTCCTGCCCATGGAGGAGGCGGACCCCGCCGCGCTGCCGTCCGAATCCGACCTGCTGCTGATCACGAGCACCTTCGGCGACGGCGACGCCCCGGACAACGGCGTCGGCTTCTGGGACGCCCTCACCTCGCCCGACGCCCCGCACCTGAACGGCAGGCGCTACGCCGTCCTGGCCTTCGGCGACTCCTCCTACGACGACTTCTGCGGCCACGGCCGCCGCCTCGACCGGCGCATGGCGGAGCTCAACGCGGTACGGCTGGCCCCGCGCACCGACTGCGAGCCGGACTACGAGACCACGGCGGGAGCCTGGCTCGACCAGGTGCTCACCGCGTTGAACAGCGCCGAGCAGCCGGTACCCGCCCCCGCCCCCGCAGCCCCGACGGCTCCCCGGCCGTCCCGGCCGGCTCCCGTCACCGCCCGCCTCACCGGAAACCGGCTGCTGAGCCTGCCCGGGGCGGGCAAGGAGGTCCGGCGCTTCACCTTCGACACCAGCGACAGCGACACCCCGCTGGTCTACGAGGCCGGGGACGCCCTGGCGGTACACCCGGTCAACCAGCCGGAACTGGTGACGGAGTGGCTCGCCCTAACCGGCCTGGACGCGGACGCGACCGTTCAGGTCAAGAACGTGGGAGACGTACCTTTCGCCGAGGCCCTGCAGCGCCACCTGGACATCACCCGCATCACCCCGGACCTGCTGCGCTTCGCCGCCGCCCGCACCCGCGACCCGCGCGAGCTGCGCAAGCTCCTGCGGCCGGACAACAAGGGCGAGTTGGCCCAGTGGTCTTGGGGACGCCAGGCCGTCGACGTCGTCGCCGAGTTCGGCATCCGGGCCGGCGCCCAGGAGTGGGCCGATGTACTGGGGCGCCTGCAGCCCCGCCTGTACTCGATATCCTCCAGCCCCCTGACGGACCCCCACCAGGTGTCGCTGACGGTCTCCGTCGTCCGGTACGAGAACCTGGCCGGCCGGCCCCGCCAGGGCGTGTGCTCCCCCTTCCTCGCCGACGCCGCGCCCGGCACCCCGGTGCCGGTCCGCGTCCAGCGGGCGCCGCACTTCCGCCCACCCGCCGACCCCGCCACACCGGCGGTGATGGTGGGTCCCGGCACCGGCATCGCCCCCTTCATCGGCTTCCTGGAGGAACGCCGGGCCCGCGGCCACCGCGCCCCGAACTGGCTGTTCTTCGGCGAACAGCACCGCGCGACCGACTTCTACTACGAGGACGAGCTGACGGAGTTCCTGGCCCAGGGCACGCTCACCCGCCTGGACACCGCCTTCTCCCGCGACCAGCGCGCCAAGGTCTACGTCCAGGACCGGATGCGTGAACACGGCCCACTGCTGTGGTCCTGGCTCCAGAACGGCGCCCACTTCTACGTCTGCGGCGACGCCTCCCGCATGGCCAAGGACGTCGACCAGGCCCTACGGGAGATCGCCATCGTCCACGGCGGCCTGCACGAGACGGAGGCGGCGGTATACGTCAAGCAGCTCGCCACCGACAAGCGCTATGTACGGGACGTGTACTGACCGGGACCGGATCCACGCCGCGAAAGCGGCCGTGCGGGACCCCGATGCGGACCTTGGAGCCGCGGGGGACTAACGTCCCGTTGGAATCCGAGCCGGTTCTTCCGCGTCTAGGCAGAAGAGGACGATCTGCATGGGTGGTCACGCGCTGACCGAACTGTCGGCCGGCCAGCTCCCGGAGCTGACGACAGGGCGTCTGCTGGCCACCTGGCAGCTGGACGTCCCCGCGCTGCTGCTGGTCATCGCCCTGGGTGCGTTCTACGGCTGGGGTGTGGCGCGGCTGCGCCGGCGGGGCGAGGCCTGGCCGCTCGGTCGTGTCGTCGCGTTCGCGCTGCTCGGGCTGGGCGCGCTGGTGGTGGCCACGATGTCCGCGCTGGCCGTCTACGATCACGTGCTGTTCTGGCCGGCCGCCGTGCAGAACATCCTCCTCGACCTCGTCGCACCGCTGGGCCTGGCCCTCGGCGACCCGCTACGGCTCGCGGTCGAGGCGCTCCCGGAGGGCGCCGCCGGTCGGGTGCGCCGGGCCATGACCGGCCGCCTGGTGCGGGTCCTGACGTTTCCCCTGGTCAGTACCGCGCTGGTGCTCGCCACCGAGCTGACGGTGTACTTCACGCCGTACTTCGAGACGGCCCTGCGCGTGGGCTGGCTGCACGAGCTGATGTACCTGCACCTGCTCGCGGCCGGCTGCCTGTTCGTCGTACCGGTGCTGACCCGCGAAGAGGCCCTGCCCACCTGGTGCACCCACCCGGTACGGGCGGCGCTGGTGTTCCTGGACGGCGTCGTCGACGCGGTCCCGGGTGTGGTGGTGATGACGCACAGCACGTTGATCGCGGGCGCCTGGTACCTGCACCACGCGCCGAGCTGGTCCCCGGACGTCCAGCACGATCAGCAGATCGGCGGCGGGGCGATGCTCAGCATCGCCGAGCTGGTCGCGCTGCCCTTCCTGCTGGCGCTCCTGTTCCAGTGGGCACGCGCGGAGCGGGCCCAGACCGTGGCCCTCGACCGCCGCCTTGACGCGGAACTCGCCCCCGTCTCCGCGCCTGCCGCGGATCAGGGCCCGACGCCGTCCGCGGAGCGGGTGCGGCCCTGGTGGGAGACCGAGCAGAACGAGGTGGCCGCGAGGATCCGAAACCAGCACCGGGAGAGGTGACCCGGCGACGGGGGACGCAGCACTCAGCCCATCGCTGCCGCGCGGTAGGGGCGGAAGAACGCGCGTAGTTCCTCGGCGTAGAGTTCGGGCTCCTCGAACGGCGCGAAGTGGCCGCCGCGCGCGGGTTCGGTCACCCGCACGACGTTGGCCATGCGTTCGAGCCATGCGCGAGGCGGGCGGACGACGTCGCCTTGGAAGATCGAGAAACCGGACGGCACCTCGACCCGGCGGGCGTGCTGCGCGGCCGGGATCGCGGCGTTCGCGTGGTACATGCGCATCGACGAGCCGATCGTGCCCGTGAGCCAGTAGAGCGTGACGTTCGTGAGGATCTCGTCCTTGGTGAAGCTCCGCTCGATGTCGCCGCCGCAGTCGCTCCACGCCCGGAGCTTCTCGACGATCCACGCGGCGAGCGCGGCCGGCGAGTCGGTGAGCCCGACGGCGGCGGTCTGGGGCTTCGTGCGGTGCATGGCGGCGTAGGCACCCTCGGCCGCACCCCAGGCCGCGGCGCTCCCGAGCCAGGCGCGCTCCTCGGGCGTGAGATCCGCGGGGTCGCCGGTGAAGACGGGCAGGCCCGCGTCCATGCGGTGGACGGCCACGACCCGGTCGGGGTGGTCGAGGGCGAGGTAGCGACTGACGTGACTGCCGAGGTCCCCGCCCGCCGCGCCGAACCGCGCGTAACCGAGGACGCCCATGAGGTCGGCCCACAGCCTGGCGACCGCGAGGGCGTCGAGCGGCGGGCCGAGGGGACGGTCGGAGTACCCGAAGCCCGGCAGGTCGGGCACGACCACATCGAACGCGTCGGCGGGGTCGGCACCGTGCGCGCCCGGGTCGGTGAGGAGGGGGATGACCTTCGTGTAGCGCCAGAACGAGTCCGGCCAGCCGTGGCTGAGGACCAGCGGGAGGACGGGCCCGGCCGGAGCGGCGGCCCGGACGTGCACGAAGTGGATGCCGAGGCCGCCGAGCGGGACGCGGAAGTGGGGGAGCCGGGCGAGCGCGGCCTCCTGCGCCGGCCAGTCGAACTCCTCCGCCCAGTAGGCGACGAGTTCGCGGAGGTAGTCGAGGTCGGTCCCGAGCGACCACCCGGCGTCCTCGGGCGCGTCCGGCCAGCGCGTCGCACGCAGTCGTGTCCGGAGGTCCTCGAGCGTCGCGGGGGCGGTCCGCGGGGTGAACGGTTCGGGGCGGGGCGTCGCGTCCGGCATGGGAGGCACGCTACAGGCAGCAGCTCGCCTGCGGCGGGGTGGCGAGGACGGCCCGGGCCTGGCGCCCGGCGTGGAGGTGGCGCCGGCTGTGCGGCACCATGACGTGATCCGGTCGAGCCCGACGACGTACCGGCTCATCACCACGACTCCGGCGATCAGGTGGGGTCGGCCTCGGTGAGACACCGATCTTCACGATGGACCGTTGTACCTCGCTCGCCTCGGACCGCTCGTTCTCGAACTTCTCCGCCTGCGCGTTCAGGGGCCGCCGGGGATGGTCAGGTCTGCCGGGCGTGCATCGGGTTGTGCGCGACCTCGTCCGGGCACTTCCGGTGCCGCGGCCGCATCCGCCTGTCCCGCTGCCAGTCGAATGCCGCGAGAGCCAGCGACGCCGCCATGCCGACGAGGGCCGCGGCCAGCGCGGTGACGAGGGCGCCGCGGTAGTCGTGGTTCCGGCCGAGTACCAGGTAGAAGAGGCCGGGCAGAGCGGCGGTCCCCACCGCGGCACCGAGCCGCTGTCCGGTCTGCAGGGCGCCGCCCGCCGCGCCCGCCATGCGCACGGGTACGTCCCGCAGGGTCATGGTGATGTTGGGGGAGACCACGAAGCCGCCGCCGATGCCGCCCAGGAACAGGACCGGGGCGGCGATCCACGGAGCGATGTCGAGCGGCGCGAAGCGGAGCAGCAGCGCGGTTCCGCCCAGGCCGGCGATCACACCCGTCAGGCCGCACACGGTGAGCAGCCGGCCGTATCTGTCCACCAGCCGGCCGGCGACCACGGCGGCGCACGCCGAACCGAGGGCGAACGGGGTTACGGCCAGACCGGACCGGAGCGGGGAGAAACCGAGGCCGTGCTGGTAGAAGAGGGCGAAAACCAGCCAGACGCCGCTGAAGCCGATGAAGTACAAGGTGCCCACGCCGGCGCCGATGGCGTAGCCGCGTACGGAGGTGAACAGGCGCGGGTCGAGCAGCGGCTGCGCGCCCCGGTCGACCAAACGGTGCTGGCGCCGCGTGAAGACGGCGAGGACGGCGGCGCCGACGAGGAACAGCCACCAGACGTCGCCGATGCCGCCGGAGTCCGCCTGGACCAGCGGATACATCAGCGCGAGCACGCCGAGGCCGAGGAGCAGCACGCCGGGCAGGTCCACGTGGCCCCGCCCGGAGCGCCGGGTGCGGGGCAGCAGGCGGCGGCCGAGCAGGACGGCGACGATGCCGATGGGGACGTTGACGTAGAAGATCCACCGCCAGCCCATCTCGCCGGAGACGAGGGCGAGGATCGCGCCGCCGGTGATGGGTCCGACGGCGGAGGAGATGCCGACGGTGGTGCCGAAGTAGCCGAAGGCACGGCCGCGTTCGGCGCCGCGGAACATCTGCTGGATGAGCGCGGAGTTCTGGGGAGCCATGAAACCGGCCGCCAGGCCCTGGGCGAGGCGCGCCACCACCAGCAGGGTGATGTCGGGGGCCGCTCCGCATGCCGCGCTGAAGACCACGAAGCCGCTGAGCGCCAGCAGGAAGATGCGGCGCCGGTCCAGGGCGTCGCCGAGGCGTCCGGCGGTGACGAGGGCGAGCGCGAAGCTGAGCGCGTATCCGGAGACCACCCACTGGACCTGAGCGGGGGAGGCGTGCAGGTCGCGTTGGATGGTCGGCAGGGCGACCGCCACGATCGTCACGTCCAGCAGGCTCATGAATCCGGCCACCAGAGTGACCCACAGGGCCCGCCACCGGTGCGGATCGGGTTCGTACCCGTCCTCCCGCAGGCCCGGCTGCGGACCGCCTGCCGCTGACGCTGTCACATGCGCTCCTCTCCGGATCACCAGGACCGCACCTGAGTGAAACAGGTTCCCGCGCCGCGGCATGAGCACACACCACACACCACGGACATCAACCGGCGCCCCTCGGGAGGAGTCCCGCGCCGGCCTGACTTAGGCCACGACGTCCGCGACGATGACCGTGGTGACGATCCTTTCGACCTCCCCGGCCGCCGGAGGTGCGCCATCGCGTCCGGCGAACAGCAGGTGGGCGGCCCCGATGAGGGTGGGTGCGAGTGTGTCGATGTCGGCGTCGGCCGTGAGCCGGCCCAGGTCGCGCTCCGCGTCGAGGTAGGAGTGGATCAGGCCGGTGGCCTGCCTCAGCACGGGTACGCCGCCGCCCGTGGCCTCGCGGAGTCTGGTGCGTACGGCGTCGCGGGAGACGACCAGGCCGACCATGCTCAGGGTGATCGAATCGAACAGGTCGGTCAGCGCGCGGGTCAGGGCGCCCACGACGGTGCCGGTGCCCGCGGACTCGCGTAGCGCGGTGGCCTGTGCCTCGATCCGGCCGATGCGGGCCAGCACGAACTGGGTGAGGAAGTCGTCGAAGTCCGTGAAGTGCCGGTGCAGCAGGCCCTTGGCGACGCCCGCCTCGGTGGTGACCGCCCGGCTGGTCAGCGCGTTGGCCCCGTCCCGGAGCAGGACGCGCTCGGCGGCGGCGAACAGTTGCTCACGAGCGTCGCGCAGAGCGATCCCGGTCGGCACCGCGCTCCTTCCCTTTCATGATTCCGGCTCACCCGGTTGTCGAGTGGGCATACGCCCACTTAGAGTGGGCGCATGCCCACTTTACCTCCCCCGCATCCTGGCCGCCTCGCCGGGAACGAGACACATACGCAACGGCGAGTAGCGCAGTCCTACGGCATGGACGCCGAGCGGTACGACCGAACCCGGCCCCGCTACCCCGACGCCATGGTGGAGCGCATCGTCGCCACCAGCCCCGGCCGTCACGTCCTCGACGCGGGCGCCGGCACCGGCATCGCCGGACTGGCGTTCCAGGCCGCCGGTTGCACGGTGCTCGGGGTCGAGCCCGACGCCCGTATGGCCGGTTTCGCCCGCCACAAAGGACTTGACGTCGAGGTCGCCACCTTCGAGGACTGGGATCCGGCCGGCCGGACCTTCGACATACTGATCGCCGGGACGGCCTGGCACTGGATCGACCCGGTGGCGGGCGCGGTCAAGGCAGCCCACACGGTGCGGCCCGACGGCCGACTGGCACTCTTCTGGAACGCGTTCCGGCCCGCCCCCGAGGTGGCCGAGGCGTTCGGTGCCGTCTACGCCCGGGTGCTCCCCGACTCGCCCGTCTACCAGCGCGGGATGGCCGGCCCGCAGAGCTACTCGGTCGTGATCGCCCCGGCCTCCGACGGGCTGCGGCAGTCAGGTGCGTTCACCGAGCCCGAGGAGTGGCACTTCGACTGGGACCGCCACTACACCCGCGACGCATGGCTGGACCAGGTGCCGACCTTCGGCGGCCACGGCCAACTCCCGCCGGACGAACTGGAGGCGGTCCTCACCGGCATCGGCGACGCGATCGACGCGATGGGCGGCGCCTTTACGATGCACTACACCACGCTGGTGCTCACCAGTGTCCGCGTCTCCTGAGGCTACTCGGGCGTGGCGAGCGCCGGCTTCCGTCAGGCCTCGCGGTCCAGGACGCGGCGGGCAGCCTCGGCCTCCGCGGCCGGCGGGGACAGCTCGTCCAGGGTGTCGAGCTCGGTGTCCGCTTCCAGTTCCCGTTCCCAGGCGGCCGCCAGCCGTTCCTGCTCCTCGCGCGGTTTGGCGCCGACGGCCTCCCGGTGATCCGGGTCCAGGGCCGCCAGGAATCGATCGATCGAATCCTTCGGCATGCCGTGCTCCTTGTCGCAGGGAAAGGTGAGTGCCGCCCCTGGCCCAGCATGGCCAAACGGACCCGCACCGACCGCACGACACCGCCCGAGAACACCCTGATGGCCCCGCCGCTCACCCCGGATTGGCGTGGTGTGGTGGCGCGTGGGTGTGGTGGGCGACGGTCACGCGCCCCTCGGGCTTTCGGGGCGCCGCGGGCGCAGTGACTCCAGTGCCATCCGGGTCAGCTCCGCCTCGACGGTGTCGTGGTCCTGGACGACGGCCGCGCGGAAGGAGCGGCCGGCCAGGAGTGAGACGAGCCACCAGGCGGCGGTGTGCGGGTCGATGTCGTCGCGGACGTCACCGGCGGCCTGGCCCCGACGGAGCAGGCCGGCCAGCGTGTCGGCCAGGTGCTCGTGGACCTGGCGGAGGGCCTGGCCGAGGTCGGGGTCGTGGGCCAGGGCGGTGGCGTCGGCGACGCCTCATGCAAGGCAGGTCGCGCGCGGGCACCCCCGGTGTGACGATCGCGGCCCCGCGCGCCTACGAGCTCTTCGGTGCCCTGTGCTTCGCCGGCCGCCGTGGCCGCGCGTTCGCCCGCCTGGCGGAGCTCAGCGGCGCCGCACCGGGCGACCGTGTCCTGGACGTGGGATGCGGTACGGGCTGTCTGACCCGGCGGATGGCGGCCCGTGTCGGCCCGGACGGTGCGGTGACCGGCGTGGATCCCTCACCGCCGGTCCTCGACTACGCCCGTAGCGGGAAGCGGCGCCCCGACAGCGCCCCCTGCACCTACCGTGAGGGCATTGCCGAGTCCCTCGACCTGCCGGACGCCTCCTTCGACACGGTCGCTGCCGGAGGAGCTGCGGCCGGCGGCCCTGGGGGAGATGTACCGCGTCCTGCGGCCCGGCGGGCGGCTGCTGGTCGTGGAGTTCCGGCCGCCGAGGACACGCATCGGCCGCCGTCTGGTGCACGGCGGGGTGGGTCATGCCATGGCGCATAACCGGGTGGATCTGCTGGACGGGCTCGTCACGGACGCGGGCTTCGAGCTGAGCGGGCGTGGCGATGTGCGACCGTGGCTGGTTTACGTCCAGGGGAGGCGGACGCGGTAGGGCAGGGGGTGATCCGCCGCTCCTGGCGGGTGGGCGATGTCGAGGAGAGCGACGGGCGGGATGCCGTACGGCGGCGGTCTCCCGGCCGGCGTGCCTGGGTCAAACAGGTTCGATCGGGAACGCGTGCGGTGCGGTGGGCATACCGCCCCACCACACCGGGGTGCCACGCACCTCGGTGATCACGCTGAAGAGGTGTGCAGTTTTTGGCCCCCGCTGGTCCGCCACCCCGGGACTGGCGGACCGGCGCCTGCGAGGCGCCCTCGCGGGGTAACCGGAACCTACGCTTCCATCGGCCGTGACGGAAGACCTACACAGGTGTGGTCCAGGTCATACTGACCCGCTCGGGTCCTAGGCCCCAGGGAGTCCGACGCCCCCAAGATCAGCCGATGAGGGAGCGGAACTGCTCGATCGTACGGCGCCGCATGGTGAGGAAGGCGAGCCAGGAGCCGTCGGCGTAGTGCACACGGAACCGGGCCATCAGCTGCGTCCGGGGTCGGCGTTCGACCCGCGTCACCCAGGCCCGCGGCACCTCCCACACCGGTGTGCCGTCCAGCGGCTGGACCAGTCCGACGCGCTGGTCGGTCACGCGCAGGAGGAGCGCGCCGGACGTACGCGGCATGCCCGCCGCGATGCTGCCGGCTCCGCCGGACTGGGCGCCGACGCTGTTGACCAGGTCGTTCGCGATCGCCCCGCTGACGCCGAAGCCGACGCCCTTGGCGCTCCTCGCGGGGACGACGCTGCCGTACCCCAAGAGCTGCTCACCAGGGGCCAGTTGACTGAGGGCGGAACGCTCGCGGAGGGCAGACATGCTCATGATCATAGGTGACCGAGGTGCAGCATGCGGCACCGGCCATCACGCCACACTCGGCCCGGCGTTCGCCCTCCGGCAGCCCCGCGTGCGGCGGGACGGCCGGAGGGCGCAAGCCGGTGGCGAGGAGAGCGAAGAAGCTAGATTCAAGGATTGGTGAGAAGGAAGCCCCTTCATGGCCTCGCCATGGCCAACGCTAACAGTCAGGCGGGGATCAGGTCGCGCAGATTTTCGGGGGTGACGATCCGTGAGTCCGGGTGCAGCCCGTCGGGCCGTTCCAGGCCGATGTAGGTGACGGGTCCCGCCGGGACTGCCGTCCCCTTCCCGTCCCACACAGTGATGGTCGTCGCGCCGCGGGTCATCAGGTCGGTGAGATACCGGACCGTGAGCTGTTCGCGTTCGATGATGCCGCGCAGCAGCGTCGCGACCGTCACCCGGTTGCCCTCGACCCGGTTCGACGCCGGATTCCCCTTCAGGTACAGGTGCAGCCACTTGGCGCGCCACCGGCCGTCGGCCCCGCGCAGGAACGCCAGCGGCAGCGCGACCCGCCCCGGACCGCGCAGCTCCGACTTCATGCGCACCGTGCGCGGCTCGAACGGGCGGCCCTGCTGCTCGGTCTCGCGCAGCATGAACCCGAAGAACGACTCTTCGACCTCCTCGAAGCCCTCTCCTGAGAAGATGTTGACCTGGGGGACGATGTAGCTGCCCCGCACGGCGCCCAGCCGCAGGTTGATGAACTCCGAGGCCCCGTCGGGCGCGTCCGTGATGTCGCCGGAGTGCTCGCCCTCGGCCTCACGCAGATTGGTGTACGACAGCCAGGAGGCGGTCGCGTAGCGGCCGTTCAGCAGCAGCGCCGACAGGTCGAAGTCGGTGGTGCGCTCGGTCTGCTTCCAGTAGACGAAGAAGCGCAGCAGCTCCCCGTCGACGGGGGACACCGAGCCGCGCGGCAGCACACCGAGCCCGCAGCCGCTCGCCCTGCCGCTCAACGGCAGCGCCACGTCCAGGACGTCCGGGTCGATCAGCAGATGGTCCGCGGCGGGCAGCCGACGGCGCAGCTCCGCGTCGAGCACGGCGATCAGCCGCTTGCGCTCAGGGGCGGGCACCGGCGCGCGGGTGTCCTCGGTGACCCAGGCCCGGCCGAGGCGGTTGACGAACACCCGCCGCTCACCGGTCTCCTGCGCACGGTTGTGCAGGTGCTCGCGCACCGACAGCAGGACCCGACCGGAGGCCTCGGAGACGACCTGTTCGGCGGCGGCCACGACGGCCTCGCGCTCGTCCTGCGTGCAGGTGGCGCGCAGCAACCGGTCCAGGGAGCGCAACAGCCTGCCCGGCGCGGCCTTCAGCAGTTCGGCCGCGCCGGTGGTGTCGCCCACGCCGAGCAGCTCCTCCACCCGACCGTCCAGGGAGCGCGCCTCCTTCTCGCCGCGGGCGACGGCGAACACGTCGGCCGCGTACGGCCACTGCGGGTACTCGTGAGGGTGCAGCCGCTCGCCGAGCCGCTTCCACATCTCCCGGTGCGCGTGCACATCGGCGAGCTTGGCCGGCGCCGCGGCGACGACCGCGTCGAGGCCCGCGAGCAGCGCCCGGCGGGCCGCACGGGGAAGTGCCCGCAGCCGCGTGGGCTCCTGGAGGGTCACGTCACCGCC
Organism: Streptomyces sp. NPDC001709; assembly: GCF_053596375.1. NCBI lineage: Bacteria > Bacillati > Actinomycetota > Actinomycetes > Kitasatosporales > Streptomycetaceae > Streptomyces > Streptomyces sp. NPDC001709. The sequence continues at coordinate 164,063 of NZ_JBSFGB010000005.1, read as the reverse complement.
CGACAGCGCGCAGGCAAGGCGGAGTACGTCGGTCACGGTGTCGAGCAGGAGACCCGCACCGGCCATCAGCCGGGCCTGGTTGACCACGGCCCGGTTCTCCCGCACCGGGATCTCCTGCGGCTGCGGCCCGTCCGCGCAGTGGCCGGCGAGGTCCCGCAGATCCCGCAGACCGTCCTCGCCCAGCGGTGTGGGGCTGCCCGCCAACGCGACGTACAGCGAGGTGAGTTCGGCTTCGAATGGGCCGCCCAGGTGCAGGACCGTCATACGGTCCCCCGCGGCGGCGATCAGCTCGTCGTGCCGGGCGAGCATCTCGGCGTACGTGTGCCGGTAGTTGCCGTACGACGGAAGGGTGAGCAGGTTCACCACACCGGTGCTGAGCTGCTCGAGCACGCTCGCGCGCGTCCTGTCGTCGGCGAGCGCCCCGGTGATGCACCGCATCCAGAAGTCGAAGGTGTCGGGCACGTTGGCCGGGAAGTCGACGAAGTACACGTTGTGGCGGACGTGGTCGCCGACCATCTCACGGACGGTGGCCAGCGTCGCCACGGCGGTGTCGACCACCACATCCTCGGTCAGCCGCGACAGGTGCTCCAGCAGCTCCGCCGAGAGCTTGAAGCCCACGGACATCAACGCGGCGTCGAACTGCCGTGCCGCGACGGCGCCTTCCCCGGCGGGTCCCGCGGGGGAGGGCAGGCGGTGGGTATGCCGGATGATCAGGGGCTGGAGACGGTGGACCATGCGGGCATGGTCCCAATGCGGAGCGAGCGGGCGCACCCGGTTTTCGCCGACGACGTGTGCGCGGTGGCCGGCGGCGGGCCCCACCTGGGCAACTGCCGGAGCTCGTGGGGCCGTTCACGAGACCGTGAGCGGCGGGTGGCAGCTCTATGCTGCTCGGTGATCAAGCCGGTCGAACTGGTGGTATTCGACTGCGACGGGGTGCTCGTCGACAGCGAGCGCATCGCTGTCCACGTCCAGGTGGCGCTCGGCGCCGAACTGGGCTGGCCGCTCACCGAAGACGAGGTGGTGGCCCGGTTCATCGGGCGTTCGCACGCCGCCATCCCCTCCCAGCGGATGGGTGTCGCTCCGGCCGCCTGTGACGTGGGTGAGGACAGCCGCCCTGGAGTCCAGGCCGCTCGCGCCGCCGGCATGCGCGCCCTCGGCTACGCAGGCGGGCTCACGCCGGTGCGCGCGATGTGACGCAGGACCAGGCGGTCGAGGCGGGTCGGGGTGCGACCCGCCTCGACCGCGCGCCGCTCGGCGGCCCGCACAAGCCGGTACGTCAGCGGCCCAGAAGCAGCCCCGTCCCCGACACGTTCGCGCGGATGCCGTCCTTGCCCACCGTCACGCGCTGCAGGTGCAGGCTGCCCCCGGGCGGTTTCGGCAGCTGGACGGCGAAGGAGAAGTGGTCGGCGATCTGCGGGCGGGTGAGCTTGGTCAGCGCGGTGAGCAGGGACAGGTCCAGGCCGAGTTGCTTGAGGAGCCTGGGGTGGGCCAGTGCCGTGTCCAGGAGGTTGATGCTGGTGAGGTCGTGCAGGAAGCGCGGCGCGCCGGTGAGTTGATGGAGTCTGTCCTCGTCGTGGAGCGCGGCGCGCACCGCGCTGTCGGGGACGCCCAGGCGATGGACGATCTCCGGGACGGTCAGCAAGCTCCTGATCTTCTCCGCCTCCCGGGTGAGACGCTGAGCTGAGGCGCGGGTCAGGTGGAGGCCCTCGGTGGGCCCGGTACCGGGCCGGTACGTCGCGAGGTCGTCGATGTCGAGCCGTATGCCGTCCACGGAGGTGGCGATGCCGCGGTCCCCGACTCGGCGGATGTGGGCGGCGGCCTGCACGTCCAGGTCGCGGCCGGCGATGTGCAGGGCGCCGCGGGCCTGGACACGGCCGGGTCCCTGGGCCGTGAACGCCACCTGCGAGGCACCGAGTTCGCGGTTCATGTCGGCGAAGGACAGCAGGACCTGACCGCGCACGTGCCGGACGAGCGCGCCGCGGACCGTGGTGGGCCCGTCGCCGTCGATGCGTATGTCGCTGGCGGTGGCCGTGACCTGGGTGAGGGTGACCCGCTGGGCCGGGATGTCGGGGACGGTGACCGAGACCGAGTCCAGGCGCTGGGAAGCCAGCTGTGTGAGGAAGGGAAAGCCCCCGATGTGAACCTCGGGGGCGGCGGCGAGATGCAGTTTGTGCTTGAGCTCTTCGGAGGTCTTGTGCTCGGCGTAGAGCAGCGCCCAGCGGTCGGCGAGGGTGACGAGGCAGGCGAGGGTGAGCACCCACGCGAGGAGGCGCACCAGGGTGGGCAGGCCGGTGGCGCGGTTGCGACGGCGGCTGCCACGCCGGTGATTGGGCGGTTCCCAGGGCTCCTCGGCGTCCTCGTCCTGCCGGGTCGCCCGGCTGTCCTCGACGAGGAACTCGTCCAGCGGATGGTCCGCCAACGAGGCCAGTTCGTCGTACGGGTTACGGCCGCGTGGAACCTCCTCGGGGGCAGGCCCGTCCGAGTGGGCAGTGTGATGCGTCTGTATGTGGGGGGTACGCATCAGCAGATTTCATCACATAGTCACACCACGTCTGCAAGTCCTACCTGAAGTAAGAGGCGAATTCAGTCACTTCGCGACTTGCACCACGCATCAGCAGGTCACCGGTGTTCGGCGCGCCACGATGGTGGCTTGGCAACCGCTTGCCGCGGATTGGGTCGAAGGCTCAGCATGTCGGTTCCCACCCGTTGAGCCGACGACGAGTGGTTGCCGGTGTCCCGTGTCTCCGGAAAGGGCTGGATGTGCCAGAGCCGTTTGATGCCGTGACCCCCGCTGCCGCCGGCGGGTCCGGGTTCTCACCGGAGACGGTCCTACCGCCGACGGTGGGCGTGGAGGAGGAGTTCGTCCTGGCCGACCGGCACAGCAGGTCGGCCGTCTACAGGTCTCTTTCCGTGGTGTGTGCCGCCCGTGCTCACCTCGGCGGGCCCCATGCCGCACCCGAGCTGTCGCAGTCCCAGGTGGAGACCGTCAGCGCGGTGTGCCGTACCGCCGTCGAACTGGAGGCGGAAATCGCACGATTACGCACCGGCGCGGCCGCCGCAGCAGCCGAGCACGACTGCCTGCTGGTGCCCAGCGGAACGGCCGTCCTCGGCCGTTCCGGCCCACCGCCCCTCCTCGACCAGGCACGTTACCGCGCCCTTGCCGACCGCTTCGGGCCCGTGGTCCACGGGCAAGGCGTGAACGCCTGCCACGTGCACGTCGGCGTGGCCGACAGGGAGGAGGCCGTACAGGCGGTCAACCACCTACGCGGCTGGATGCCCTTGCTGCTGGCCCTCACGGCCAACTCCCCGTACAGCGACGGAGCGGACAGCGGATACGCGAGCTGGCGCACCATGGTCTGGAGCCGGTGGCCCTCGGCAGGACCTCCTCCCTACCTGCGCAGCGCGGCCCACCACGCATGGGTGGTCGACCGGCTCGTGGCCACCGGGGCGGCCCTGGATCCGGCCATGGTCTACTGGCACGTCCGGCCCTCGGCGCACCTTCCCACCCTCGAGATACGCATCGCGGACGTGCTGCCCGACGCCGCGACGGCCACCGCGTACGCGCTGCTGGTCCGCGCCCTCGTCGGGTACGCCGTGGAGGTGGTGCGGGCCGGCGAATGCGCGCCCGACGTCCCCGACCTGCTGCTCAGGGCGGCGTGCTGGCAGGCCGCCCGGCACGGGCCGACCGGCACCCAGCCGGGCACCCACACCCGCGACTGCGCCCCCATGGCCGTCGGCCGGCTGCTCGAGGAACTGTGGAAACGGATCGAGCCACACCTCAGCCGGTACGGCGACGACCAGCGCGTCGGTGACTGGCTCAGCGCGGTCCAGCGCGAAGGGACCGGCTCCGCGCGCCAGAGGCGGGTCGCGGAGCAGAAGGACGGTGATCTGCGAGCCGTGGTGGACGACCTCGCCGTCGAGCTTCCGTGAAGGAGCTCCGCCGTGTTTTTGCCGGGTCGGAGGATTCGTTGACGTCCATGGGCGCCTGGCGGGTTTACGGTGGTTCCGAGGGCCGCTTCTGCTCGTCCAGGGGGGTGCCATGAAAGTCGAAATGATCCCAAGGGCCGCCAACGTTCTCTTCGACGTGCCGGACGGAATGCACGAAGAGATCATCAGACTCATCGGTGCGATCACCGACGACACCGAGACCCAGGCGCCGGACCTCGCGGCCGCGTTCGGGGAGTGGTGTTGGCTGGTGTACACGATCCACGGCGACGTGGTCGAGGTGCTGGACGTCGGCTGCGCCCGCTGACGCCGGGGCACCGTTTCGGAGTGCGGTACCGCGGGAACCCGGTGCCGCACCCCGTGGAAAAGGGGGACAACGCCGTGCCCGACATCGACCAGGACCGCATCCGGAACCAAGCCCTGCCCCTGACCGATCAGGCGTCGCTGGACCCGCTGCTGGAGCGCATCGGCGACGCCCGCTATGTGCTGCTGGGCGAGGCCTCCCATGGCACCGCCGACTACTACCAGCTGCGTGACCTGCTGACACGCCGGCTCATCGAGGAGAAGGGGTTCTCCTTCGTCGCGGTGGAGGGCGACTGGCCGGACTGCCAGGCCGTGCACTGCGCCGTGGTCGCCGCGCCGGGCGCGCCCGAGGACCCCGCCGAGGTGCTGGCCGGCTTCAGGCGCTGGCCGACGTGGATGTGGGGCAACACCGACGTGGCCGCCTTCGCCCGGTGGCTGCGCGGGTACAACGAGGCACTGCCGCCCGAACGGCGCGTCGGCTTCTTCGGGCTGGACGTCTACAGCCTGTGGGAGTCGCTGGACGCGGTGTTCGCCCATCTGCGCGAGCACGACCCCGACCAGGTGGAGCACGCCCTGGAGGCGTACCGCTGCTTCGAGCCGTACGCCGAGGACCCGCAGTCGTACGCGCTGGCCGCCCACTACCTGCCGGAGGGCTGCGAGGCACAGGTGGTGTCCCTGCTCACGGAGCTGCGGCGGCGGGCCGCACGGACGGCCGGCCTGGACGGCTCGCTCGCCGAGTTCGCCGCCCGGCAGAACGCCGAGGTGCTGGCCGGCGCCGAGCGCTACTACCGGGCCATGCTCGACAGCGGGCCCGAGTCCTGGAACATCCGCGACCACCACATGGCCGACACGCTGGACCGGCTGATGGAGCACTACGGCCCCGACGCCAAGGCTGTGGTGTGGGAGCACAACACCCACATCGGTGATGCGCGGGGCACGGACATGGCCGACGTCGGCGAGGTCAACGTCGGCCAGCTGGTGCGGGAACGCCACATGGGCAAGGGCGTGGTGCTGGTCGGTTTCGGCTCCCACTCCGGCACCGTGACCGCCGCGGGCGCGTGGGGTGACGTACCGAGGACCATGGACGTGCCGCCCGCCCGCACGGGCAGCCTGGAGGATCTGCTGCACCAGGCGCTGCCCGACGAGCGGGCGCTGTTCGTCTTCCCGCACGTGCAGTTGCAGCGGCCGCCCTCCTCCGGCCGGGGCGAGTGGTTCCACGAAGAACACGGACACCGCGCGATCGGCGTGGTGTACCGGCCGGAGTACGAGCGCGTCGGCAACTACGTCCCCACGGTTCTGGCCCAGCGCTACGACGCCTTCTGCTACCTGGACCACACCCACGCGCTCACGCCCCTGCACCCGCTGTCCGCGGGGAGCAGGGAGGAGCAGACCTGGCCGGTCGGCGTGTGACGCGGATTCCCGTGCGGGGTACTCGCCGGTCGGGACCGGTACGTGCCGGGGCGTGCACCTGCAGGGGCGCTTCCACGTACGCCGGTACAGGAGGTGCCTGACATGGGGCCGACGCTCTCGCTGGGACGCCTGGCGGGCATCCGCATCAGGGCGCACTGGAGCGTCCTGGTCATCTTCGTCCTGATCGTCGTCGGACTGGCCGCCGATCGTCTGCCGCACGCCCACCCCGGCGGTCCGGGCTGGCTGTACGTCGTCGTGGGGCTGGCCACCGCCGTGGTCTTCCTGCTGTCGCTCCTGGCCCATGAGCTGGCACATGCGATCGTCGCCCGCCGCAACGGCGTGGACAGCGACGACATCACGCTCTGGCTGCTGGGCGGAGCCGCCCGCCTCAGGAGCGAGGCGCCGACCCCGGCGGCCGAGCTGCGCATCGCCGGCATCGGGCCCCTGGTCAGCCTCGCCCTGGGTGTGGTGTTCGGGCTGCTGACCATCCTGTGCGACCGGGTGCGCGGGCCGGGGCTGCTGGTCGAGGCGCTGGGCTGGCTGGCCGGGATCAACGTCCTGCTGGCGGTGTTCAACGCGCTGCCGGCCGCGCCGCTGGACGGCGGGCGGCTGCTGCGCGCCCTCGTGTGGCGGCGCACGGGCAGCCGTCTGCGGGCCACCGAGGTCGCCACCACCGCCGGCCGTGGCCTCGGCTGGCTGCTCATCGCCGCCGGTGTGTACCTGGTCTTCGCCGGTGCCGCGGCCGACGGAGCATGGCTCATGCTGATCGGCTGGTTCATGGCAGCCATGGCGACGGCCGAGGGCGGTCAGGCGAAGATGCGGGAACTGCTCGGCTCGGTGCCGGTCCGCCGCGCGATGACCCCGGACCCCACGACGGTGCCGGCCGCCACCACGATCCAGGAGTTCCTGAGCGGCCCGTCCTGGGTCTACCGTCACTCGGCGTTCCCGGTCACCGATCCCGCCGGACTGCCCCTGGGCCTGATCAGCGTCGGCAAGGCAGGAGAGGTCACCCTGGACGAGCGCGAGCGTACGACCGTCACGAACGTGATGGTGCCTCTCGACGCCCTCCCGACCGCCCGCCCCGACGACCGGCTGATCGACCTCCTGCCCGCCGTCCAGGCCGCCGCGGCCCACCGCGCGCTCGTCCTGTCCGGGGAGCGGCTCGTCGGCATCCTCACCCAGTCCGACATCAGCCGGGTCACCAACTGGCTCACCTCGGCCCCGCCGACGGGTACCAACCGGGTTCAGCCCTCGGGCTGACCCGCCGCAACGGGCACCACGGCGACCGGACAGCTCGCATGGTGCAGTACGGCATGCGACACGGCTCCCAGCCGCAATCCGAGCCGACCGCGAGGCGGACGGCGCCCCACCACGACCAGACCGGCCCTCGCCGAGGCCTCCACGAGCACGCCGGCAGCCGAGCCGATGACCAGTTCCGTGTCCGCGTGCACCCTCGGGTGCTCGGCGAACAGCCGACGGACGCGATCGAGCAGTTGCTCATGGAGGCGCTGCTCGTCGTCCACCTGGCTCACCTGGGGCACCATCAGGCCGGCCTGGGACAGCGGCGTCCAGGCGTGGAGCACACGAACCGCGGTACCACGCCGTCCCGCCTCCGCGAGGCCGAACCGCACGACGTCCTCGTCCCGCTCGTCTGCGATGCCGACCACGACCACGTCATGCGCCGCATCCCCGTTCCGCCACCCCCGGACGACGGCCACCGGACGGTCCGCATGGGCGGCGAGCTTGAGACTCACCGACCCCAGCAACAGTCCGGTGAAACCGCCCCGACCGCGGGTCCCCACCACGATCAGCCGGGCGTCGGCATCCCGCGCGGCCTCCAGCAGCGCCTCGGCCGGATGGCCCCGGGCGAGGACCACGTCCGTCCCGAGGCCGGGCCTGGCGAGGGCGATCCTGGCCTGGGCGTCGTCCAGGACCCCGACGCCTGTCTGCACGAGGCGCGTGTCGCTGTCCTGATCCGCACCCACCGGCTCTGCGCCGAGATCGACGGCGTGGAGGATCCGCAGCGCATCACCGCCCAGCTCGGCCTCGGCGGCCGCCCACTCGACGGCCAGCCAGGCGTCCGAGGTGTCGTCCAGGCCGACAAGCACGGTGCCGGAGCGGCCGGCTGGGGTCATCGTTCCTCCCCGTCTGTCCGGCGGCCGTGTTCTCCTGCGCGCCACGGCCGGATCGCAGGGCCCGGGCCGCCGCGGTCAGCGCTGGTACAGGCCCACGAAGGTGCCGCTGGCCAGCTGCTCCCGGTCGAGTACCGCGTGCACGTCGTCGGCGCTGGCGCGGTCCGGGAGCGAGACCGGGGCGGGAAGGGCGTAGAGGCGGAAGAAGTACCGGTGGGCGTTGTCGCCGACCGGGGGCTGCGGGCCGCCCCAGCCTCGCTCCCCGAAGCCGTTGCGATGCGTATGGCTGCCCCGGGGCGTCTCGCCGGCGTCCAGACCCCCGAGGTGAGGGTCGATGCCGGTGACGAGCCAGTGCACGAAGGTGCCGGACGGTGCGTCCGGGTCTTCGCACAACAGGGCCAGCTCCGCCGCGTCCTCCGGAACCCCGGACCAGGTGAGCGGTGGAGAGACGTTGTCCGCGTCATGGGCGTGATGGCGCGGGATCATGCTGTGATCACCGAAGGCTGCGCTTCTGAGTTCGATACCGGCCATGCGACACGGAGTACCCCGCCCGGGCGCAGGCACACGACTGCCGGCTCGCGTCAGCTCGCCCAGTCCAGCAGGCGCTCGCCCGTCTCGGGCGCCCGCAGCCGGATCAGGGACTGCTTCTCCAGCTGGCGCACACGTTCCCGGGTCAGCCCCACCTGGTCGGCCACCTGCTGCAGCGTGCGCGGGTGCCCGTCGTGCAGCCCGTAGCGCAGGCTGAGGATCATGGCCTCGCGGGGTGCCAGCTCACCCAGGGCGTCCCTCAGGTCCTCGGCGAGCGCCCGGTACTCGGCGACCTGGGGAGCCTGGAGGATGTCCGTGGCGGGGATGAGGTCACCGACCACGGTCTCGCCGGTCTCGTCGACGGGCGTGTCCAGGCTGATCGTCTGCCGCCCGACCCGGCGCAGCCAGGCGACCCGGCCCTGGTCGAACCCGCTCTCCCGGGCGACCTCGTCGTCCGTCGGCTCGCGGTCGAGGCGCAGCTGGAGGCGCCGTTCGGCCTTCGCGAGCTTCTGCAGCTCCTCCACGACGTGCATCGGCAGTCTTACGGTACGGGCGTGCTGGGCCAGGCCCCGCTCGATCGCCTGACGGATCCACCAGGTGGCGTACGTGGAGAACTTGAAGCCCTTGGTGTGGTCGAACTTCTCCACGGCCCGCATCAGCCCGAGGTTGCCCTCCTGGATCAGGTCGAGCAGGGGCGCGCCGCGATGGGCGTGCCGCTTGGCGATCGACACCACCAGCCGCAGATTGGCGCGGATCATGTGGTCCTTCGCGTGCCGGCCCTGCCGTACGGCCTCCTCCAGGGCACCGCGCCGCCGCGGCGACAGCCCGCCCACGCCGGTCTCCGCCCGCTCCAGCTCCTCGGCGGCGTGCACACCGGCCTCGATGCGCTGCGCCAGCCGTACCTCGCCCTCGGCGTCGAGCAGCGGGGTCGCGGCGATCTGGGTCAGGTACTGGCCGAGCAGATCCGGCTCCTCGCCGGTCTCCGGGACCCGGCTCCGCGGGCGTGCGGCGCGGGCCGCGGCACGGCGGCGTTCTCGGGGGTCCGCCACAGCGGATCGTGCCTGGGCAGGCATGGTTGCCGCCTCCGACTCCTGTCGCTTCGACTCTGTACGTCCGCGAGGTGACGAGTACCCCTGCGGGCCGGAGCGTCACCCGTGTGCGCGCGTGCCGGGGCGGGGGACGGCGCCGCGGAAGTGTCAGTGAAGGCTCGCGCCCTGGACGCGGAGTTCTCGCTGGACCGCGCTCGCCGGAATGTCCCGGGGCAGCCGCCTCTGGATCGCGGCGAGGGCCGCGCAGACGCCCGCCGCCTGTCCGGTGGCCATGGAGATCGGCATGACGCGGTAGGAGGAGTGGGCCACGTGGTCGCCGGAGATGCAGCGGCCCGCGACCAGGATCCGGTCCAGGTCGCGGGGGAGGAGGCAGCGCAACGGGATGTCGTAGGACTCGCCGCGCGGCAGCCGTTTGAGCGTGGTGCCGCGGCCGCTCGGGTTGTGGATGTCCACCGGATAGGCGCCGCGGGCGATCGCGTCGTCGAACTTGCGGGCCGTGAGCACGTCTTCGCCCGTCAGCAGGTAATCGCCCAGCACCCGGCGCGTTTCACGGACGCCGACCTGGACGCCGCTCTGCACGACGTAGGAGTCGGCGAAGCCCGGCACACGGTCGCGCAGGAAACGGGCGATCTGTGCCATCTGGTGGTGAGCCGTGAACTCCGCGCGGGTGAGGTCCCAGACGCTCGTGCCGAGCACCTCGGTGACGCGGGTGGAGTTGACTGCCACCTCACCGGTGTGGGGAGTGGCGAAGAAGAGGATGTCCTCGCGCGGCAGGTCCAGTTCCCCGGCGTCCGAGGCGGTGCGGACCAGGTCCCACAGCCCGTGCACGCCCCTCCACTGGTCCGGGTGGGCGCGGGTGTAGGCGGTGAACTCCTCGTGGCCGAAGCGGACCATGCGGAACATGAGCGTCATGGGCTGCGTCCAGCCGTCCTCCGGCCGGCCGATCTCGTACGGTGCCCCCGCCGCCGCGGCGATGTCGCCGTCCCCCGTGCAGTCGACGATCACGTCCGCGTCGATGACGAGGGGACCCGACTTGGTCTCGAACACCGCACGCGCCCGGTCGGGCAAGCTGAGGACGTCGGAGGCGAAGGCATGCAGGAGCGTGCGGACCTCGTGGCTCTCCAGCAGCTCGTACGCCACCAGCTTGAACAGCTCCGCGTCGAAGGGAACGGTGTAGCCCGTCTCCAGCGAGGGCCGGATCGCCGCGCCGGCTCGCACGAGCCGGTCGAGCAGCATCCAGAGCACCCCCGCTACGACCGGCTCGCCCTCGCCGTGGTCCGGCGGCAGCAGGCGTGCGGTGTCGCCCGCCACCGCCTGCTTGACCTCGTTGTGGAAACTCATCAGCGGCATCACCAGGGCCGCGGTGGCGTTGCCGCCGAGGAAGCCGTAGCGCTCGACGACGACCACCTCGGCGCCCGCGTTCGCGGCGCCGAGGGCCGCGCCGAGGCCGGCCGGACCGCCGCCGACCACCAGCACCTGGGTGGACCCCGCGTGCAGCGCCTCACGCGGCGGAAGCTCGACTCTCCTGGGGACGCGGGGTGGCATCAGGTAGGACACGGTCACTCCCTCGAAAACCGGTGGCTGCCGGCTTCAGCCCGCGGTGGCGGCGGGCACCGGCGTGCTGTCCTGGACGACCTGGTGGGCACGGGCCCCGTCCAGATGGGCAAGGAGCCGGTCGGCGGTCTGGGCCGCCCGCAGCCGCAGGGCCGCCGTGCGAGCGGCCGTGTCCGCCGTCCGGGCGGGTCGCTCGTCCCACAGGCGGTCCACTTCCGCCAGCAGCAGCCCCGTCGTCTCCCTGATCACGCCGCGCAGGGCGGGTGCGCCGATCTGCTGGGCGAAGTCGAAGACCTTGCCGGCGTAGGGCAGGGGCAGCAGGGGGATGCCCGCGAGCGCTGCGAAGATCAGAAAGTGCAGCCTCATGCCGACGGCCAGGTCCAGTTGCGCGACGATGTCGAGGACCTGCTGGGGCCCGTAGTCGCCGTGCAGCACCGTGCAGCGGTCCGCTGTGGCCATGCGGGACACCACGGCGTGCGCGTGCCGGATGTCGCCTCGTTCCATCGAGACGAAGACGACATGAGCGTCCAGGCGGTGGACGAGGAAATCCCCCACACTCGCGAGGAGCTGGTGGTACCCCTCCTCGTCGAGATGCTCGGCCGCACGCCCCGGCTCGCGGACGCTCATGCCCACCAGGCGCATCCCGCGTGGCACGGCCTCCGCCCGCAGCAGCGCCCGACCGCGGTCGCCGGGCTCCAGCAGCAGCGCCGGATCGGCGGTGACGGACACGGGCCGGGTCAGCCCGGCCTCTTCGAGCACGAGCTTCGACTCCTCGTCACGGACGGTCACCTCGACCGCGTCGGAGAGCGCCGCGCGGACCCACGCACAGTCCGCCTCGTCGGTCAGCGGACCGGCCCCCACGGCGTAGGCGAAGAGGGGTACGCCGAGGTCCTGGGCGGTGCGGGCCAGCCGCAGGTAGCGGCGCGCCTCGGTGTCGTAAAGGATTCCGCCACCCCCGAGTACCAGCACGCTCAGTCGGCGCAGCGGCTCTGAGATGCCCTCCCGGCACACCCCCTCCCAGCCGACGACCTCGACATCCGGATGGACCCTGCGGGTGTGCCCGGGATTGCGGGAGAAGACCACGAAACGAGTCTCCGGCCGCCCGGCCCGAACGCGGTCCAGCAGGGCGGTGAGGATCGCCTCGTCACCGACGTTACGGCCCCCGTAGGAGCCCAGCACACCCACGGTCACGCTGTCTGCGTTGTCCATGACGGCTCCCTCGCGACGTTCACCAGAAGTGCTCCCACGACTCGAGTGCGGGAAGGTAGCCGTCTGCCTTGTGCCCCATTTCGGCGCGTCTGTACCAGATTGCTGTCCGCCGGTCGTGTGTCATCGTGGCGGTCATGACGACTGGAGTGGATGTGGCCGTGCTGGTCGGGCTGCAGGCGTCCGGGAAATCCACGTTCTACGAGCAGTGTCTGTCCGACCGGTATGCGCTGGTCAGCAAGGATCTGTTCCCGCGGGGCGCGAGGAACAAGCAGCAGCGGCAGATGCGGCTCGTGGCAGAGCACCTGGCGGCGGGGAGACCGGTGACGGTGGACAACACCAATCCGTCGCCGCAGGAGTGGAGCCCGCTGGTGGCGGTGGCCCACGCCCACGGGGCGACGGTGACGGCGTACTGGTTTCCGCCGGACGCGGCCGGTTCGCTGCGGCGCAACGCGATCCGCGAGGGCCGCGAGCGCGTCCCGGACGTCGGCGTCCTGGCCACGATGAAGCGGCTGCGCGAGCCGTCGACGGCGGACGGATTCGACGAGGTGCGCGAGGTGCGGTTCGACGGCCGGGGCGGCTTCGAGGTACGTCTGGGACAGTGCGGTGACTGAAGCGGGCTCAGTGACGGTGGTGGTGTTCGCCCTGCCCATGCGCGTGGCCGTGCTCGTGTTCGTGCTCGTGTGGGCCGTGGTCCGGTGAGCCGCTCATCATCCGCAGCATCGCCGGACCGCCGGTGCGCAGGAAGCGGACCACGAGGGCGGCTGCCAGCAGCAGGAAGGCGAGGTTGAGCCAGGTCGTGTAGTTCCATCTGATGCCCTCCTGGGGGATCTTCGCGTCGGCTTGGTCGGGGATGAGGCCCAGACCCCCGAAGGCGAACTCCACGACGTAGCCGGCCACCGCCATCGCGGCGAAGAACGTGCCCAGCAGGAAGGCGGCCGTCCGGGCGCCGTAGTACTTCCGGTAGATGTTCAGGATCGGCAGGATCAGCAGGTCGGCGTAGATGAAGGCGATGACACCGCCGAAGCTGATGCCGCCCTTCCACAGCACCACGGCCAGCGGGACGTTGCCGATGGAGCAGACGAACGTGGCGATCGCCACCAGCGGCCCGACCAGCGGTCCGATCAGCTTGGCCGCGAGCGGATGGTCGGCGAGGAAGAAGCCGCGCCAGAAGTCGTCGGGCACCCACGCGGCGATCGCCCCGGCGATCAGCAGCCCCGCCACCAGGTCGCGCAGGATCGCGGCCCACTCCATGACGAAGATGTGCGAGACGGAGGTGAGGCCGTCGCGGGAGAGGAGCCGGCGGGCGAAGCCGCCCTCGCCGCGCACGGACATGTCCATCGCCGCGTGCCCCTCCATCGACCCGGCCAGCCCCCGCTCGGCCTGCTCCCGCGCCTGCCGGAGCAGCCGCTCACGAAGGAGGACCCGGAACAGTACGGCCAGTACGACGATCATGACCGGGCCGCCGACGAACTCCGCGGCGGTGAACTGCCACCCCATCAACAGCGCCAGGATCACGCCCAGTTCGATCACCAGGTTGGTCGAGGCGATCTCGAAGGCCATGGTCGCGGTGAAGTTGGCCCCTTTGCGGAACAGGGAGCGGGCGAGTGCGACGGCAGCGTAGGAGCAGGATGACGAGGCCGCGCCGAGCCCCGCGGACAGGGCGAGCGTACGGGGCCTGTCGTCTCCCAGCAGTCGTACGACCGTCTCGCGGCGCACCACTGCCTGGACGACGGCGGACAGGGTGAAGCCGAGGATCAACGCCCAGGTGATCTCCCAGGTCATCGACCCGGCAATGGACAACGCGTGTCCGATCGCATGCATGGTGCCACCCTTCGCCGGGGTCTGGCGGTCATCAGGCCCCGATCATATACCCCCTAGGGGTATATGCTTCAAGTGAAGTGCCGGATGCGGGCGGCTTGGTTGCATCAGGTCATCGGTGAGCCAAGAGCGGTCTAAATCAAGGACAGCTGGTTCGGGTTCCGGACGGAATGGATGGTTGTCGGCCAGCCGTAGGTGAACCGAGCGTGGAAGGCGTGACGCGGCGGCAGGTACCGTGCGTGACGCCGGACATCAGGCCGGGGTCTCGGAGTGCGGAGATGGCCGCAGCCCCCGCCTGCCCGCGCTGCCGGTCCTCCGGCCGGAATCCTTCCTTGTTGCGACGGGATCGCATCGCCATACTCGTCGGCGCTTGGCATGGGCACGTCCGATCCATGAGGGTCGGGGCGTCCCCGTCTCTGTCATCCCTCCGGCCCCGGCCCGTCGCATGGGCGGGGCAACCCCCACTGGAGGCTCCACATGACGCAACGCCGAACAGCTCTCACCACCCGCACGCTCACCGGAGCGAGCGTCGTGGTCCTCACGGCCGGCGCGGCCCTGCTCCCCGGCGTCGGCTCGGCCACGGCCGCCCCGGCTTCTGCCGCGATCACCCCGGCCGCGGCCCGCGCCGCATCCGCCGCCCTGGTCGTACGGCTGGGCGACCGCGCCGCCGGGTCCTACTACGACTCCTCGGCCCACCGGTTCGTCGTCAACATCACCGACCCGTCCGCGGCCGGCCAGGTTCGCCGTACCGGTGCCGTCCCCAGAACCGTGCGCTACTCCACCACCCAACTGCGCGGCGCACTGGGCACGTTGACCCAGCGCGCCCGGATCGCGGGCACCGCCTGGTCGATCGACCCCCGCCGGGACAGAGTGGTCGTGACCGTCGACCCGACGGTCACCGGAGCGAAGCGCACCCGGCTGAACGCAGTGGTCAATTCGCTCGGCGGCAAGGTCGTCGTGCGTCGGGCCGCCTCCGCGTTCAAGCCGCTCATCGCGGGCGGCGACGCCATCTGGGGCAGCGGTGTCCGCTGCTCCCTCGGGTTCAACGTGACGGTGAACGGCGCGCCGTACTTCCTGACCGCCGGGCACTGCGGCAACGCCTCCGCGACATGGTCGGACTCGCAGGGCGGTGACGAGGCCGGCCAGACCGTCGATTCGCAGTTCCCCGGCACCGACTACGCCCTGGTCCAGTACGACGACGCCGGCAGCGACCACGCGAGCGTCGTCGACCTCTACGACGGCGGCAGCCAGGACATCACCCACGCCGCCGACGCCTACGTGGGGGAATCGGTCCAGCGCTCCGGTAGCACCTCGGGTCTCCACGGCGGGACCGTCACCGGGCTCGACGCCACCGTCAACTATGAGGAGGGATCGGTCTCCGGACTCATCGACACCGATGTGTGTGCCGAGCCCGGCGACAGCGGCGGCGCACTCTTCGACGCCGACGCGGCCCTCGGGCTGACCTCGGGCGGAAGCGGCGACTGCACGTCCGGCGGCGAGACCTTCTTCCAGCCGGTACCGGCGGCGCTGGAAGCGGAGGGGGCCACTCTTCCGTAACCGCCACAGGAGAGGAATGCCTCAACCGGTCCACACTCAGGGCCGGTTGAGGCCTTTCCATATGCAGCAGTGGTGGGGCGACTCGCGCACCCCCGAGCAGGGCCGAGAGCTGTCCTTGCTGCTGTCCAGGCTCTTCTTGCAGTTCTTCTCCTGCACGAGCCTGATCCTCGAGGAAGGCACGGACATCCGAGCCTTCCTCATCGGCTTCTACGCCGCCGACAACGACACCGAGGCCTACATCCACTTCGTGGGAGTGGACCCCGAGCTGCACGGACAGGGCATGGCCCGGCGCCTCTACTCGACGTTCTTCCAGCACGCCGCCGAAGAAGGCCGCACGGAGATCCGTGCGATCACCTCGCCGCTGAACGCGGGATCCATCGCATTCCACCGGGCCATGGGGTTCTCCCTCGAGACCGGGAACAGCGAGGTCGACGGGCTGCCCGTGCACACGGACCGCGCCGTGCGCTTGGACACCGTGTCTCCTGTTACGGCTGTGACGGCCATGCCGTGCGGGAAGCCGACCCGCAGAACGGCGGCCCCCGCGGCCGCCGCGAGCACCACCAGGGCGGCCAGGAGCAGGGCTTGGTGGTAGCCGTGACGCAGCAGCGGGGCGACGACCAGGGGGCCTAGGATCTGCCCGACGGAGTATCCGGCGGTCAGCAGGGCGACCGAGCGGGGGAAGCGCAGATGGGCCCCCGTGGCCAGGGCGAGGGTGCTGACGCCCAGGAACGTGGCGCCGAACAGCAGCGCCGAGACGAGGGCGAGGGTCGTACCCCCGGTCAACGCGGGCAGGGCGATGCCGACCGCCTGGACCAGTAGCGCGGTCAGCAGCAGGCCCGGGCGCGACCACCGGCGCCCCAGCCGGGCCCACAGCGCCGAGGACGGTACGGCGGCCAGCCCCACGAGCACCCAGGCGCCGCTGCCGACCCAGCCCGGGGAGCCCTGCCCGATCGCCGCGACCAGGAACGTTCCGGCGATGATGTAGCCGACGCCTTCCAGGGAGTAGCTCACGAACAGCGCGCCGAACCAGCGACGGGTCCGGACCGTCGCCCGGTTTCCGGCCACCGCGGCGGCGGGCGCGTCCTCGGGCCGCAGGTTCCACGAGGCCGCGGCGAGCACCGCGGTGAGCGCGGCGGCGGCCCACCAGGTGGCCCGCCAGTCGGCGACGGACCTCAGCAGAAGGACCAGGAGGCCGGACAGCGCGATGCCGGCGCCCACGCCGCCGAAGGCCCAGCCGGGCAGGTGCGGTGGGTGTTCCCGCAGGTGGTGCAGGAGGGAACCGACGGCGACGACGAAGACCGAGGCGCTCGCCGCCCCGGCCAGCAGCCGCAGCACTCCCCACACCGCCGTGCTGTGGGTGAGGGGCATCGCGGCGAGGGTGGCGGTCAGCAGGAGCAGGGAGCCGCGCAGGACGGCGCGCGAACGGACCAGCGCGGGCAACAGGGTGCCCGCGAGTGCGCCGCCGAGGTAGCCGACGTAGTTGGCGGTGGCCAGATTCGCCCCGACCCCGGCGGACAGGTCCGCCTGGGCCTGCATCAGGGGCAGGATCGGCGTGTAGACGAAGCGGCCGACGCCCATGCCCGCGGCGAGCGCGGCGGCGGCCCGGGCGACATGGGTCCAGGGAGACGGAGCGCTCATCGGGTGCCGTCGACCCGGCCCGGATCGTTGGGGTGGGACTCCAGCGGAGTGACGGTGACCGTCATCCACGGCCGCAGCGGCAGCGTGCCGAGCACCTTCTCGTGGAGCTCCTCCTCGTCGCCCGCCCGCCATACGCCGATGCTGCGCGACTCGCCCGCAGGGCGCCACAGCCGGGCCAGATTGCCGGTGGCGGCGAGCTCCCTCGCGCGAACGGCCTCGGCGGCCCGCCGCCGGTCGACCTCGTCCTGACCGGTGCCCTCCGGGACGGCCGTGATGATCTCGACCAGGAACTCTTGCATGCCGTGCTCCGTTCGCCGTTGGTCAGCTCATCGTCCGCCCGTCACCAGCACCGATGCCACGACCGGCTTCCTCGCTGCTGAGAGGCGCAGCCTCCCAGTGCGCGTAGCATGCCGCGCGTGGAACTGCGTCAGCTGCGGTACTTCGTCGCGGTCGCCGACGAGCTGAACTTCGGCCGGGCCGCCGAGCGGCTGCTCATCGCTGGTCCCTCGCTCTCCCAGCAGATCAAGGCGCTCGAACGGGACCTGGGCGTCCGGCTGTTCGACCGCGACCGCCGCTCGGTCTCCCTCACCCCGGCCGGCGCCGCCCTCCTCCCGCACACCCGCGCCCTGCTGGAACGGGCCGACGACCTCAAGCGCCGGGCCGGCCGGCTGTCGGGTTCGCAGGCGGTGCGCCTCGGTTACGTCAACTGGCTGCCCCAGGACCTGACTTCGCGTACCGCCGCGGTGGCCCGGGTGCACATCGACGCATGGGTCGCCCCCTCACACACCCAGGCCGCCCGCGTCGCCGACGGCAGCCTGGACCTCGCCGTCTGCTGGGTGCGGACCGAGGATCTCGAGCGGCTCGGGCTGCGCGCCCGGCTGATCGGTGCAGACAGGCTCTACGCGGTCGCGAAGGGCACCGGCACGAGCGACCTGCCGGCCCGGGAGACCGACGTCCTCATCGACGACGACATCACCTCCTGGGCTTCCTGGAACGTGTACGCCGAAGAGCTGACGCAGGTCACCGGGGCCCGCGCGGTGCGCATCTCCGACGGCGCCATCACCGGGCCCGCCTACTTCGACCACGTCCGCCGCTGCACCCGCCCCGTCCTCAACTCGCCCAAGGGACAGACCACGCCACTCCCACCCGACCTGGTGCGCCGCGAGGTCGTCGCACCGAAGGTGTACTGGACCTGGTCCCTGGTCTGGCGGGAGAACGAGGACCGCCCCGGGGTCCTGGCCACCGTCGACGCCCTGTGCGACGGCGTCGGCGACCTCGGGATCCACGCTCCGGACGCCTGGCTACCGGCCGACGACCCGTACGCCCTTCCGCACTGAGCCGCACTGCGAGCCTGCGCCTCCCGGACGGGAGGAGACGAGTCCCGGGCCCCCGGGTGCAGCGGGCATTCCCAGCGCGACCCTTCAGCGGCTCCGGCTGGAGTTGAGCCGGGCGGCCTGGCGTATCAGGTGGTCGCGCTCGGCGAGGTTGGGAGCCTTTCGGGCCGCCTCGGCGTACAGCCGTGCCGCCGTCCCCAGATCGCCGTCGCGCTCGTGGAGGTACGCCGCCACCGCGGCGTGGCGGGGCACTGAGGTGTCCAGCTCCGCGAGCGCCGCCAGCCCGGCGCGCGGTCCATCGGACTCGCCGACGGCGACTGCGCGGTTGAGCCGGACGACCGGGCTGTCGGTCAGGCGCGTGAGTTCGTCGTACCACTCGACGATCTGCACCCAGTCGGTCTCCTCGGCGGTGGGCGCGTCGGCGTGGAGTGCCGCGATGGCGGCCTGGGCCTGGAACTCGCCCAGCCGGTCGCGCGCGAGCGCCGCTTGCAGGATCTCGACGCCCTCGGCGATCAGCTCGGTGTCCCACCGGCCGCGGTCCTGCTCGGCGAGCGGCACCAGGCTCCCGTCGGGCGCGGTCCGGGCGGCGCGCCGGGCGTGGTGGAGCAGCATGAGGGCGAGCAGCCCCGCCACCTCGGGGTGGTGGACCTGGGCCGCGAGCTGCCGGGTGAGCCGGATGGCCTCGGCGGCGAGGTCTACCTCGCCGGAGTAGCCCTCGTTGAACACCAGGTAGAGGACGCGCAGCACGGTGGCGACGTCGCCGGGCTGGTCGAACCGCACGCCGGAGACGGTGCGCTTGGCCCGGCTGATGCGCTGCGCCATGGTCGCCTCGGGCACCAGGTAGGCCTGGGCGATCTGGCGTGTGGTCAGCCCGCCCACGGCGCGCAGCGTGAGTGCGACCGCGGACGACGGCGTCAGCGACGGGTGGGCGCACAGGAAATAGAGCTGGAGCGTGTCGTCCACCGCGGGCGCGGGTCCGGGCGCTGGCTCCTCGTCGACGCGGTCCTCACGCCGACGGCGGGCGGCGTCCGCCCGGGTCGCGTCGAGGAACTTGCGCCAGGCCACGGTGACCAGCCAGCCCTTCGCATCCCGCGGCGGGTCGGCCGGCCAGACGCGGACCGCCTCGACCAGCGCGTCCTGCACGGCGTCCTCGGCCGCCGCGAAGTCGGCTCCGCGGCGGACGAGGACGGCGAGCACGCTCGGCGTGAGGCTGCGCAGCAGGGCCTCGTCCATCCGAGAGGTCACTTGAAAGAACACTCCGTGATGGTGGGCGGAGCGGCCAGGAACGGGCGTACCTCGAGCCACTCGTGGATAGGCTTCCCGCCCGCCCCGGGGGCGGCCGACAGTTCCCCGGCCAGCTCGACGGCGCGCTCGTAGCTGTCGACGTCGATGATCATCCAGCCGGCGATGAGGTCCTTGGTCTCCGCGAACGGTCCGTCGGTGACCGGCGGGCGCCCCTCACCGTCGTAGCGGACCCACGCTCCCTCGGGGGCGAGCGCCTGACCGTCGACGAACTCGCCGGTCTTCTCCAGCCGGGCCGCGAAGTCGTTCATGTACTGCACATGCGCCGAGATCTCCTCCGGGCTCCACTGGTCCATCGGTACGTCGTTGACCGCAGCCGGGGCGCCGCGGTAGTGCTTGAGCAGCAAGTACTTGGCCATGGTGCTTCTCCTCGATACTGGTGCGACCCATTGTGGTCGCGTTCACCCCAGGGACGGAGCCGGCCACGGGTTCTCGACATCGCCGCCAGAATTTTTTTGGATTTCAGTCCTGCCGGCCCTGCTGGCCCTGCCGGCCGCAGTCGTAGAGGCGGAAGCTGCCCTTGGTGCGCCAGCCGTAGGCCTTGGAGCGGATACGCGTGCAGTGAGACTTCACCCAGGTCGTGGCGGGGGTGGTGGGGCGCTCGGGGGTGAGCAGGGCGTAGCGGAGCTGGTGGGTGGAAACGAGGGTGTCGAGTTGCTGGGCGCTGGGGAAGGGGGTCTTGCCGGTGAAGCCGCCCATGACGAGCATGGGCTGGGACTCGGCGCGCAGCAGGCGTTCCGCGGGGTAGGCGGCCTGGGTGGCGAGCAGGTACTTCTCGCCGTGGCGGTGCGCGGTGAGGTAGTCGAGCAATGCGGTGTCACGGTCGCTGGGCTGGTCGAGACCCACCCGGCGGAGAGCGGACCGGTGGTGGACGGCGTTGTGGTAGACCTTGCCGACCGGACCGGCTGTCGGCGACGTGGAGGCACCGGCGTAGAGCGGGTTGAGGCAGGATGCGGCCCAGCCGGCAGGCAGGAGCAGTGTGGCCGCGATTCCGGCGGCCAGGGAGCCCTGGACCATCGCTCGGGAGCCGCGAGACCCGCTGGTCCACAGGCCCAGCACGCCGCACAGGGCAAGGCCCACGGCGAGCAACAGCAGCCAGGAGGCGAACAGGGTCGGCCCGTCGAGTACCAGCGCCCAGGCCACCGTCAGCATGATGGCCGACGGCAGAAACAGCCGACGCCGACCGCCTGCCTCGTGCTCGGACCGGAAGAGGGCGAGCCCGCCCCCGGCGAGCGCGGCGACAGCCGGTGCGAGCACGGCCGTGTAGTAGGGGTGATTGCCGTTGGAGACGCTGAACACCACGGCATGGACGGCCAGCCAGCCGCCCC
Organism: Streptomyces sp. NPDC001709; assembly: GCF_053596375.1. NCBI lineage: Bacteria > Bacillati > Actinomycetota > Actinomycetes > Kitasatosporales > Streptomycetaceae > Streptomyces > Streptomyces sp. NPDC001709. The sequence continues at coordinate 142,956 of NZ_JBSFGB010000005.1, read as the reverse complement.
AGAGCAGGAATCCGGCACGCAGCAGGTCGGTCCGCGGTTCGCGGGCGCGCCAGACCAGGCCCAGTACGGTGGCGAGCACGGCGAGCGGCAGGAACCAGGCGATCTGCGGGCCGACGATGTGGTTGACCAGCATGCCCCAGCCGGTGTTTTCGGAGGTCCGGCTGGCGGCGGTCCCCGAAACGGCACCGAACGCGGTGTCGTCGTCGCTGAAGCGGCTCAAGCCGTTGTAGCCGAAGACCAGGCTGAAGGGATTGTTGTTCGACGTGCCGTCGACATAGGGGCGGTCCGCGGCGGGCGTCGCCCACGCGATCAGCGCCCACGAGCAGGAGACGGCCAGCGCGACCGCACCGCTCAGCAGGAGGTGCAGGGCCCGGCGCAACGGCGCGCTGCTCGCGGCGAGTTGGTAGACGAGGGCGAAGACCGGAAGCACCAGCCATGCCTGCAGCATCTTCGTCTGGAAGGCGAGCCCGACCCAGACGCCACAGGTGATCAGTGGAAGCAGCCGCCCGGTCTGCACTGCCTTCTGCAGGGCCCCGGCGGCCGCCACGAGCAGCAGAGTGAGTGCGGTGTCCGGGATCGTGGCCCTGTTGAGAACCACGGTGACCGGCGTGAAGGTGAGCGTCAGCGCGGCGATCAGCGCGGCGAACGGCCCGGCCCACGCGCGCACGATCCGGTGCAGCAGCCATACGGTGACGACGCCCTCGACGACCTGCGACAACGCGGCCGCCCAGGTGTGCGGGCCGAAGATCCAGACGGAGATGGCATCGGGCCAGAAGGCGCCGGGCAGCTTGTCGAGGGTGATCGAACCGCTGGTGTCGAGACCGCCGAAGAAGAAGGCCCGCCAACTGGTGGCCATCGACCGTATCGCCGAGCTGTAGTAGGGGTGAATCGCGGCGTGCCCCATGCCCCACGCGTACAGCAGTGCGGCGACGGCCAGCACCGCGGCCAGCGCCGGGCGCTCCCAGGGCGCCGGAGCCTCCGGCCGACCGCCGCGGCGGCGCGACGTCCGGCGACGGCCCTGGGGGTCGGTGCTCTGGGCGGTGGGGATGGTGGCCATGGCGGAGGTCCTCGGATCAGTGGTCAGGCGGAGCGGCGGGTTACGGGCGGCAGGCTGCTCGGAACCCGCAGGCACGGCAGGTGCGTGGCGTCCGGCAGTACGCCGCCCGGCAGACCGCCCATGGTCGTGCCGCCGACGGCGGAACGACCGGGGTGGAAGCTCGGGCGGACCTGGCGGACCCGGCCGTGGAGGCCCGGGCACCTGCCGCAGTGGTCAACGGCCGCGGCCGACGACGCCGGGCCGTCGGCGGTGGTGATGCCGGGGGCGGCGGCGGAGCGGGGAGTCGCAGTGCCGGTCGTCGTGGACGTGTCGGCGGTACGGCGCCCCGCTGACGTGGTGGCACCGATGGCGACGCGCTTCGAGAGTGGCAGCGAAGCGCCTGGCGGGTGCACTCGCCGGGCAGCGGTCGGGCGGCGGGGCGGAGGGTGCGCTGTGGCGCGGCGCCCGGGCAGCGGTGGGCAGGGCAGCGGATCCTCTCTCAACCGGCGACGAGCGCTCGAATACTCGACAAGCGCACACTTTAGCCGCATGAGATCACACGAAAATCACATGTGTCCCTGTGCCACTCGTGCGCGGGATCCGTTCGGAGGCTGGCTCAGGAGGACCTGAGCCAGCTGGTCATACGGTGACGTCAGCGGACGAAGGAGATCTCCGGGTAGCTCTTGTCGGGCCCGTCGAGCAGGGTGCTGTGCTTGTGACGCAGCACCTGGTCGAAGTAGGCGGCGAGGTAGACGCGCTGGACCTCGACCGCCCGGTTGGGAGCGATCGTGCCGAACTGCTGCTGCAGCTGAGCCTTGGAGAGCCCGAGCAGGCCCGCCTCCTGTGGCACCATCACCTCGTTGTCGCTGAAGGACCGGTGCTTCGAGCCGTGCAGCTGGATGTCGACCCGGTATCCCTTCAGATGCGACCACAGCGTGCGCCACGACGAGTCGTTGTTGCGGTTGTGCGAGCCCGCGCTGAAGAGCATGAACGGGCGGCTCAGGTCCTTGCTCGGCGCCGTCCCGAAGAACTGGCCGTCCAGGTTGGCGCCCGCCGCGATGCGGTGGTCGAGCTGCATGGCGGTGTCGACCGCGGCGCCGCCCAGCGACCAGCCGAACATCCCGATCCGGGACATGTCCACGGACTGCGACAGCCCGGTTGGGAGCTTGGCGTGGTCGACGTCCGGGTTGCCGCCCTTGGCGATGGTGCCGAGCTGGTTGATGACGAAGCGGACGTCGGCAGCACGCACGTTGAGCGTGTCCGAGGAGTGCGTGCCGGCCGGCATGGCGTTGACCTCGAGCCGGTTGCCGGGGAACTGCACCTCGCCGGCGTCGTGGGTGTGGTCGACGGTGACGACGAGGTAGCCGCGGCTGGCGAGATCCTGGGCGAGTACGGTGCCCATCGCGCGGTCCGAGTGCAGCCCGGTCGAGTACAGCAGCACGGGCAGCTTGCCGAGCTTGGTGTTCACCGGGGCCAGCAGGTGGCCGGCGGTCTGCGGCAGTGTGACCTGCTGCGGCGACAGGCCGCGTGAGTGGAGGAAGTGATTGCCCGAGAGCGACGGCATCCACGGCGTCGGGGCGTGCCCGGAGGTGGAGGAGGCCGGGTACCAGAACGTCACCATCAACTCGCGCACCCGCCGGCCGCGGACGTACGGGTCAGTGCGGGACTTGTCGACGAGGTGCTGGCTGAAGGTCCCGACCGGGTAGCGCCCGCTCGGCGCGGGAAGCGTGAGCTGAAGAGCGGAGCGGCCTCGACTGAGCGTGGCAGCCGGGTGGTCGCCCTTGGGCAGGGGAGCGCTGTCGTTCTCGGGCGCCCAGGGTGTGGCCGGCTGCTCGGGCGACGCCCCGGTGGCCGCAGGCTTGTCGGACGTCTTCCCGGCGGCCATCGCCGGCGTCATCCCGGCACTCAGGGCGACGGCGAGCACACCTGCGGTACCGACCGCTCGGGCTATGAGTCTGCGGCGGTGGCGCGGTCTGCGGTGTTGCATGAAACTCCTTTGGTGATCACGGGCCATTGGCCCGGCAATTGCCAGGGGCACACCGTACCGCCGCCCGGACCAACGGAGTTGTCGGCCACGCGTTTACCGCGGAGATCCGCGATACCGGCAAATGCCGCGCGTGGCCCCGACCTATGGTGCCTCCGGCGGTGGCAGGGGGAGGCTGGCGGCCCCCGACATAAGTGTGCGGGCTCCGGGTCGCGGAACTCACTCATATTGCGTGGAGAGGGCTGATTGGGCTTCGAAGAACCCCGCCTCCGCTGTGGGTCGCAGGAGGGGGATTGCTCCGTCGGTATGGCCGGTGTCGTCCAGGTCCTGCGCCGCCTCACCTGACGCCGGACGACCATGTCGCTGACCGGGACCGGACGGGCTCGTAGTCGAGCCACGGGTCCTGGAGGAACTCGCCTCGATGGGCAGCATGATCCAGAGCGCTGATCCGGAAGTACAGTGCGCGTCGCGTCTGCTCGGATTCGTAGTTGCCGCCGACGTTGTGGCCGAGGAGGTAGTGCGCGAGCAGCAGGTCCCCGGCCCGTCCCTTGATCTGCTCGGGCTCGGGCAGGTCGATCGGTGGGTAGGCGCAGAACATCTGCGGGCCGTGATCGCGGAAGTATGCGGAGTGTGTGAGATGCGTACCCGGCCAGACCCAGAGGTTGCCGGCGTTCTCCGTGAGCTGATCGGACATCAGGACTCCGGCCAGGAGCGTGAACGTGCCCCGGACCGGCGCACTGGTTGGCTCCGGGTTGCCGGCGTCGATGTGGGGACGGCCGGGACGGTGTGAGTACGGCGGGATGTTCAGCGCGACCTGGACCTGCCAAGGGACCTGCAGTGTCCCGGCCCCGGCCAGCTGTTCGGCGAGACCGAAGGCGGGGCTGCCGGTCAGCGGTGCCATCAGCGCCGGCTCGTCCTTGGTCCGCAGGAAGTAGAAGTGGCTGCCGTACTTGTCGGCGGCGGGTGGATCATCGGCGATGACCTCGTCGATCCGCCGAACCGCCTGGTCGAGTAGATCGTCCTGCACCACCCGCGGAACCAGGACGAAGCCCCGCTCGGCGAACTCGTTGATCTGACTGTCGGTCAGCACTCGATCAACCTAGAGGGACAATATCCCTTGCAGCGAAGGGATTTCCGCCCGAAGCCAAGCGCCGCCAGCCCGCGGCCTCATTGCCGGTCCACCAGGAACTGCCCTCGCGGGGTGCACAGCACAGGCGTGCATCATGGTTGTATGGCCGATTTTGCAGATCCCCAGCTCAGCCAGTCTTTGACCGCTGTCGATCCGGAAGCGTTGCTGGCGCTGGCCGATGATTTTCACGCTCGCACGGTGCGACCACTGGGCAGTCGTGCGGTTGCCGGGCACCTGGTGAAGCCCTATGCGATCGAGGCGCCCGGACGGAGTGTGACGGACGAGGACGTGCAGACCGCGGTGCGGGTCGCCGCCGATTACCTGTCGTCGGCGCACCTGCGGGGTTCTCTCGGGCTCTCCGTGCTGCTCGTCCATGCCGGTGGCGACGGCGACTACATCCTGGTGCACACCTGGATCGAGGGCTACATGTCCGACCTCGCCGTCTTCACCGGTCCGGCAGGCGATGCCACGCAACTCCGGCCCGGCCGGACGGGCCTTGCCCCATGCGTGTGGGAGGCGGCGGTGCTGGCGCACGAGCGGGATGCCGTCACCCGCCACGTGCTGGACGGCCTGGGTCCTGTCGACGAGCGGCTCGCGGCCTGGCGCGGTGATGTGCTGGAGGGCGAGGTCCGGTGACCGGCGCCGGACCGGCCCGGGTGCGACGCGCACGCGTTGCCGATCTTCCTCATGTCGCCCAGTTGGCAGCCGAGCACGCCGCCTACGAAGGAGCGGCGCCTCCGCCCACGGACTTGGCTCGGCGGCTGGAGACGCTGCTGTTCGGCACGAAGCCCCCCCGATTGCGGTGTTTCGTCGCCGAGTTGAACGGGGCCGAGATCATCGGCTATGCCTCGTGTGCCCCGGAGGTGTCCACATGGGACGGGGCGGAGTACCTCCATATGGACTGCCTGTTCCTGCGCGACGGTCACCGGGGCCTGAAGGTCGGCCCCCTGCTGGTGGAGGCCGTCGTGGCCGAAGCGCGTGCACTGGGGCTCGGACAGGTCCAGTGGCAGACCCCGCCCTGGAACACGGACGCGATCAGGTTCTACGACCGGCTGGGAGCCCAGGCGAAGGAGAAGCTGCGGTATCACCTGCCGGTCAGCTGAATTCGACCCGTGACCGACAGCGGTCGCGCGCACCCGGTGCTGGGCTCCCATGACCCCCGCAGGACATCCGGCCGCCTTCTGAAGGAGGATGGTACGGAGGAGCCGAGTGATGGCACGGATGTTGGTCGACGGTGACGACGTGGTCGTGCACCTGTCGCTGCGCGAACGGGTAGCCGCGCGCCGCGGCGATGTGCGCGTGCCGTTGACGGCGGTGTGCCGGGTGACGGTCGAACCCGATTGGTGGCGTGCCCTGCGCGGAGTCCCGCGGCGCGGCGTCTGGATTCCCGGCGCCCGGTGCATCGGCACGCGCGGCCATCACGCCGGGGCGGACTTCGTGGTGATACGGCCCGGTGGACCCGTCGTGTGCGTCGAGCTCCGGCCGTCCGCGCCCTTCCGCCTCCTGGCCGTCTCCGTGCCGACCCGCGCGGAGTCGGAGACCACGGTTCGGTCGCTCGTCCAAGGCGCATCCAAACTCGACAGGTCAACACCGTGCCGGCAGCCCCTCCCGGTACCCGAGGAGGACCCCGTCCCGTGACGTCTTGGGCCTCGCCAACGCCGCCACAAGCGGCTGGGAACTTCTCTGGCCTTCGGCGCGGCGTTGCGGGCGACGCTGCCGCGGGCGAAATCGGCCGTGGTGGGGGAGCGTCTGGGACGGTCGATGCGGCGGCGCTGGACAAGGCCGACACCCTCACCGAGGGCACCCCGACAGCAACGGGGATCCGCCCGCAGGCCCGGCGGACGCTCCGTCTGGCTTGGCCTGGTCAACGCCCCCGACGCCACCAGTGATCGCCCGGGGGACGGGCGTTACTCTGCACCTCGACTGCGAGACGACGGATGTCGATGTCGATCTCCATCTGATCGACCGGGCGCGGAGGTGCTCTGGGTGGGTGTGAATGAGCCGGTGTCCGAGGAGCGGGGAGCGGACATCCCGCCGGCCCGTATGGGGGCGTGGCGGTTCGTGGTCTGGTTCGGCACGGTCAGTCTGCTCGCGGATGTCGTGTACGAGGGCGCCCGGTCGATCACCGGGCCCCTGCTGGCCTCCCTGGGCGCATCCGCCCTGGTGGTCGGTGTGGTCACCGGCGCCGGGGAGGCGGCGGCGCTGGGGCTGCGGCTGGTCTCCGGCCCGATGGCGGACCGCACCCGCCGCTTCTGGGGTCTGGCGATCGCGGGCTACGCCCTGACGGTCGTCTCGGTGCCGTTGCTGGGCGTGGCCGGTGTGCTGTGGGCCGCCTGCGTGCTGGTGATCGCCGAACGGGTCGGCAAGGCGGTGCGCTCGCCCGCGAAGGACACGCTGCTCTCGCACGCCACCGCCGCCACCGGCCGGGGCCGGGGCTTCGCCGTCCATGAGGCGATGGACCAGATCGGCGCCCTCGTCGGCCCGCTGCTGGTGGCGGGCGTGCTCGCGCTGACCGGGAACGACTACGGCCCCGCGCTCGGCGTGCTCGCCGTCCCCGGCATCGCCGTACTGATGCTGCTGTTCTGGCTGCGGTCCCGGGTGCCGGACCCGGAAGCCTACGAACGTGAACTGACAGCCGCAGCACCCACGACACCGGACGCGCACAACGGCCGTCTGCCGAGGGCGTTCTGGACGTACGCCGCCTTCACGGCAGTCACCACGACCGGGTTCGCCACCTTCGGCGTGCTCTCCTACCACCTCATCCAGCGGCACCTGCTGACCGCCGCGTGGGTCCCGGTGCTGTACGCAGCGGCGATGGCCGTGGACGCCGTGGCCGCGCTGGCCACAGGGTGGCTCTACGACCGGCACGGCCCACGAGTGCTGATCGCCCTGCCCGTCCTGACCGCCGCCGTAGTGGCGCTGGCCTTCACCGGCACCCTCGCGATCGCGGTGGCCGGGTCGCTGCTCTGGGGCGCCGCCATGGGCATCCAGGAGTCCACCCTGCGTGCCACGGTCGCGGACCTGGTGCCCAGCGGACGGCGCGCGACCGCCTACGGCCTGTTCGCGGGCGTCGTGGGCGCGGCCAGCCTGGCCGGCGGCGCCCTGACCGGCGGGCTCTACGGCTACTCGATTCCCCTGCTGATCACGGTGGTCGTCGCCATCCAGGTGCTGGCTGTCGTGCTGCTCGCCGTCATGAGGGCCAATCGACGCTGAGGTCAACGGAGTTGCTGGTCGTCCGACGCGATCGGAGGAGCGCTGTGGGACGACTCCGGATCAGCGGCATCGCATGAGTACCCTGCACGCCACTTCGGACGAGGCGCCGACTCAAGCGCGCCGGTGCCCGCACCAGGGGGTGCTCCTCCGGTGCGGGCTGCCGATCGGGCAAGGGTGTTGCCGCTCAGGAAAGGGTGCGGCCGCTCCAGCCCGAGCCGACGCGGACCCGGCTGCCGAAGGTGCCGTGGCCGGTGCCCGGGTTGAGCCAGGCCACGCCGTCGGAGTCGACCGAGAGCAGGTCGGCCTTGGCGTCGCCGTTCAGGTCGGCGGCGCCGAGGACCTGGCGGTAGGTCTTGCCCCAGTCGCGGAAGACCAGCACGCGGTCGGCGAGCTTGCCGGTGCCGGTGCCGTTGTAGCGCCACAACTCGCCGGAGCCGTCGAGGGCCAGCACGTCGCCGTGCCCGTCTCCGTTGAGGTCCCCGGCGCCGATCACCCGGGTGTACGCCTTCCAGCCGGACCGGATCTTGACGCGTGCGGCGAATCCGGCGCTGCCGTTGCCCGCGTACAGATAGACGTCACCGGTCGCGGCGGAGCGAGCCAGCAGGTCGGCGCGGCCGTCGCCGGTCAGGTCGCCGGGGGTGGTGAGGACGTCGTAGCCGCGCCAGTCGCTGCTGGTCCTCTTGTACGGGGAGCCCGGCGCGGGCAGTCGGCCCGCCGGGGTCTCGTACATGCGGGCTTCGCCCGTCGGCAGCACGGCGAGGACGTCGTTGAGGCGGTCCCCATTCAGGTCGCCGAAGCCGGTGAACCGGGTGCCGGCGGGCCAACCGGTGGTGACCGCGCCGCTGTGCACGGAGCCCGTCGCGAGGTGGCCCGCGGCGTCGCCGTCGTAGCGGGTCAGGGTGGTGCCGCTCAGGCCGAGCACGTCGGCGCGGCGGTCGTCGCCGTAGTCCCGGGCCCGGGGCAGCGCGCGGGTGGTGCCGGAGACGGTGTACAGCGGGCCGCCGAGGGCGGAGCTGTCGGACCAGAGCGCGGTGGGACGGGTGCCCGCGACCGTGAGGGCGCCGCCGATCGCCCGGTTGCCGGTGGTGGTGCCCAGCGTCTTGGGGGCCGACCAGCCGCCGCGGGTGCGGAATCCGGCGACGAACCGGTACGAGCCGTTGCCGATGGACACGGCCCAGCCCGCGTGCACTGTGCCGTCGTCGGCGATGCCGGAAGTGACGGCATGGTGGGGAGAGCCGAAGGGACGGCGGTCGTCGGCCTGTTCGACGGCACCCCAGACGCCGGTGCGCGCCGAGCGGGTGGTGGAGATCACCGCCGTTGCGGCGGTGTCGACGAGGGTGACGTCGCCGTTCGGGGCGATCAGCGGACGGGGCAGGAGGCGGGGGGCGTACCAGCCGGTGAGTGGGGTCTGCTCGGTGGCGCTCCACGCGTCACCGGGGGCGCCCTTGCGGGCGAAGCGGACGGGGCCGCTGCTGCTCGCCCACAGGAGGGTGAGGCCGCCGGCCGGGTCGGCGTCGAGGCGGAGAGCACCGGGCTGGGTGCCGGTGAGGGGGGTCAGGTCCTCGGTAGCGCCCCACGCGGTCGTGCCGGCCTTGCGCTCCATGATCCGGGAGTGGTAAGAGACCTCGGCCCCGGTCGAGCGGGCGAAGCCGCCTCCCTCGCGCAGGGCGTCGTCGAGGTTCCATGCGATGGCCGCGTTGCCCGCCTTGTCGACGGTGGCGTACAGCCCGGTGAGGGTCCACTCGCCGTCTTCGGTGTCGCTCTTGACGGTGTCGAACACGGTGGGCTCGGACCAGGCCTCGCCGGGGGCCGGCCGCTCGGACATGCGCAGCTCGCGTCCGCCCTGGACCGGGACGGCCCAGACGGCGGTGAGGCGGCCGGTGGCGCTGCCGAAGACCACGGGAGGAACATCGATCCAGGTGAGGGTCCCGACGGTGGTCGGGTCGGACCAGCGGGTGGCACCGGGGGCCAGGGTGGCGGCCTTCAAGACGTTCTGGCCGCCGGAGGCGCGTTCGCGCCAGTAGGCGACGAAGGAGCCGTCGGCCTGCGGGGCGAGGGTGCTGCTGCCGTCGTAGACGTAGTCGGCGTCGGTGGACAGCGTCTGGGGCGCGGCCCAGGTGGTGCTGCCCGCCGGACGGACCTGGATGGTGAGCCGGCGGACCTCCGCGCTCTGCGCGGGGTCCTGCGGCTGGTCGCGCAGGGCGACGAGGGCACCGTCGGCGCGGGCCTGCAGGCCCAGGAAACGGTGCTGGGCGGCGGGGGCGAGCTCGGTGGCCGTGCCCCAGACGCCGGGCTGTACGGGGTCGGTGGTCACCGTGGCGTTCCCCGCCGTCGCCCCGGCCGCGGTGTCCGCGGCTGCCGCCTCGGCGGACGGTGCCCCCACCAGGCTGCCGCTCAGCACGAGCGCGAAAGCCCCTCTGATGACATGCGAATTCACGATCCGGCCCCCCATGCTCCACACTTTGTGATCAAAGTGTGTGGATCTTATACGACGGGTGTGACACTCCGGCGGCGCCGCTGCCCGCCGCTGCCCGCCGCGAGGCCGCCCACTGCAAGCCTCACCGATCCGACCGGCCGATCCTCGCGGCATCCGTGATTTCGCGAAGTCCACCCACGCCGCTCCGATAGCATGATCGAACTCATGACGAGCGCCATGCTGCCCGGCACGAAGAGTGACCCGTTTAACTAACCACCAATAAATCGGCCAAACAATTGATACGTATAGCGTCGCGGGTGTTTTCGCGAAAAAACTGGATGACTAAGTTCCCCGCGTGGTGCCAGCCACGGGCCATGCTGTGGGCTGCGGCGGGTGTGGCTGTCCTCGGATTCCTCATCGCGCTGGAGATCGCCGCGCGTCGCTACGGCCTGCCCGGACCGATCACCAACCAGGCGCAAGAGGTGATACTCCCTCCCAAATCGGGTTTCCTGCTGTACGCCAGTCTGGCGTTGATGATGGTGGTGCTCACCTGGCGGCAACGGTTCATCGCGTTCGGTGCCGCGATCGGCATCGATATCGCCCTCTTGCTGGTGCGGTGGGCGCTCGACGTCAAGGTGACCCACGGCCACCCCTTCGGCAACGGCGCGTTGTGGGTGATTTTGGGCCATGCGGTCATCGCTGTCACGCGCCGCACGGGCCGGGAACGTGTCCTTCTGCTGAAGGGCGTCGGGCTGGGCCTGCTGCTGGTGACCGGCCGCAAGGCCGGCGATACCTGGCTACTCATCACGTCGAGGACCCGATCGGCGGTGCTCGACCAGTACGTGGCAACCGCCGATCACGCGCTGGGCAATCCGTCGTGGCTGGTAGGCCGGATGGTCAGGGCCAGCGGCCCGATCGGCGCCCATGTCCTCGACTACGTCTACGTGCAGCTTGCGCTGGCCGCAGTCGCCGTCGCGCTGTACCAGCTGCGTCACGTGGCCGTCGAGCGCCGCTTCCCCGGCCATCATCTGGTGCGCACCTTCCTGGTGATCGGCCTTGTCGGGCCGGCCATCTACATGATCTTCCCGGTGGTCGGACCGATCTTCGCCTACGGCACCGGCGCCTTCGGCACCGGCGGAGGGCACTGGGCGATCGCCGACCTGTGGCCGGACACGCCGCCGCCGATCAATACCCCGCACCCGATGACATACGACGAGCTCACTCCACGCAATTGCATGCCCAGCCTGCACACAGCGTGGGCTACCGCGATCTTCATCCACTCCCGCAAGGGCCCACGCATTCTGCGATTCGCAGGTGCGTTCTGGCTGATTGCCACGCTCGGCGCAACGCTGGGCTTCGGCTATCACTACGGCGTGGATCTCGTTGCCGGCGTGGTGTTCACGCTCACGATCGAGGCGACTCTGCGCTCGCTCCAACGCGGCTGGGACCGGTCGGGCATCCGGCTGGTCGCCTACGGCGCGACGGTCTTCGCTGCGCTCTTGGCGTCATACCGCTATCTGCCGCTGGAGATGGCCAGACACGCGTGGCTATTCGGACCGCTCCTCATTCTTGCGATGACCTCGGTGGTCTACGGCTACGTACGGACCACCAAACTGTGGGAACCGGAGGCTGCACCAGTGCCGCAACCGGAGCCGCAACCCGAACCCGTGTGAGCGGGGGGAGCACGCCTTCACCGGCGCCGCCGGGCCCCAGAGGAGGCCCCGGCGGCGAGCCGGAAACCCATGTCATGGCCGGCCGTCAGTCCTGGGCGTGCTGTCCTGGGCCGTAGAGAGCCGCGATGTGTTCGGAGGAACTCCACCTGCTGTAGGTCGGGTCCTGTGGCCACCCGTCGGGTGAGTCCTGCCATTCCTCCTGTCGCCCGTACGGCAATACGTCGATCAGCGCGAAGGAGTGACTGAGCTGCTCGACGCCGCGACCTGTGGTGTGCCAGGTCCTGTAGACGGTGTCGCCGTCACGGAGGAAGACGTTGACAGCGAATCCGCCGCCAGGCGGTGCGCCGACGTCGCTGCCGAACGTGCTGTTCGCCGTGGAGTACCAGGTCATTTGATTTCCGACTCGCCGCTTGTAGGCGAGTGCCTCGTCGATCGGCCCCTGCGTGACGATGACGAAGCGGGCGTCATAGGCGTCCAGGAACTCCAGTCGGGTGAACTGCGACGTGAAGCCTGTGCAGCCCGGACACTGCCATTGCTTACCGGGGAACCACATGTGGTTGTAGACGATCAGCTGCCTCTTGCCTTCGAAAAGGTCCACGAGCCGAACCGGTCCGTTCTCGCCCTCAAGGGTGTACTCGGGCATCCTGACCATCGGCAGGCGGCGACGCTGGGCGGCGATCGCGTCCAGTTCTCGGGTGGCGGCCTTCTCCCGGACACGCAGGGCTTCGAGCTCTCGCTGCCAGGTTTCGGCGTCGACGACGGGCGGTAGTGCGTTGAAGCTCATGGTCCCTCACTGTCGTGTGCGCAGCTTGCGGTGTTCAGGGTGTAGACCCCGCCCAGCCGTCGAATTCATCGGTGCCCGGGGCCACCGGGCCGAGTGGCATGGGGATCCTGGATACCAAGGTGGCGCGGTGCAGCCGGGCAGCCTGGCCGCGTCGGCGTGTGCGCATCTGACCGCCCGGAGGCGTGTCCCGGCCGAGGCCGTGATCGGACTCGGTGCTCTGAGCCGGGGGGCTTGTGCCGTTCTCGCACCGGCAAGTGCCCGTACTGCCGTATGAGCCAGACCATTTCCGCACCGGGTCAGAAGCTGGAAGGTCATCTCCGCGTCGCGCCGGTCGAGTTCAAGGTGGCTGGGTTCGTCGTCCCCTCCCGGGGCCCTGCTGCCCTCGACCGACTCGCCGCCGCCGTACCGTTCGAACTCCCTTACGGGGAGCGGGGCTTGGATGTCCTTCCTGCCGCTCTGAAGCCTCACGGCTTCCATGGCGCGAACGCTTTCACCACCGGAGACCGGCCGGGAACGGCCACCGCTTCCCCGGGCGGGCGGGGCTGCGGACATGGCGCCGCCAGTCCGCCCTAACACGACCCACCTGACCGTGTTCGCAGCGACACGCTGACGACACGGGGTGAGCCGGCGTCAGAAGATCATCCAAAAGGCCTAATAGTACGGCAATCTGCTTTTTACTCCTCTCATTTGATGCCGCGTCAGCTGTCTGGGGAGTGAGATTTGCTGCCGTAGATCCCCCGATCGCACCCTTGTGCCGGTATTCCGATATGACCGGCATGTCGGCCCTGGGTACTTTTGATCAGGAGCCGGCTGACGGGTCGGCATCTCTGAGACTGGAGACAGGAGAAGCGACATGAAGCTCCCCCGTTCCACCGCAGTCACCGCCGGTGTCGCGGCTGCCGCAGCCCTGGCCGCCACAGGTATCACCTACGCCTCGGCTGCCTCCGCCCCGGCGCCCGAGACGGCCCCGGCCGCTGCCGCCGCGGCTCCCCTCGGTGGCGACTCCGGACAGGGCAAGGGCAACGAGGGTTGGGGCAAGGGTGGCCACGAGCGCGAGGAGGGCCGCATCCAGGTCAACGAGCGGTCGTACTCCGCCCACCCGGGCGACTGCATCACCGTGATCAGCGGCCTGGGTGCCAAGAGCCTGAACATCCGCAACGACACTCACAAGACCGTGGAGGTCTTCCGCGGGGCGGTCTGTGACAACGGCGCTCCCATCGCGACCGTCGGGCCCCACAGCTCGAGCTTCGGCGTCCATGCGTGTGACAGCGATGGCATCAAGGTCAAGAACGGAGTGGTGGCCAGCTTCCGCGTGATCCACCACCACGAGGACTAGTCCAGAGCCGACCGCAAGATGGGGCCCCGGCCCGCCGCAATCGGGCCGGGGCTCTAGTCCCTACCATTCTCCGACAGGCACGCGCCGTGCACACCCTGCCGGAGCTGGACGCCAAGCGCTGCGCGCCAGGTGCCCGGTACGCCATTCATTCGTTCGCCAGCCTGCTTGCCCGGCGATTTCGGCCCGCGCGCTTCCCCCGGCGCGTGCCCCCGAGCCATGGCCGCCGGCTTCCCTCCCGACGTCTTCCCTAGCCCGAACGGGTGAGGAAGGTACAAGCCGCACGTCGGATGCGGCTGCCTGTGTGTGCTGCTGCCGTGTACGGCCTTCGCGCACCGGCACCGGCCCAGTGACCTGGATGTCACCGGCCGCCCGTACTGGACGACCACGCCGGCATAGCCCCTGAGTGACGCATCACCGTCGGTTCGGCCGCGCGTGACGACAACAACATCCCTATCCGTGACACTGCGGGGTGAGTGACATGAGTATTCGCCTGGTGGAGGACGTGAGTGACGGTACCTACGTCCTGGACGTCCTTGACATCACCTTGACCCCCGAACTGCCGCGGCTCGGGCACCAGATTCGCTGGGAGATGGCCGGCCACCTCAAAGAGACCGTCGACCTGACCCGGGTCACCTGCAATGTGGTCATGAAGTTCGGTCCGGTGAAAATGCTTGACAGGAACTACAGGCTGCCCGACCTGCTGGCGGGCGTGGGAGCGAGCCTCTCGGGTGACCCCAGGCCGCCCGCCGGGCCTTGGAAGCAGGCGTGGAACCTTCAGCTTCCCGAGTCGGTGCCGGTGGCCGAGCACCGGATCCGCCTGCGCGCGCGGACGGAGAACGGAAAGAACTTCTTCGCGTTTGACATCCCCCTGAATTTCAGCCATAGGTTCCGTCTGGCCGCGACGAGTGGCTTCGGAGCCTCACCCGTGTTTCACAGCGCAGGCTGTCGCTGGCGGTGATGGGGCAGGTGGCTGGGCCGGGGATCAGTCCAGGCCTGCCTGTGGGTGGCCGGGTGGAAGCTCGTTCAGGTGGATTTGTTCTGCCAGTGGGCGGCCGCCTGGTTGCCGTGCGAGCGGGTCGGCGGGGCGGTCCGGGGTGGGGCGGGTGCTTGCACCGGTGATGCGAGGAAAGCAGCGGGCAGCCATCAGGAAGCCGAGTGCCGTCAGCACGAACGGCCATGTGAAGGGGTGGCCGCCGGACGGGGCGAGCAGGGCGGCGACGGCCGGTGTCAGGGCGGTCGCGGTCGCGGCACCGAGCAGTGCGTACAGCAGCGTTGCCCGGGTGGCCGCCAGGAACACCCCGCAGAGCGCCAATGCGACGAGCACCGCGTTGTAGCCCATCGTGCCGTCGGCGATCCGTGCGGCCGGCGCCCCGAGCGCCCAAGCCGTCAAGATGCCCGTCGCGCTGCCGCAACAGGCCACCCACCCCGCCACCCGGCTCGCCAGGAAAAGGCCCGCGAGCAGCAGAGCCCCCGCGTACCACTGATCCATGAAGAAGACTTGGGACAGATTGCGCAGGAACGCCCCTGCCACGTCATACGGTCGCAGGACGGTGGGTCCGGATGCCGCACGGGGCAGTGCGGCGATGTTCTCGCCCGGGGGCCAGATCCGTTGGAAGGCGGGCGCGGCCACGGTGACGGCGCCCGCCAGGAGGCAGTAGGGCAGGGTCAGCGTCGGCAGATCCCAGACGTGCAGCAGCTGGGTGACGGCCGCCGTGACGACAGTGACCATGAGGCAGGCCGCGACGGTGAGCAGTACCGTGGCCGGCCTGGCCGCATCGAGGAACACGGCGAAGCACAGCGCGGTCAGACAGGAGTTGAAGCCTTCCAGTCCCGACCGCACCCGGTCGCGGGTCACGCCCAGCAGACGAGCGGCGCCGGTGCCGAGGGCGGCGCCCCCCAGGCCGTAGGCGCCGTACCGCCAGTCCGCGGTGCACAGCGCAAGGGTGAAGACAGCGCCTGACCAGGCATTGTCCAGGAACATGACCTGGGCGAGGCCGCGCAGCACGCATGCCCCGAACTCCAGGCCGTGTCTCTGGTCCCGCTCCCGGGAACGGGCCGGTCTTCGCCCGCCCCACCCCTTCCCGGGCGCATCTCCGTAGCCGTGGACCTTCATCCGCATGCGGCGCCGCATACCCCAGCCCCCACCGATCTTTTCCGCTTAGTGACACTATCTTTCCACAATGCGACATTGCAGCACAGGGGTAGCAGGTGGGCGGAGGGGGGAGTACGTCCGCGGGCTCCTGGCATGATGAGCCGCCGTGGGCTCGGGCACCCGTGCCACACCACCAGGAGGCTCCGCATGATGTCGCTCGATCTCCACCCGGTCTTCCGCAACAACCGCGACATCGAACTGGCACTGCGCCAGTTCCTCTTCAGGGCCAACCACTCGGGTGAGCCCGTCGTGGAGATCATTCCGGGCAAGGGTTCCGGGCGCCTGAAGGCTCGCGTTCTCGCGTTCCTGGACCAGAACCACATCAGGAAGCTGTACGTCCGGCGTGAGGTGGACACGGGCAACGCCGGACGGATTCTCGTCTACTTCCAGTGACAGAATGAGGACGGTCCGCGGGCTGTTGACCAGGAGCGCTTCCTGCGCTGGGACATCGCCTGGCTGATGGCGGCGTGGGCCCCACGGGCCGCCGGCGACCGGCTGGATCTGACGGTGGACGCCGTCGTCGTCGCCACGTTCCTGGACGACCAGTTCGACGGTCCCCTGGCCGCCAGCCGCGCCTCGTGGCGGCTGCTTGCCGGGCCTTCACCGACGTGATCACCTCGGGCGGAGCCGCACCGGACGGCGCAGGTCCGCTGGTCGGCGCGTTCGCACAGGTATGGCGCCGCCTGGCGCACCAAGCCTCGCCTGCCTGGCTGGAGAGCACCGGGCGGCACTGGCAGTGGTACCTGAACGCCTACGCCGAAGAAGCCGGCAACCGTGCGCGGCACCGCATCCCGACTCGAGCCGAGCACTTCGCGTTGCGCCGCGATTCAGGCTTCGTCTACGCGATGCTGGATCTGAGCCAGAAGGCGTACGACTTCGAACTCCCGCCCCACCTGTAGGCCGACACTGCACAATCTGGTCCTGGTCATCGAGAACGAACTCGGCTGTGACCGCAACGCGGCGATCACCGAAATCCAGCGGCTGATGGGCGGCTGGTGCGAGGAGTTCGTCGCGCTGGAGGGCACACTCCGGGGCGGCCCGTCTCAGCACGATACGGCGGTCCTCGCGGCGATGGCGGACTGTATGCGCAGCGCGATGAGCGGATATCTGCGGTGGAGCCGGACCTGTCTGCGCTATGCCCACCTGGTGCCCCCGGTCGAGCCGGCCCTCGTCGCCGATCTCCTGACCGGCCGCTGAGCACCGCCGCGCGTCTGCTGTCCCACCGTTTCGGATGGTGGCGCCGAGCCCTGGTCGTCGGCTCGGGAATCGCACAGCGTCCCGGCGTGCCGCTACTGCGTCCCGAGCCGTCCTCGCACTCGCATCCCCTCACCACCGCCACCTTCCCCTCGTATCCCATGAGCAGCCGGACCGATCGTCACCTCGGCAGGTTGGTATTCGAGCCCTGGACGCACTAGGTCAGCCGAGTTGGGAAAGACACAGCAAGGGCGCATCGTGTTCAACCGGGCCCGATGAGATGACCGCACACCGATGTGGAGGCAGACATGGCCGGATTCCTCGACAGGGCGAAGGAGCAGGCTCAGCAGGCTCTCCAGCAGGGAAAGGAGAAGGTGGACGAGATGCAGGCCCAACGGGCCGGAGGTGACCTGCTGAAGAAGCTCGGCGCGGCCTACTACGCGGAGAAGCGTGGATCTGGCACGGAACAGGCGACCCAGGATGCCCTGAACGCCTTGGAAGCGCACATCAGCGCACACGGGGACGGCTTCCTGCGTTCGTAGTTACGTCTCAGCAGGCAGCGGCGTCGACCGGAGACGGGATCACCGCCCGGTCGACGCCGCTGTCCCGACTGCCTGCCGTGTGGGCCGCGAGCCGCGGATCCCGGTCCCGTGCACTGGCTGTCCGCGGACTCGAGCCCCCACTACTCGACGGCAGGGTCCTCCTGGGCGTGCCGCAAGGCTGTCTTCACGGCTCGCTCCACCTCGTCCCGGCCGGCCTCGGTGGCTTCGGCGTGCGCGGTGATGGCCGCCTGTACGGCCTCGGACGCCTTGTGCCAGCGGCGCCATTGGGCTTCGTACTCGTCACCGGTGAGGCCGGCGAGCTTGGCGCGTTCTTCTTCGGCGAGCCGTTCCAGCTTGATCAATTCATCGGGGACCTCTGCCATGGGCAGGGATCCTAGGCGGCTGGTGTGACGGGCCGACGACAAGGCTTACCCCCCGATCGGGTAGATCCGCTACTGGGCTCACCCCCGCGAGCGTGATCACACCGCGGCCGATGTGTCAGCCCAGCAACCCAGACAGCACCGCCGTCGTCGCGTTCAGCAACTCCTCGGCAGCCGGGCCGCCCGCGGCCGTACGGGCGAGCAGACCTTCGCGTGCGGCCAGGATCACCTCGGCGGCCTGCTCGGCGGAGGCCCCCGGCGGTACCAGCTCCGGCAGCACCCGCTCCAGCAGGGCCGCCAGCGCGGCCGTCACCGTGCGGTCGTGTGCCGCGACCCGGTCGGCGAGCTCGGATGTACGGGCGGCCAGCAGGCGGAACTCCAGGATGAGCAGGATCCACCCGGTTTCGGCGGCCTCGACCCGCAGCAGCGCCTCGACGAGCCGCCGCGCCCGCTCCTCGGGCCCCAACTGTTCGGCCGCGGCGGTCAGATGCTCCAGCTCGGTCATCCGCTCGGCCGCCTGCTCGTCGAACAGCGCCAGCAGCAGATCCTCCTTGGTGGCGAAGTTCGAGTAGAAGGCCCCGCGGGTGTAGCCGGCGGCGGCGCAGATGTCCTCGATGCTCGTCCGCGCGTATCCCGCGGACAGGAACAGCTCGCCCGCCGCCGACAGGATGCGGGCTCTGGTGTGGACGCGGCGCCGCGGGGGCCGGGGCGCGCGGGGCTCGACCGGGGAGGAATTCACAGCCTCACGATACATGGTGTATTCAATACGGGTCGTATTGAAAGAGATCGCGAGAGGACCACCCGTCATGAGCCGACTGCTGATCACCGACGCCCACCTGCTCCACCCCGAGAGCGGCATTCGTACCGACCGGGCCTGGATCGAGGTCGCCGACGGCCGGATCGTCGCCACCGGCACCAGCCGCCCGCCCGGCGCCGGGCAGGACGTACGGGTACTCAAGGCGGCCGGCGCCACCGTGCTGCCGGGGCTCATCGACGCCCACGTCCACCTGCTCGTCACCTCCCTCGACCTGCCCGCCATCGCCTCCTGGACCCCCGGATACCTGACCGTCCGGGCCCTCGCGGAGGCCGAACGCATGCTGCGGCGCGGCTTCACCACCGTCCGTGACGTCGGCGGCGCCGACCACGGCATGGCCCGGGCCCTGGCCGAAGGGCTGGCGCTCGGCCCGCGGCTCGTCCACGGCGGAAAGGCGCTCTCACAGACCGGCGGACACGGCGACCTGCGTCCGCTCGGGGACGACTCGGTGCCCTGCTGTGAGAGCCGCCCCCACTTTGCCCGGATCGCCGACGGTGTCGACGCCGTCCGCGCGGCGGCCCGGGACGAGTTCCGCAAGGGCGCCGCCCATCTGAAGGTGCTGCTCTCCGGCGGGGTGGCCTCGCCGCACGACGAGATCGCGGCCGTCCAGTACAGCGAGGAGGAGATACGCGCCGCCGTACAGGAGGCGGAGAACCACAACCGGTACGTCACCGTGCACGCCTACCACCCACGCGCCATCGATCGGGCCCTGCGGGCCGGCGTCCGCTGCGTCGAACACGGCAACCTGATCGACGACGCGACCATCGCCCTGCTGCTGGAGCGGGACGCCTTCCTGGTGCCCACCCTGGTCGCCTACGAACAGACGGCGAAGCTCGGGCGGCAGTCCGGCCTGCCGGAGTCGTCCTACCGCAAGCTCATCCAGGTCCGCGACCATGGGCTGGCCGCACTGGAGAAGGCCCACCGCGCGGGCGTCAATCTGGTCTACGGCAGTGATCTGCTCGGGCCGCTGCACCCAGCCCAGTTGGAGGAGTTCACACTGCGCGCCGAAGTCCAGCCCGCCGCGGACGTGATCCGCTCCGCCACCAGCACGGCGGCCCGCCTGCTGCGGATGGAGGGCGAGATCGGCACCCTCGCGCCGGGCGCGCACGCCGACCTGCTTGTCGTGGACGGTGACCCCCTGGCGGACCTGGCCGTCCTCACCCGTCCAGAGCGACACCTGCGGCACGTGGTCAAAGCCGGTGCCGTCCTTTGAGAAGGCCACCCCCCGAGCCTGAGGCGTGTGGTGCCACCGCTGAGTGGCTGAATCCCTGGGCTCGGCAGCGTGTCCGGGCGGGCGGGGATGGCGGCTTGGTGAAGGTTTGTCAGTGACGTCGTTGTCGGGAGGAATTGTGAAGCGTCGCGTACTGGCGGTCTTGGCTGTCGCCGTAGCTGGGCTGGTGCTGCTCGCGGTTCCGTCCGCAGCCGGCGACGGCGGTCGGGACGTGGAGAGCAACGACTGGAATGTCCCACTCACCAACATCGGCGTGTAGGACTCGGTCCGCGGTCGGGGAACGCCGGACCATCCCTATCCACGCGCGCTCTGCCCGGACAGGCTGCGCCGCGTCGTGAGGCTGTGGCACTGTGGGAAGCGGGCCGGGTCCGTCGCATTCCCCCGTGGCGACGGGCCCGGCGTCATTCGTCACCAAGCGGGATGTGAGCTGACGCCGTGTCCGTGACCGGCACCGCCGCGGCGGCAGGTTCAGCCACACCGACGCTGTGACCCGTAGGACTTCTGCGTCCGAGCGTTGGTCGAGGTCGCCGACCTGCCCGGCGTGGCCATGGTGACCAGCTACGTCACCATGAAGTCGCCCTCCACCGGCACCACATGACGGTCCCAGTGCTTACGCGCCGCAAGCGCTTGGAGTCGCCCATGGATCCGGTGGAAACCCCGATACCGACGTGGCACCCGGAGCCGTTGGCGGCCGAGGCGGCGTCCAACGGGAACCGCGGCGGCAATCTGGGCATCGGCTGACCCGCGACCGTGGGTTCAGAGCCTGCCGGGTCGGCCCGCCCGGGGATTGCGGGGCCGCGAAACGGAAGCTGTCCGCGACGGAGCGCACCGTGCTGACCGGCACAAACGCTGCCGGTTCCGGCCCGGTCCTCCGGTACGCCGGCCGGTGCCCTCGGGGGGCTGCATGGGCGAGGCGGACGCCAAGAGCACCGGCGGACTGGGCCACGGACCCGGGCCGGGGATCCCGGCCGATGGAGCGCATCACCCGGCTGTTCCTCGGCCCCGCCGACGCCGGGACATGGTCCTCGCGGACACCGCCGTACGCGGCGGTGTCGCTTCGCGAGGAGGCTTGTGGCAAGACTCGGGTTGTGCCGCGGAACCGGAGGCCGAAGGCCGGGGCCTGCGGAAATGGGAGTTGCGAAGTGCGCGTTTCGGGTCTCAGGAGAGGGACGCGTGCCTGCGTCTCCGTACCAGCAGCACGGCGGCGGCGCCCAGAGCGAAGCCTCCAGCGCTCGCGCCCGCCCACACGGCCGTCGGTACCCCGTCGTCATGAACGGAGCCCTGGGTAACGGTGAGGTAGCTGGTCTTCTTCACTCGCCCGCTGTGGCTGACGATGGTGACGGGGTACGAGCCCGGCTTCAGGTCGGGCTTGATCCGCGCCGGGCCCCAGAAGAGCGGGTCATCCCCCTCGTGGCCCTTGAGGAGATCGAACGACAGCTTGGCGGGGGCCTGGAACGCCGGGGACGTCGCGGTCATCCGCTCCTCCTCCCCGGGGTCCGGATACGCGTCCTGCCACCTGACATACACCGTCCGGCCCGCCGCGATCGTGAACCCCTTGACCCGGGCGTCGAGCGGATAGCCCGCCTCCCCGAAGAACGCGGGGCCCGTGGCCTTGCCCAGATAATCGTCGTCACCGGGGTGGGCCGAGCGGACCTCCAGCCGAGTCCCGGCTTTCCGCTTCCCATCCGCATCGGTCACCCACACGGCGTACGTCCCGTCGTGGAGGGTGCGCCGCAACGGCACGTCCAGGGCCTTGAAACTACGGGTGTTGTTCCAGGACTCCTTGTCGTGTGCGAGGCGGACCGGCGAGGTGAACGCCGTCGAATGGGCCGAGAAGGACCTGCCGGTCTCTCCGGGGTACAGGTCGTCGAAGAACAGATTCACCTTGGTACCCGGCCGCTTCGCGCCGCCTTGGTCCACGTCGATGGAGGGACGCTTCGGCGGCTTGACCTCGATGGTGTCTCGGGCCACGACCTTGCCTCGGGCCTTGACGACGAGCGGATACGATCCGGGCTTGGCCGACGCCGGGATAGGAGCCTTGACGCCTTCCACGCTGGTGTCACCCGCGGGATCGTCCATCGGGATCGGGGCCGCGAAGACCGGCGATTCGGCCACCAGGTGCACGCCCGGCTTTCTGGTGTAGTTGAGCAGATCGATCCCGATGGCCTCTCCGGGGCGTGGGCCCGCATACGCCTGGCTGATCGTCGGAGGGTCTTGGTCTGCCGCCGCCGGCCCCGCCAGGACCCCACAACTCAGCACCCCACCGCAGACACCGACGGCGACCCCCCGCTGCCAGCTCGCCCTCATGGCGCCCCCTCTCGCTCACACAGGAAGAGGGCATGACCGACGCAGCGGTTGTCCGGCCCGGGGCACCCGCACGAGGACAGGCACACCGGTCCACCCTCCCCAGGTCCTGAGCGGCCTCTCCGTCTGAGTCGGACGCCTTCTTCACCGCCCGCCGTTCCCACCGGGACGCCCCTTGGTCATGGTGCAGGTGGGTGACGAGAGCCAGCTGTACCCGCCCGGGCCGCGAAGGCCCGGGAAACGGTAGGGCCTCGTCACGCAACGACAGCATAGGTGAGGTGTCCTGGAGCAGATCGCCCCGTCAGCGTGAGGTCGGTTCCCTGCTGGACCCCGCCCGAAAACGACTGCCCGGCCACGGGCGAGCGCATCGCCCCGCTGGATCCGGCGCCGCCACAGGTGCGCATGGCCGACTGGAGCGGATCGCGGAACGACGCACGTCGCTCACCCGCGCCCAGGACGACACTCAGGATCTGCACGAAGGCGCTCTTCGTGTCGCGGGCACCGTCCCGGGTACGCGTCGTGGACAGCCCGGATCGTACGAGGGGAGCGACCGTCATGCCCCGTCCGACCGGCGATCGGCGGGCGCACGGCACACGGCTGGGGAATCAGCCGCCGACAGCCCGGTCGCCGTTGCGCCTGCCCCACTCGTCGCGGACGGGGGTACGGCGTCCGGGCTGGGGTATGGCGATCGGAGCGCTGTGCGTGTCGGCCTCGGCCGTTCTGCTCGACCTGGCGCACACCACGCCCGGAACGGCCTCGTTCTACCGGTGCGTCCTGGCGCTGCCCGCCCTGCTGATGCTGGCAGGTGTGGAACATCACCGTGAGGGTGCGCCGGCCCGTCGGCGATACGGGCTCGCGTTCGCGGCAGGGGTGCTGTTCGCCGGGGACATGCTGCTGTGGACGCAGGCGATCGCAGAGGTGGGAGCGGGGCTGTCGACGGTGCTGGTGAATGTGCAGGTGGTGCTGGTGCCGTTGATCGCCTGGGCGGTCGACCGGGAGCCGGTCCCCGCTCGCTTCCTGAGCTGGCTGCCGCTGCTGCTCCTCGGCGTCCTCCTGACCGGTGGCCTCCTGGAACATGGCGTATCCGTCGGCACCAACCCGCGCTGGGGCACCGTCCACGCCGTACTCGCGGCGGTGTGCTACTCCGGATTCCTCTACCTGCTGCGTCGCGGCGGCCACCGTGGGCAGGTGCGGCAGGTGTACACCGTGGTCATCGTGTCGGCCGCGGCGGTGTCGCTGCTCGCCGGCCTGGCGTGGTACGGGTTCGACAGCGCGCCCGGTTGGCGGGTCCTGGGCTGGCTGCTGGCGGTGGCGGTGTGCAGTCAGGTCGTGGGCTGGCTGCTGGTCGCGACTGCCTCGCCGAAGCTGGCCAGTCACGTCGGCGCCGTTCTGCTGCTGCTCACACCGGTAGGCGCGGTGGCGCCGGGCGCCGTGGTCCTCGGCGAACGCCCCACTCCGCTGCAACTCGCAGGGTGCGGCCTGATCCTGATCAGCGCCTACTTCACCACCGCCCACAAGCCCGCGGCGGGCCACGACCCGGGCGGGAGGACCGAGCGGCGGCCCGGCGGCGCCCGCCCGGAAGACGCCCGCGCCTCCTCCCGCCCGGCGCGACACCGCGACGCCGGGAGCTGAACACCGCCCGGTGCCGATCCCGCAGGTCCCGCAGATGCCGCAGATGCCGCTCGACCCGAGGCCACCGGTCCCGCCAGCGCCAGGCGCTGAACGCGTCACAGGCGCCGAACACGCCACAGGGGCCGATCGCGGCGCACCCCCGGGCTCTGGGCACGTGTCCTTCCAGGGAATGGATGCGTTCCCCGGCGGGTACGCGGCGCGGGTGGCCGGTGCCGCTGTGAGTCTGTTGCGGCGTACGGTGCCCGGGGCCGGGAAGGGTGGCTCACCGCGCACCGTGCTGGTCGTGATGTGTGTGGGCTACTTCCTGGTGCTGCTCGACGTGACGATCGTGAACGTCGCGCTGCCGAGGATCGGTTCCGGGCTGGGGGCCGACGTGAGCGGCCTGCAGTGGGTGGTGGACGGCTATGCACTGGCACTGGCGTCGCTGATGCTGACCGCCGGCACACTGGGCGATCTGCGCGGACACAAGCGGATCGTGCTGATCGGCCTGATCGTCTTCGGAGTGGGCTCGCTCGCATGCGGGCTGGCTCCCGGCGTCGCGGTGCTGGTCGCTGCCCGGGTGCTGCAGGGAGTCGGAGCCGCGCTGCTGCTGCCCGGGACGCTGGCGATCATCAGTGATGCCTTTCCCGACGGGGCTGCGCAGGCGAAGGCGATCGGTGTTTGGGCGGGTATCGGCAGCCTGGCCCTGCCCGCGGGACCGTTGTTCGGCGGGGCACTGGTCGACGGCTTCGGCTGGCGTGCGATCTTCCTCCTCAACGTGCCGATCGTGCTGCTGGCCCTCGCCTGGACCGGAGCAGTCGTCCGGGAGAGCAGGGCCCCGCAGGCCAGGAGTCTGGATGTGCCGGGATTGCTGGCGGGGAGCGTGCTGTTGCTGACGACGACGTTCGCGTTCATCCAGGGCGGACGCTCGGGCGCCGGGTCGGTGCCGGTCCTCGCGGCCGCGGTGGTGGCCGTCGCGGCGTTCGTCTCGCTGGTGCTCGTCGAGCGGCGTCGCGGTGATCAGGCCATGCTGCCGCTGGCGTTGTTCCGGCGGCCGGGCTTCGATGTGGCGAATGCGGCGGCCGGGACGATGAACCTGTGCACCCTGGGCACGCTGTTCGTGCTGATGCTGTTCCTGCAGTCGCTCCAGCACCGCTCGCCGCTCGACGCGGGGCTGGCGATCGTTCCGCTGTTCGCGCCGCTGGCCGTGCTCGCGCCGTTCGGCGGACGGCTCACCAGCCGGATCGGAGCCCGTCTGCCGAACGGTGCCGGACTGCTTCTCGCGGCGGCAGGGCTGGCTTTGCTGATCCGGGTGACGCCCTCGACGGGCTACGGCGCCATGCTGCCCGCATTCCTGCTGTGGGGCGTCGGACTGGGCCTGCTCACCCCCGCCGTCGTCGCCGCGGCCATCGCCGCCGTGCCCGGCGAACGCTCCGGGCTCGCCTCGGCCATCAACAACACCGCACGCCAGGCCGGCGGCGCGATCGGCATCGCGGTGGCCGGCGCCATCGCCGGCCAGCCCGGCGGCGCGCATTTCCTGCGGGGCTTCCACACCGTCGCCCTGGGCTCGGCGCTGCTCTACGTCGCCGCCGCCGTCCTCGCCCTCGGCCTGCTGCCCGGTCATCTGCTCGCCCGGTCGGGGCGCGACCGATCGGCCGACCGGAGGACGCGGCAGACACGCCGACGCCGGGAGGACGGCGGTCACGACCGGGTGAAGCAGCGCCATGACTGAGCCAGCCGGTTGCACCTACGGCACCGGCGCGGCGGTGAGTTGCCCCGTCTCCCTCGCTGAACTCGACGAACCACGCCGTACCGCGGGCCTGGGACGACGAGGCCTGGCTGGACTACAGCACGAGATCGGGCTGCGCCACACCCGAGCAGCCAAGAACCGTACGGACAGAGCCGACGCCCCCCACCGCATCGGGCGCGAATCAGCGGGTCGGAGGCCGCACTTCCGGATGATCGAGCCGTAGAGCAGCGGGGCCGCCGGCGCAGTCGCCCGCGGTCACACCCCCACCGCGCCGTCAATGCGTTCGCGGATCAGGTCGGCATGTCCGTTGTGGCGGGCGTACTCCTCGATCATGTGGATGAGCACCCAGCGCAGGGAGACCGTGCCCCGCCAGGGGTCGTGGCCCTCGATGTCGAGATGCGAAGCCTCGGCGACGAACGCTTCCGCGAAGGCGACTTCGGCGCTCCAGGCCGCCCAGGACGCCGCGACGACGTCGGGGTCGGGGCTGGCACCGTCGAAGTCGCCCTCGGGGATGTCCGGGGCGGAGAAACGCAGTTCGACGTCGTGCCCGGCGAGCACGGCCCGGAACCAGCGGCGTTCCACGTCGGCGAGGTGGCGGACAAGGCCAAGCAGGGAGAGCGAGGACGGTGACACGGACCGCAGGGCCAACTCCGGCCCCAGCCCGGAGCACTTCAGCTTCAGGGTGGCTCGCTGGGCGTCCAGCACAGCCACGAGCATGCTCCGCTCGTCACCGGTCGCGGGGCCGCTGAACCGGTGCTCGCTGCCGGTGCCGTTGAACAGTTCGATCCGTCGGTCGGGAATCTGCATGCCCACATCATGGGCTCAGGGGGACCGCCCCCGGAACCCGCGATCATTTCTGGGACGGTGGCGTGGCACGGGCGCGGAAGGTGCGTCGGTAGCCTGTGGGAGTCGTGGCGGCGTCCCTGGCCATGTGGAGCCGGAGGTTGGTCGCGGTGCCCAGGCCGCAGCGGCGGGCGATCTCCTCGACGGGCAGGTCGGTGGCTTCCAGAAGACGGCGGGCTTCCTGCAGGCGCTGCGCGTTGAGCCATCTCAGGGGTGTCGTGCCGGTCTCGGTGGTGAAGCGGCGGGCAAAGGTACGCGGGGAGACGGCCGCCTGCCGGGCGAGGTCGGCGACGGTCAGCGGCCGGTCGAGGTGCCGGACGGCCCAGGCGCACACGGAAGCCATGCTGGTGCCTTCGGTGGGCATGGGGCGGGTCAGGTACTGGGCCTGTCCGCCGTCCCGGTGAGCCGGGACGACGAGTCGGCGGGCGAGGTCTGCCGCGGCCTGGGCGCCGTGGTCCTCGCGTACCAGGTGCAGGCACAGGTCGATCCCGGCGGCGAAACCGGCGCTGGTCAGGACGGGTTCCTCAGCGGTGTAGAGGAGGTCGGCGTCGACGTCGACCTTCGGGTGGCGACGGGCGAGTTCGTCTGCGTCCATCCAGTGTGTCGTAGCACGCCGGCCGTCCAGCAGCCCAGCCGCAGCGAGAGCGAACGCGCCGGTGCACACCGAAACCATGCGTGCGCCGCGTGCCGCCGCGGAGCGCAACGCGTCGAGGACGGGTGGCGGGGGCGCGGTCAGCGGATGGAAGCCGGGGACGACCACGGTGTCGGCCTCGGCGAGCGCCTCCAGGCCGTGGGGCGCCACGAGGTCGAATCCCGTGGTGCTCGGCACCGGCCCGGACGCGGCGGCGCACAGCGTGAACCGGTAGGCGCCCGGCCCGCCTGGATCACCGAAGATCTGGGCCGGTATGGCGAGGTCGAAGGCGACCACGCGGGGGAGGGCGAGCGCCACCACATGATGCATGGCAGTAATCTTGCGGACACAGGCATTACTGCCGCTGGTGTGGGGTCCGGCGCCGGGAGATGGTGGAGCGGTCCCGGGACACCCCGTGACGTACTGACCCCCTGTTCAGGAGCACACCGATGCGTTTCCTTGACGCCGCGTCCCACACCGCCGACCGCCCCTGGGGCGCCCTTGAGCTGGCTGAACTCGATACGGCGACGGTCCGTCTGCACTGGACCGACCAGCCGTACGTCTGGCACGTCAACGACGGGCCCGAGGTCTTCGTGGTCCTCGACGGTGCCGTCGACATGCACTACCGCGTAGACGGTGTCGAACGCGTTGAACGGCTGGTGCCCGGCCGGGTGTGCTGTGTCGAGCCCGGCGACGCCCATGTGGCCCACCCCAGGCCGCAGGCCCGCATCCTTGTCGTGGAACGCAAGGACAGTGCGTGACAGGGCATCTGCGGATCCGGGGCAAGCGACTACTGATCAACTCACCTGGTGGGCGGCTAAGTTGGCCCCATGAGGATCCTGCATCTGTCCGATACGCACCTCGATCGCGCTGGCGGCCCGGACGCCGACGGGGCTGACGGCACTGCCGCCCTGCGACGCATGCTCGCCGACGTGAGCCATCTGCGCGACCTGGACGCTGTCGTCGTCACCGGGGACGTCGCCGACGACGGTTCCCGCGAGGCGTACGCGCGGGCCCACGACATTCTGGGCGGCTACGCGCGGGAGCGAGGCGCGTCCGTCTTCTACACGACCGGCAACCATGACGAACGCGGCGCGTTCGCCCAGGTCCTGGGCGTCGGCCATGACCACCCTGAGGCGGTGTACGAGGGAGCCGAGGATGAGCGGGCCGCTGCCAGCACGGTCGACGGTTGGCGACTGGTGACGCTTGACTCCTTGGTGCCCGGCAAGGGCTACGGCCGGCTCAGCCGGTCTCAGCTCGACTGGCTGAGCGAGATGGTGGCAACCCCCGCGCCGCGTGGCACCGTGCTGGCTTTCCATCATCCACCGGTCACGCTGGACGTCGAGGTGCAGCGGGCGCTCGGGCTCCGCAACGCCCAAGAGCTGGCGGCGGTGATCCGCGGGAGCGATGTGCAGCTCATCCTCTGCGGCCACTTCCACCTCCAGCTCCTCGGTCATCTGGAGCAGGCCACGGTCTGGGTCACCCCCGGCGTCGTCAGCCGTATCGACCTCACGGCTCGCCCCGGCACCGAGCGCGCGGTGCACGGTCCCTCCGCCTCCTTGATCCAGCTCGGCACACCGCACGGCCCGCTCATTCACACCCTCCACGCCCGTGATCCCCGAATGGGCCAGACCGTCTATGAAGCCGACGAGAACGAGATGCGGGAGGTCATCGACAAGCTCGGCCCCTACCTGGCGATCACGGAGCCACGGCGCTCGGAGTTCACTTAGGCTCACATGCCGGGATCATCGAACTGGTCGAGGTCGAACTGGTCGAGAAGGAAGTCGACCGGTGCGGGGCCCGAGGGGGCGGAAGTGCCGTCGGGAAGAACCTGTTCCGCCCAGATGACCTTGCCGCGGGGCGTGTACCGCGTCCCCCAACGCTGGGCGAACTGCGCCACCAGGAACAGGCCCCGTCCGCCTTCGTCCGTGGTCGCCGCCCGCCGCAGGCGTGGCGAGGTGCCGCTGCCGTCCGACACCTCGCAGATCAGACAGCGTCCGTGCAGCAGCCGTACGCCGACCGGCGGCGAGCCGTACCGGATCGCGTTCGTGACCAGCTCGCTGACGATCAGTTCCGTGGCGAATCCGGTCTCCTCCAGCCCCCACTCCAGCAACGTCTCCCTGCAGCGCGCCCGCACCGAGGGAACCAGCGCCGGGTCCGGCGGCACGTCCCACTCGGCCACCCGCGAGGGCGGGAACATCCGCGTACGTGCCGTCAGCAGAGCGATGTCGTCCGAGCAGTGCGACGGCTTCAGCGCGTCGATCACCGCCTGACACGTCTCCTCCGGAGTGCGGTCTCCGGAGCCGCCCAACGCCCGGCTCAGCTTCTCCATCCCGACGTCGATGTCGTGGGTGCGGTTCTCCAGCAGACCGTCGGTGTACAGCACCAGGTGTGAACCCTCGGGCAGGGAGACCTCGGCGGTCTCGAAGGGGTAGCCGCCCAGACCGAGGGGTGCCGAGGCCGGCACACGAGGACAGACGACCGTCCCGTCCGGGAGCACCACCACCGGTTCCGGGTGTCCGGCACGGGCCATCGTGCAGACCCCGGCCACCGGGTCGTAGACCGCGTACAGACAGGTCGCTCCGGTCACTCCTTCCCCCTCGTGGCTGTCCGCGGCGTCGCCCGTGTTCTCCTCGTTGTCCATGCGGACGACAAGGTCGTCCAGATTCCCGAGCACCTCGTCCACGGGCAGGTCCAGGGTGGAGAAGTTGTGCACCGCGGTGCGCAGCCGCCCCATTGTCGCCGCCGCGTGCAGCCCGTGGCCGACGACGTCACCCATCACCAGGGCCACGCGCGCGCCCGGCAGCGGGATGACATCGAACCAGTCCCCGCCCACCCCCGCCTCCGCGGGCAGGTACCGCCAGGCCACCTCCAGCGCGTCCTGCTCCGGCTGCCCCCGCGGCAGCAGGCTGCGCTGCAGGGTCACCGCCATCGCGTGCTCCCGGGTGAACCTGCGGGCGTTGTCGAGGGCCACAGCCGCCCGTACGGCCAGTTCCTCAGCGAAGGCGAGATCCTCCGGCTCGAACGTCGGGGAATCCACCGTCCGGTAGAAGTTCGCCACGCCCAGCGCTACGTTCCGCGCCCGCAGCGGCACGGCCACCAGCGATCGCAGCCCGCAGTCCAGGGCCTTCCGGGCACGCTCAGGATCCTGCTCCAGCCAGCCGCGTGCCTGCCGCAGGTCCGCCTCCAGCATGCCCCGCCCCTCCTGCAGCGTCCGCATCTGCGGGGTGCCGGCCGAGAACGTGATCACTTCGCCCAGTGGATACACCGGCATCATCCGCTGTTCGCCGCCGATCGCCGCCCGGCGCAGATGCCGCCAGCCCTCCGCCGTCGGCTCCCACCCCCGCAGCACCGCGTCGAGCAGATCCACCGTGACGAGGTCGGCGAACTGCCGCGCCGCCACGTCGGCCAGCTCCTGGGCCGTACGCTCGACGTCCAGCGTCGTCCCGATCCCCACCCCGGCCTCGTACAGCAGCTTCAGCCGCTCCCGCGCGACCTCGGCCCGCCCCGAGACCGCTGCCAGCTCCGTGGTGTCCCGGAGGGTCACCACGCTGCCTCCCCGGTCGGTCCGCGGGTACGTCGGCCGCTTGTTCACCGCGAGCAATCGGTCCCCCGCGAGGTGCACCTCATCGGTGACCGCCTCCGGTGACGACAGCAGGCGCAAGACCGGCTCCGGCAGTCCCAGCTCCCGCACCGGACGCCCCAGCGCGTCCGCCGGCAGTCCGAGCAGCCGCCCCGCCTCGTCGTTCGCGAGCAGCAGTCGTCCATCGGCGCTGGTGATCAGCACCCCTTCCCGCACCGCGTGCAGCACCGCGTCGTGGTGCTCGTACAGCTGCGCCAGCTCCACCGGGGCCAGGCCGTGCGTCTGCCGCCGCAGCCGCCGGGACACCAGCGTCGTTCCCGTCATGGCCAGCGCCAGCGCGGCCGCGCCGCTGGCCAGGATGATCGGCAGCTGCGGCAGCCACATTCCCGCCACGTTCTTGACCGTGATTCCGGCGGAGACCAGGCCGACCACCTTGCCGCGCCGGTCGGTCACCGGGACCACCGCCTGCACGTCCGTCCCCTTGCCCGCGGGCAGTGGCGGCCCACCGGCCTGCTCGACGACGGTACGGCCCTGCAGCGCCGGTGCGATGGTGCCGACGAACTTCTTCCCGATCTCCTGCGGATAGGGGTACGTGTAACGGATCCCCTTCGTGCTCATGACGATGACGAAATCCACGCCGGCGCGCTTGCGCGCCTCCTCGGCCCGTGGCTGGAGCACCGCCGTCGGGTCCCGGCTCTGCAGCGCCTCGGCCACACCAGGGGCACTCGCGAACGACTGGGCCGCGACGACCGACTCCCGTCGCCCCTGTTGCAGAGCTTGACTCGCCGCCTGGAGCATCATGCCCACCATCGCGGCCACGACCAGCAGGACCACGATGACGACCTGCAGAAGGAACACCTGACCGGCCGCACTGTGCAGGTCCAGCAGGGAGGCGCGACGTTCGCGCGAGCGTCCGACGGGCGGATGACGTTCCGGGCCCCGAGGGTGCCCGGAAAATACCTCCATACACCCTTGATAACACCACTGCGGGGAAGCCGTCGCTGATCAAGCCCGTCGCGCGGCTGCTGTGGCCCGGCCCGGCAGCTGGTCGGCGGGCATGGGAGCATCCGCTCTCACGGAACCAAGTCCGGTATGCCCCGATAAGATACCTTTTGTGATCAGGACAGGACGGCCTCCGCGTCACCGCCCTCCATACGGTGGCCGACGCGAGACCGTACTGCTGTCTCCCGTGATTCTCACCGTCCTCATCACCGGCCTGGCCTTCGCCACCCCCAGGGAGATCGCCTTCAGCCGTCTTCTGCCCGCCGCACCCGCCCTCGCCGCCGCGATGTGGCCCGTGCTCGCGACGATCCTGCTGGGGGCTTTCTGCCTGATGGTCATGATCGGGCTCAGCCTCGTCTACTCCGATCTGGGGACGCCCTACACGGCGGCCGCGATCGTCGCGGTCACCTTGGCGGCCGCCTACACGAGCCATCTCCGGCTCCAGCGAGAGGAGACACTCTTCCAGATCCGGCTCGTCGCCGACGCGGCGCAGCAGGTGCTGCTACGTCCGCTACCGCGCCGGGTCCAGGACGTCGAGATCGAGTCGCTGTATCTCGCGGCCCAGGAGCAGGCCCGGATCGGAGGCGACTTCTATGAGGTCGCCGACACGCCGTACGGGGTCCGGCTGCTTATCGGTGACGTGCGCGGCAAGGGCCTTTCGGCGGTGGGGGCGGCCTCGGCGGTGATCAACTGCTTCAGGGAGAACGCGTACGACCAGCCCGACCTGAGGGGCATCATCCATCGCTTGGAGACCAGCATGTGCCGCTACAGCGTCGCGATCCTCGACCCGGATCAGCCTGAGCACTTCGCCACCGCTCTGATCGCCGAGATCCCGTACGTCGGCGGGCACGTGAAAATCCTCAACTGTGGGCACCCCCCGCCCCTGCTGATGCAGAACGGAGAGATCCGCGTCCTCGAGCCCACCGTCCCCTCACCGCCCCTCAACCTCGCGGCGCTCCTCGGAGACGACTACGACGACTACAACGTCGACACCATCGCCTTCGCCTCAGGCGACCAGATGCTGCTCTACACCGACGGCGTAACCGAGACCCGGGACCGCACCGGCACGTTCTTCCCACTACCGGAGTGGATGCGGCAGCTCGGCCCGGCGGCGCCCCGTGAGCTGCTGGACCGGCTTCACCGAGACCTGCTCCACTACAGCGGCGGAAGGCTGGATGACGACATCGCGGCCGTCGCCGTTCGCTGCAGGTGCCCCAGGGCTCAAGACAGCTCTGCGTAGACGGCTGGAAGCGGTGTCGGGGCTGTGTCTGCCCCGGTGAGGGGCCATCGCGTCGACGGGCTCCTGGCTCCTTCCGTTCATAGCCAGGGTTGTCGCGGCGCGGCTGGACCACTTCGGCCAGCCCGGAGCGTCCATGTGCAGCGGCTGCGTGACCGTCCGATTGCGGCGTTCATCGGGCTCCTTGTGCACCAGCGCACCGACACCCAGCAGCGCGCGGATGCGGCGCACGCGGAAGGATCTGCCGGCCCCTTTGCGTACGACCGTCACCCGTCGGCCGGTGCGGGCCACCTACACTGAACGCCCGGCTGGAGGTGGAACGGCATGTCACGGCCGACATCGCCCACGAACTGCGTACGCCCGTGGTCGGTCTGGTGACCGCCGTCGGCCTGCTGCCCCCGGCCGACCCGTCGAGCTGGTCAGCGGCGGCGTGCACCACCTGCGCCGGTTCGTCGAGGACGTACTGGGGGTGGCAGGCCACGACGTACAGGGCATCGAGCAGGCCCAGCGTGAGGAGGTACGGCTGGGCGAGCTGGCGTGCCGGAGCCGTGGCCGCTACCGGCCGGGAAGCCGACGTACGGGTGTATCAGGACGCGGTGGTGGAGACCGATCCGCGCCGGGTCGAGCGGATCCTGGCCAACCTGGTCACCAACGCCCACCGGCAGGGCGTCCCGTCAGTGACCCTGGAGGTCGACGGGCAGAAGGCCCGCAAGGCTTCCGCACCGGGGCACGGGAACGTGGCACCGGGATCGGTCTGGGCCTGACCATCGTCATGGGCCAGGCCCAGGTCCTGGGCGCCCAGGTGACCTACGAGAACCCGCCGGAAGGCGGCGCCCGGGCAACCCTGGACCTGACACCCGGCAATGACCGCCCGGCCCCGGCGGCAAGCCCGAGCCGTTAGTTGGCGACGTACTGCGGCGCGGAGTTGGGAGCCGGGGCTGCCTGCGGAGCGGAATAGGGGTCTGCTTGCGGGGCGGAGTATGGAGCTGGGGCTGCCTCCGGGGCGGGGTAGGAAGCTGGAGCTGCCTGCGGAGCGGGGTAGGAAGCTGGAGCTGCCTGCGGGGCGGAGTACGGCGCCGACTGCGGGGCGTAGAGCGGTTGGTTGTACCGGTAGCCGCCCCACGAGGCCGTGGCAGTGGCCTGCGAGTTGGCTACCGCGGTGCCGCCCCCCATGGCCACGGCGGTGGCCTCCGAGTTGGCCACGGCGGTGATCTGCGGAGGGGCGCCGTAGCCACCGGCAGCGCTGACGCCGGTGCCGAGGACGGAGAGCCCCGCGACCGCT
Source organism: Streptomyces sp. NPDC001709 (assembly GCF_053596375.1). Lineage (NCBI taxonomy): Bacteria > Bacillati > Actinomycetota > Actinomycetes > Kitasatosporales > Streptomycetaceae > Streptomyces > Streptomyces sp. NPDC001709. Next base: position 108,829 of record NZ_JBSFGB010000005.1, on the reverse strand, counting down.
GCGGCTACGACGGCAACGCGCTGAATCTTGCGCATGGTTCGACCCTTTCGTACCAGGGCATCAAGCCCCGGGGTTGACTACTCAACGTGAGCATATATGCGCGTTTTGTGGCGATTTGGGATAAGCGGGGTTTCGTATGTCGTGTCGGTCCTTCCGCTCCACAGACCGAGGTCGTAGCCGGCTGCGGCGGGACAACGGCACCCCGCTGCAACTCAACGACGTCGCCCACCTCGCCAAGGTGGGGGGTGGCCACCGTCTACCGTCACTTCCCGACACCGGAAGCCTTGATGGAGACGCCGCTGACGATTCCCGTTCACCGGGTGGTGTCCTGCGCGACGGTGAGACGGACCGGGCTGCGGACGTGGACGACTAGGTCGTGCCCGTCGTCGGCCAGCGCCTTCGCCGTGTTGTGCCCGAGCCCGCTGGATGCTCCACCTCATCCCAGGGTGAGGAGCACCTTGGTGGCACGCCGCTCGTGCATCGCCTTGTAGCCCTCCGGAGCCTGCTCCAGTGGCAGGTGAGGTCGAAGTTCATTCCGGGGATGGCCACGTCGTAGTTGACGCCGACGAAGCCCAAGTGCCCGCCCGGACGGCTGGCGTCGATCGCCTGCATGGTCGACTCCTGGGTGCCGACGGCCTCGACCACCGAGTGCGCCCCGAGGCCGCCCGTGAGTTCCTTGATCTTCGCCACGCCCGCGTCACCGCGTTCCTCCACGATGTCGGTCGCGCCGTAGAACTGGGCCAGTTCCTGCCGCTAGGGGTGGCGGAACATCGCGATGACCCGCTCGGCGCCCAGCCGCTTGGCGGCCAGGACGGCCATCAGGCCGACCGCACCGTCACCGACGACCGCCACCGTCCTGCCGGGGCGGCCTGGGCCGCGACGGCGCCGTACCAGCCGGTGCCGAGCACGTCGGAGGCGGCCGGCAGCGAGGGGATCAGCTCCGCATCCGGCTGGCCCGGTGTAGCCACCAACGCCCTCGCCCGCGCCCTGTTCGTGCCCCTGTTCACCAGCCGGACCGCGGACGAACGCTGCCGTCCCAACTTCGCCCGCTACTCCTTCCTCGACCCAGGCGCACACCGTTTCGCCGACGACTGGGACAGTGCCGCCAGTACGACCGTCACCCTGCTCCGCACTGAGGCCGGTCGCTGTCCACACGACAAGGAACTGCGCGAACTCATCGGAGAGCTGTCCACCGTAAGCACCGAGTTCCGCACCCGATGCGCCGCCCACGACGTGCGCATCCACCACGGGCCCGCCACCGGCGCCGGACGCCACGACAGCGACGGCGTCACCCGTGACTCGTCCAAGTGACCGTCGGGTTCGCCCCGGGCCGGCTCAGCCGCGCGTTGCTGCGGCCGGCCCGGGAGCCGCTGCGAAGCCCGGAACCCGCCGGGAGCGCACGTGGCCACGCGGGGAGGCGGCGCTCATGGGGGAGTTCAGTGCCCTGTTCGCCGGCGTCATCGAGTGCTGACTCGCGCCGCCGGCGCAGCGCATCACAGCGTCGCGGTCGTCCCCTCCCCGGAGGCGCTGCCCGCGAGCCACTCGTCCCATCCCAGGTTGAAGTCGGCGTAGCCGTTGTCGGCCGGCGCCTTGGCACGGGTCGAGCCGGTGATGGTGACGGGGTCGCCCTGCTTGACCTGGCCGTAGAACCACTTGGCGTCCGACATGGACAGGTGGACGCAGCCGTGCGAGCCGCGGGCGCTGCCGCTGCCCGGGTTGGGGTCGCCGGTCGAGTAGTGCACGTACGTGCCGGACTGGGTCAGGTGGATGTCCCAGGGCAGCGTCAGGTCGTAGTAGTTGGGGCTCCCCTTGTCGCAGCTGATGCCGACGCTGCAGGAGGTCATGTGGACCTTCTCCTCCTTGTCGATGACGGCCATCGTGCCGTTCCACGTCGGATACTGGGGGCTGCCCGCATTGATCGACAGGGTGCGCACCAGCTTGCCGTTCCGGGTCACCTTCATGGTGTGGCCGGTCACGGAGACATCCGCGCGCACGTCGTCGCCGACCGTGAAGGTGTGCGTGTAGGTGCGCACGCCGTAGCGTCCGTTGCCGTTGCTGACGCCCTTCATGTCAGCGTCGATCTTCACCTTTGTGCCGGAGGGCCAGTACGTCTTCGGCCGCCAGTCGGCGCGCTTGTCGCCGAACCAGTGCCAGGCGCCGGCCACCGGCTGCGACGCGCTGACCTTCATGTGCTTCTCCACCGCGGCCCGTGCCTTTGCCGCCACCGGGTTCGTGAAGACCACCGAGATCGGCATGGCCACGCCGACCGTGGTTCCCGTCTGCGGGGTGATCGTGTCCAGCAGCATCGGCGGGCCCGCGGGCTTCGTCGGTGATGGAGAGGCGCTCGCACTCGGCTTGCCCGGCGCCTTTGCGTCGTCCCCGCCCGCCTTGTCACTGCCGCCCCCGCAGGCACTAACGCCCACCAGCATCGCACCCGTGATGAGTGCGATCCCTATGCCGCCCTTGCGCCGTCCCACGACCTGCCCCGCTCTCTCGCTCCTCGGCCCTGACGGGCCCGACCCCCTGTCAGACAGCGAAGGCATGGCCCGTAGTTGCGATGCGTCGCGTAAAACCTGTCCCAAAACTCTGTTCGCACCGCCGGGTCGAGGACCGTGGTACCGGCCTGTGCAGAGGGCACGGCCGGCCCGGCGGGGGAGTGGTCTGTCATGCCGTGACCGTCGGCAGCGGGGGGAGGGGGCGACGCCGTCCGTGAGCGCCTGGCGTGCGGTCTTCTCGTCGACGCAGCGGCTGCGTTTGCCCGCGTTCCAGTATCCGCCGCAGGTGGTCGCGCGTGAGCCGGGGCATTCGAGAGAGATCCGTCTGGCATGACCAGCGGCGGAGACCGCGCGCCGCGGCCGGACTCGGAAAGGAGCGGGCAACGGCATGCGTCGGCCCCCGCACCCGGGAAGTAGCGGGTGCGAGGGCCGTTTGTCACAGAGGCGCCCTCATGCGCACGGTCGGGTCAGCTGTCGGCGTTGCGGCGGCGCTTCCACCACACGAGCGCTGCCCCGGCGGCAAGCAGTGCGACGGCGATCCCAGCAACGCCGAGCACCTGGGTGCCGGTGTCGGCGAGACCACCGCTGCCGTTGTCGCCGTCGGCCGGGGGTGTGACCGGGGGCTGCGTGTGGCCGCCTCCTATGGGCGTGGGCCCGGGGGTGTGAGTCGGGCTCGTGGTGGGCTTGTCTCCGCCACCGCCGGTGTGGGTCGGGGTCGGGGTGGGGTGCGGGGTGGGCGTGCCGCCCGCCGCGCTGGAGTTGTCGCCTCCGATCAGCGTGGTCCCGGTGTCCTGGTAGCCGAGTACCTCGTTCCGGGCGCCCAGGGTGACGGAGGGGAGGTTGGGCTTCTCCGCATGGAAGCGGGCCTGGCTGATGGGACGCTGGGGCTGCTTGGTCAGGTCGACACCGCCGACGGTGTACACCCAGACCTCGCCGCCGACGGGGATTTCGTACTTGAAGTCGCCCTCGGTGTAGGACTTCTTCATCTCGCGCCAGACGGTCATCTTGTCCCAGTCGGCGTTCTTGCCGCGCAGGGGCCACCGTTTGACGTTGTTGGAGTTGAGGATCTTGTTGAAGGAGCCGCCGAACGACTTGGGGTTGGCGGTGACGGTCTGGCGGACGTACTCGGCGCCGATGCGCGCCTTGTAGACGCGTCGCAGGTCCGCGTACTTGGGGTCGGTGTTGACCTGCTTCTCCACGACCGGCAGGAGGGCACGCCGGTAGACGTCCATGTTGTGGGTGGTCTGTGCCTTGGTCAGCTTGCACGGCATGCCGCCGGCGGGCTGAGTGGCGTAGTCCTGGGCGACCGTTTTGACCTCGAGCGGGGCGTCCAGGATGTACAGGCCGTCGTCCTCCATGCGTACGACGGCCTTCTTGGGCGTGATCCAGTTCCTCGTCGAGCCCATGCAGGGCTTGCCGTCGACCTTGCTGATCTCGTTCCAGAACCGCTTGCCGGCGTCGGTCTTGGGGTCCTCGGCACGGCCGAAGTCCCGCTTCATCTCCATGTCGGCCTGGAGGAGGACACGACCGGCGTCGGTCTTGTCGAACGGTGCCTTCATGATGGTGTTCGGATCGTCCGGGTTCAGGTTGACCCAGAAGTGGTCCGGGGTGAGAGCGAGCCAGGTGAAGAACGCGTCGTTGATGAGCTGCGCCTTCTCCTTGCCGCCCCAGCCGCCCGTGCCTTCCTCTACGTTCTTGGCGCTGAAGGCGTAGGAGACGTTCCCCGTTTTGGTCTGTCCGATGTAGGACAGGTCGAGGGTGGAGAAGTCGATGCCGCCGTAGGAGCGCATGTTCTGCTGGGCATTGCGGATGAACGGGTTGGCCCGTTCCTGCATGCGGCGAACGTCATTGGGGTTGGGCGGAGACTGGCGGATCACGTTGGTACCGGATCCGAACGACGGCTTGTTCGGGTCCGGGGTCAGCAGGTTCGCGTTCCGTGGTGTCCACTTGCCGGTCTCGAACCGCGGATTCGGAGTGGCGCCGTGCCGGTAGTAGTTGACGCCCGCTTCCCTGTACTTGGCGATCGTCCCGGCGTCGGGCGCCTGACCGGTGATGTAGACGACCTTCCAGCCGCGCTTGACCAGCTCGGCGTCGATCTTGATCTGGCGCGCGTCGTATTTGTCGATGCCGGACTTGATCTCGTAGACGGTCTTGGTGCGCTGGTTGACCGCATCGAAGACCCGGCCGTCCTTCATCGTCTGCTTCCCGAGAACCTGCTCAAGCTCCTTTTGCAGGTCCGGGTTGATGTCCTTCAGGTTCTTCTGGCACAGCCAGTCCACGCCTCCCAGGTCGAAGTACTTCACGACCTCGGATTCGAAGGCGTTGCCCCGCTTGTTGTTGCCCTCGTTACGGGAGTAGACGTTGTTCAGCCACTCGTTGAATGTCCCCGGGTACTTCTTGTCGCCGGCCTGGTTCTCCTCCCAGGTCAGCTTCGCGTTCTCCGGGCTCCCCCACTCGAAGTCCTTCTTCGTCTTTCCCTCGGGGATGTGTATCTCGGCAGGGTCCTTGAGGAGGCCGTAGCCCTGGGCGAGGTTGTCGTAGGAGTAGAAGCGGTCCTCCGCGTTCGGGGTCTTCCACTCGTTCAGTCCGGCCGGCTTGTAGCCGGGCAGCTTGTAGCTGGGCGGCGGCGTCGCACTGGTGCCGTACTTGTCCATGCAGCGGCCCAGCATCGGTTTCGGCGGGGCTGCGTCGGCGTTCTCGTGCATGCCGGGCAGGGGCCCGGTGATCAGCGCGGTCGCGCCGAGGACGACGGCCGTCGCCCGCAGCCATGCGCGGCCACGCATGCCTATCGCAGAATGCATTGATCAGTCCCTCATGGGGGCAGAACCTGTGCGCCAGGGCGGGTCTCGGCCTCGCCGGGCGGGTGTGCTGCACGCCCCCCGTCGGTGCAGTCACACCCCAGCACCCTAGCCACTGGCGTCACGCGGACACAGCAGATACACAGCTTCGGCGTGCCGCAACACAGCATCTCCACAGGCGAGTTGACGGCCCGCAGAGTAGGGTTCGGCCCCATGAGCGACGACTCCTCCCCCGACAGCGAAGCGTCTTTGACCATGTGGCTGGACGAGATCCTCATCGAACTCGGCAAACTCGGAGCGCTCCCGCTGCCCGAGGACTTCGCCGACGACTTCAGCCCCGAATCCCTGCCGGTCCTGGAAGCCGCCGCCCTCGCCCACCAGGAGCGGGGAGGAAACGTCGAGCTCCTCATCCGCGCCCTGGGCGCCTATCTCGGGGAGGCGATCCTGTACACGGCAGGCGGCCACTGGGAGTGCTCGGGATACCCGGCGGACGACCCCGCCGTGATCGTCGACCCCGCGCTCCAGGCCGGACCCGTCTATGTGTGCGGCATCGTGCGTCGCGCCCTGGACGAAGCCACTGGCGGGGTGTTCGCCGAGGAGCACGGGTGGATGCAGATCGCCGCAGACGCGCAGAGGGAGAAGGAGCCGGCGTGGCGGCCGGTGAAGAAGGCGGACGGTGTACGGCGGCCCCAGGACCGTGCGTGACGGGCGCGGACGGCGATCCCTTCTCTACCCCGGGTCCTGGGTCATGAACTCGGTGACCAACTCCGCCGGATTGGCCTCCGAGGTCAGCCGGAACATTGCGTCCGGGTCGAACATGTCGTACAGGATCACCGGAGCCGGCCGTCCCAGTACCTCCGCGATCCGGCCGCTGTCGTGGAGGTGCCGAGCGGCCGCGACGCACACCTCGTAGAACCACTCGACCAGTTGCTCGTGGCGATCGTCGGGCTCATCGTCGTCCTCGTACCAGAGCCCCCGGGACTCCGCCTCCCGCCGGTGCGCGTGTGCACCATCCGGTTCACGCCCTACGATCCTGACCCCTTCAAGCCCCGTTTCCGGGAAGAACGCGTAGCTCCAGCGCGCCTCCCAGGCGTCCGACGCCTGCTCCACCGATTCCGCGGCGTCGGCTTCGGTGGTGTAGCCGATCGCCACGTACGGAAACCGCGGGTCCTGATCGACACTGTCGATGCGGAACGTCACCGCGTAGATCCCGCTGTTGGCCGGAAACGTTCCGACGACCTCGTCGGCGACCCGCTCCACATGCTCCTGGAACGCCATATGACCTCCTCCTCGACCAGGCCGAAGATCATAATGCGCCGCCCGATTCACTCTCGCCGGCGGGAAGTGGGCCCCTCGGAACCGGACGTGTAGCAGTGACCGCGTCCGGCTCGAGCAAGCCCCGAGCGGTGCGCAAATCAGGCGGGCGTGTGCTGTCGTTGACCAGGTCGCGGCCCGGCGACGACAACGTGAAGTCGAACGACTGTGTGACGTACGGGATCAGGACGCCGCGGGCGCCGTCACCGCGGAGGCGTGCCCGGTCTGCTGCGTGACCCTGCACCTCCACCGGCGGCGTCCCGGGCGGCGGTCGGCGCCGGACTGATTGGTGGTGGCCAGCCGGGGACGGGCGGCGGGGCCGGTCAGGGTCTGGATCGAGTAGGTGCCGTCGGTGCGCAGGCCGGGTACACCGACGCCGACATCCGCCGCTGGGGCGAAGAAGGACAAGGCCGAGCTGTGCTTCACGCCGACCTACCCCGCACGGACCTGAGCCCTGGACCGCTCTCATGATGGTGCGTTCCTACTCTTGGCCTACTCACTGCTATCGCCTGGAGATGTGACGATGATTCTGGTGACTGGCGCGAGTGGGAACGTCGGAACGGCTCTCCTCGCTCGTCTTCATGCCGACGGCGTGGCCGCGCGCGCGGCTTACCGTGATCCGGGCACCACGGCTGAGGTGATCAAGTCGGGCGGTCAGGCAGTGACGCTGGATCTGGCCATGCCGGACACGATCGGTCCCGCACTCGACGGCATCGAGGCCGTATTCCTGCTCGGCGCGACGAGTCCCGCCCAAACGACGCACGAACTCAACATGCTGGAAGCAGCCCGTGCGGTGGGTGTTCGGGTGGTGAAGCTGTCGGTCTGGCGGGCCGACGAAGGACTCTCACCGATCGCCCGGCTGCATCGGCCCGTCGAACAGTCGCTGGTCACATCCGGTCTGCCCTGGACGATCCTGCGCCCCAACTTCTATCTGCAGAACTTCCTGCGCCAGCCGTCCATCCGCGAGGCCGGGGAGTTCAGCCTCCCCTTGATCACCGCACCCATAAGCTTCATCGACATCGGAGACATCGCCCGTGTCGCAGCGCGGGTTCTCACCACTGATGGCCACGACGGCCGGGTCTATGCTCTCACCGGGCCGAAGGCACTGACCTATGCCGAAGCCGCCGAAGAGTTTTCCGACGTCCTTGGCAAGCCGGTGCGCTATGTGGGCCTGCCGGACGACGAAGCGCGCGCGGCGATGCTGAGTCGCGGGATGCCCGAGTTCCATGTAGATGCCCTGATAGGAGTTGCCCGCGCTTACCGCGACGGCGGTGCCGACACCGTCACTTCAACCGTGGCCGACCTTACGGGCCGTGAAGCCCTCGGTTTTGCCGATTTCGTGCGCCAGAACCGCTGCTTCTTCGACTGACAGGGCGCCGGTCCGCTGTCCGGCCGGGCAACCGGCGGCTGTGGCGCCTGCCTAGTGAGCCGTACGCCGTCCTGGCCACCAGGACGGGCGGCTGGAGAGCCGATCGGATCGTCCGGGATGCTGCGATGCCCGGACGGTGATTCCTTGGTACGGGCACGTCCTGGTCTCCGGCTGTTGGTCGGCGATCAGGTGCGGCCTGTCGACGCATGATCAAGGAGGCTGTCATGGTCAACGCTCCGGACAAGACGCTCGGCGGCAAGGTCGCCTTCGTCGGCGGCGCATCCCGCAATCTCGGCGGACTGATCAGCACCACCCTGGGCGCCGAGGGCGCGAAGGTGGCCATCCACTACAACAGCGACTCCTCCCGTGCCAAGGCCGAGGACGTGGTCGCGCAGATCAATGCCGGACCTGGTCAGGCGTTCGCCATCCAGGCCGATCTGACGAAGCCTGCCGAGGTCGAACGGGTCTTCGATGAGGTCGTCGGCCGGTTCGGGAAGCTCGACTACAGCATCAACACCGCCGGTATGGTGCTGAAGAAGCCCCTGTCGGAGATCACCGAACAGGAGTACGACCGGATGTTCGCGGTCAACTCCAAGGCCGCGTTCTTCGTGATGCGCGAAGCGGCTCGCAGGATCGAGAACGGCGGCAAGATCATCACGATTGTCACCTCGTTGCTGGCCGCCTACACCGGCTTGTACTCCTGCTACGCCGGCAGCAAGGCTCCGGTTGAGCATTTCACCCGTGCGCTGTCCAAGGAGCTGTTCGGCCGGAACGTTTCGGTGAACAACATCGCGCCGGGGCCGATGGACACCTCGTTCTTCTACCCGGCTGAGGACGACGACTCCATCGCCTACCACAAATCCTCGGCCATGAACGGCGACCTCACCAAGATCGAGGACATCGTCCCGTGGGTGCGCCACCTGCTCACCGATGGCTGGTGGGCCAACGGCCAGACCGTGTTCATCAATGGCGGCTACACCACTCGTTGACCTGACTCCGTTCGGGTGCTTCGGGACCCCGCAGAGGTCGAGGCCTTCGCCGATCCGGGTGCCGACGTCGTAGACCTGCCTGTCGTCCGGTTCCGGCTCACGGGACCGCGTCTGGAGACGGCGGGCGCAGCGACGACGGACCTCCACCAGCCGCTGACGCCCTCACCAGGGACTCAGCCCCGCCAGCCCCGTCACGGACGTGGAACGTCGACCCCGACAACGACGTCTCAGATGGAAAGTCGATCAACTGTTGCAGTCATCCGCCTCATTGGAGATTTTTCCAAGCCTCGGACCAAGGGTGGCTGCGCAGGGGGGAAGGAAGAGAATCGATGAAGTCGACCAGTACCCGGCGGCGCCTTGCCGGGACCGCGGTCACCGCCCTGATGGTCGGTGCGGGTGTCCTCGCGGCGGCTCCCACGGCTACGGCGAAGGCCAATATGCTGACCATCGACAAGGTGTCGTTTCACAAGCCGAACGTACAGGTGAAGGTCACCTACTCCTGTGACCCTGGCCTGGACCACGAGCTCGTGGCCAACGCCAGGACGCTCGACACGGGCAGCCATCGCGAGGGGAACGCCGCCGGCACCATCAAGAAGGACAAGCTCGTCTGTGACTTCCGCAATCACACCACCCAGGTGAACATGCGCCTGGCCCAGGGCACGTACTTCGTCAAGGGAGACAAGATCGAGGTCAGCGTCTTCTACTTCGACAACGACGGGTTCAGCTACGCCCGCGAGGCAACCGTCGCCGTTCTGTGAGCGGACTTGCGCCGAGTGACGTCCGCACGTGACGTCGGCGCCACGAAGGTGGGCCGCCCCATCAGGGGTGGCCCACCTTTGCGTTGAGTGCCTCGGTTGGCTGGGCGGTCCGATTCAACGATCGTCAGGTCAGCAGGTGTCGGACTGGGAGGCGGATTCCTGGACGGGACGGACACGCTGGGCGGTTGTCGCTCAAAGTAACGGCGTAGTACTACGTTGGCTGACATCATCGACTTCACTCGCGAAAGCTCTCGACGACAGGTGGGCGGCGAGGCTTTTTGGCATTCGCACGCTGAGGGCGGTGCGGCCTGTCCGTGAAACGCTTGGGGGCGCCGTCGATGATTTGGCTTCACCACACCTGGTTGGCTGATTACGTGTTACCCGCTGCCGTGAGCGCGGCCATCGCGTGGGTGGGGCTGGCACGCGAGTTCTCCGGCAAGGGGCGGTTGCTGGGCAGCTGGGCGTCGTCTTCTCTGGTGCTGCTCGTGCTGGCGCTGATGGGCGCGGTGGCGGCCGGCGCGGTGGTGCTGCTGCCGCACGCGGCGTCGATCCCTCCGGTGATTGCGGGTGCCGCGACGGGGGCCACCGCGTTGCCGCGGCGCAAACAGGACGAGACAGCGCAGCCCTACGTCAAGTTCATGACCCTCGGCATCGCCCTGGTCAGGGAGCGACTGGTGCAGCGTGTGCACCTCGACGCATGCACCTGGTCGGACGACTTTCTTCGCGGCATTGAAACGTCTGCCCAGCTCAGGGTGTTCGTCCACGATCTCAAGCTGTACCTGCTGGAGCGGCATCCGATCGCTGCCGAGACCAAGACGATCAACGCCATCTACGCGGATGTGGAGACGGCGATTGACGTGGCACTGGACGTCCAGACAGGGATCGACGAGGCGTGCCGTCAGGCCGAGCGTGAACCGACGGGTGATGAACTCGTTGCCCGGCGCCAGGCATTCGGCACCGCCCTCGCGCAGTGCGGACATCTGCTGCGCTTCGCGTACGTCCACGGTCGCCGTAGCCAGAACGAAGAGTTCCAGACCCTGCGTGCCAAGGCGATGTCCAACGACGCGTTCCACAGTCCGGCTCTGCCGCCGCAGCGTCGCTGGTTCGACCGCTGGCTCACCCGCTGAAAGAAGGCGGGCCAGCCGTGAGCGGGATGACCTCGCGACACACGTGCCGGTGCCGCGGCTCAGCGATGGGCCGGGAGTCCGCTGCTTCTGATGGGCGATGCATCCGTGCTGCCGCTGCCTTTGGCGTCCGCCGACTGCGGCCGGGCACGGAATGTGATCTGGACGTCGGCATCCAGCGCCTCCGCTACGGCGGCGAGTGTCCTGACGGTCAGGTTCGCATCGCCGGACATGATCTGACTGACACGACCCGGGCTGACGCCCATGGCCGCCGCCAGATCGGAGCGGGTCTTGCCCTGTCCCGCCAGCAGGCCGGCGAGGGAGGCCGTCGCCTGTCTCGCTATCCGGGAAGCAGCTGAGGTCGTGCGGCTCTCGTCACGGGCAAAAATGCCCATGATTCACCCCCAACTCATGGAGAGACAACGCTCGTTGCCACTCCATCAGCATGCCACCTTTAGCTATGACTAAAAACCCGGTCGGCGAGGAATCTACGCCCAGCACCCCCCATCCAAGGTGCTGACCTGCGGTAGCCCACCGTGAAACCGGCGCAAAATCACTCGCTTGGGGGATCGGCGGCGAGTTGACTGGCACGAGTCCGGACAGGGTTGGGCCGAGTTCAGGGGGAAAGCGTGGCGGGGAAGCGTACGGCAGTCGTGGCATGTGTCGCGGCGCTCATGGCGTGCGGGGTGGGCGAGGTGCCGGCCGGCGCGCATCCGGCGGGCGGCGGCTACACGGCGGGGGAGCTGAAGCGGGATCTGGCGGCGGTACGGGCAGCCGGCGGCGGCGATGTGAACGTGGTGGCCCGGGTGGACGGGCCGGGCAGCGCTGTGCTGCGGGCCAGGTACGGGACCGCAGGCGTGGGCTCGACCGCGCCCGTGCCGTGGGACCCGGAGTTTCGGGCGGCAAGCACCAGCAAGACGTTCACGGCGGTGGTGGTGCTCCAACTGGCCGCGGAGGGACGGCTTTCGCTGGACGACACGGTGGAACGATGGCTGCCCGGGGTGGTTCGAGGCCACGGCAACGACGGCTCGCGGATCACCGTACGCGACCTGCTCCAGCACACCAGCGGAATCTACGACTACATCACCGATCCCGGCGTCCAGGACAAGCTGCTGAACCATTTCGACGAGAACCGGTACGACGCCACCCCGCCGTCCCAACTCGTCGCGATCGCAATGCGACACGCCCCGCTCTTCACCCCACCGGCGAGCGGTTCGCCGCGCCGGTGGGCGTACTCGAACACCAACTACCTGCTGGCTGCGATGATCGCGGAGAAGGCGGGCGGCGCGGACTGGCGGGAGCTGGTCGAGCACCGGATCATCGCACCGCTTGGCCTGAGGCACACCTACATCCCCGGCGAGAACCCGTATCTCATCGGCCCGCACGAGCGGGTGACCATCAACGGCCCCGGAGGTGAACCGGTGGACCTGACCGAGGAGAGCTACCAGCACACCGCGGACTCCGGAGTGGTGAGCACCCCGTCGGACCTCGACACGTTCTTCCGCTCCCTGGCCTCCGGGCGGCTGCTGCCCGCCACGCAGTGGGCGCTGATGCGGCAGACGGTCGCGTACGACGACCTGCCGGTACCGCCCGCGGGCAAGCAGGGTGGATACGGACTCGGGCTGCGGGTCGTGCCCCTGACCTGCGGGGGCGTCTACTACATGCACGAGGGCGATGGATTCGGGGTGTACGGACGGCCGGCGGTCGGCGCGGACGGCAGGCGGGCGGTCACCCTGTCGGTGACATCCACCACCGCGCTCGTCGACGAGGACCGGCTCAACAAGGCCGTGCAGACCCTCACCGACCATGCGCTGTGCGCGGTCCGGCACTGAAAACGCCGGACGGACATCACGCGTCCAGATCCCTGACGGGGTCGCTCATTCCTGTTTGCCTCGGCAGGCTTCCGCGATGGACAGCGCGGTGACGGACGTTCACCGCCCGCCCCGGTTGGCTTCGGACACACCTCGAGGCCGGGACCGCCGGCCGGCCGGGGCACGGGCGCCGAAGACACCGGCTGTGAACTTCGCTCTCAGAAACTGCGGTTGGCCTCGTTGACATGCCGTTAGCTCAGGCGTTTCACTCGACTCTCGTGCATGGCAACGTTGTCAGACCGTCCGAAGCGGTCGGCACCGTTGCCGGTCACCGACGTCCCCGTCCTTCGAAACGTCACCACCTGTGCGAAGCACGAACCGCTGCGGAGGCAACCGATGGTCCGACCCCGACGTTCAGCTGCGCCACGTAACCGCAAAAGACTCCGGCAACGCCTGGCCGTGATCTCCGTCCTGGGCATCGCGGCACTCCCGCTCCCGGCGATCGGGGACGCCCACGCCGCGAGCGCCGCACCACCGGCCCTGGTGAAGGACCCCGCGTCCCTCGTCAACCCCCTCATCGGCACCTCCGGAGAGGTGGACACGTTCCCCGGCCCCGACATGCCGGCCGGCATGGTGCAGTGGGGTCCCGACACGACGCCCGACCGCCCCTCCGGCGGCGGCTACGAGTACAACGACGACAAAATATCGGGCTTCAGCCTCACCCACGTCTCGGGACCCGGCTGCGGCGTAGCGGGAGACCTGCCCATCCTGCCGGTGACCGGCACGCTGTCGGGCAACCTCGGCAACGCATCCGTCGGCTTCAGACACGACGACGAGCAGACCGGCATCGGGTACTACAAGGTCACCGACGCGGGCGGGGTCACGACCCAGCTGACCGACACCACCCGCGCCGGCCTGGGCACCTTCACATTCCCCGCGGGCCGCCAGGCGAACCTGCTGTTCAAGCTCAGCGGCGGCGCCACACAGGTGGACGCCACCCGCGTCCAGGTGGTGAACAAGAAGGAGATCACCGGCTCGATCGACAGCGGTCACTTCTGCGGCGCGAACAACCGCTACACCCTGCACTTCGACATCAAGTTCGACCAGCCGTTCACCGCCAGCGGCACCTGGGTCGGCAGCACCATCAACCCCGACGCGACGTCGCTGAAAGCGGGCAGGGCCCGGCAGAACCTGCAGGCACACCCGTCAAAGCCGCTGAAGGAAAAGCACTTCACCGTGCCCGCCACCCCGTCCCCGACCGTACACGGGAGCGCCGCGAGCAAGTCCGTCCAGCCCCCCACGACGGGCGCGAACGGCATGTACCTGACGTTCGACACCTCCTCCCGTACGACGGTGAGAGCAAAGGTCGGCATCTCCTACACCAGTGACGCCAACGCGGCGGACAACCTCGCCACCGAGGTCGAGAACTGGAACTTCGACGCCGTCGAACAGGCGAACCACGACGCCTGGAACGCGGTGCTGAACAAGATCCAGATCGGCGGCGGCTCCTCGGACCAGCAGGTGCAGTTCTACACCGCGCTTTACCACGCGCTGCTGCACCCGAACGTCTTCTCCGACGACAACGGCCAGTACATGGGCATGGACAACCAGATCCATGAGCTGGCCAAGGGCCAGCAGGCCCAGTACGCGAACTACTCGGGCTGGGACACCTACCGCTCCCAGACCCAGCTGATGGCGATGGTCGAACCCAAGGTCACCAGCGACGTCGTCACCTCGATGCTCAACGGCTACGACCAGACGGGCCTGCTGCCCAAATGGGCCTCGAACAACGGCGAGAGCTACGTCATGGTCGGTGACCCGGCCGCCGGCATCATCGCCGACGCGTACGCCTTCGGCGCCCGGAGCTTCGATGCGGGCAAGGCGCTCGCCGCCCTGCAGCACGAGGCCACCGCACCGAACAACGACCGGCCGGGCGAGTCGGTGCGGGACACCAGGGGCTACCTCCCGCTGGACGAGAACGACTACGGCTGCTGCAACTTCTACGGCCCGGTGTCCACGCAGCTCGAGTACGACTCCGCCGACTACGCCCTCGCCGCCTTCGCGAAGTCGCTGGGCAAGACGACCGTCTACAACAAGTTCGCCACCCGCGCCCAGGACTGGATGAACGTCTTCAACCCGCAGACCGGCTACATGCAGGCGAAGAACAAGGACGGCCAGTTCGCGGGCGGTTTCACCCCGGGGACCTCCAACGGTTTCGTGGAGGGCACGTCGGCCCAGTACACGCCGATGGTCCCGTTCAACCTGCGGCAGCTCATCCAGGCGCGCGGCGGTGACAAGGCGTACTCGTCCTTCCTGGACAGCCTGCTCGACAACATCACCAACCCCGGCAACACCAACGCCAACCTGAGCAACGAGCCCAGTGTGGAGATCCCGTGGGAGTACGACTACACGGGCCAGCCGTGGAAGACCCAGGAGGCCGTCCGCAAGGCCCAGCAGAACCTGTACTTCAACGCTCCGGTCGGCTCGTTCGGCAACGACGACCTCGGCGCGATGAGCTCCTGGTACGTCTGGTCCGAGCTCGGCATGTACCCCGAGACCCCGGGCACGGACACCCTGGCGCTCGGCAGCCCGGCGTTCCCGGTGGCCGAGGTGAGCCTGACAGGCGGCAAGACGGTGCAGATCAACGCGCCGCAGGCGGCACCCGGGGCCCCGTACGTGCAGTCCCTCGACGTCAAGGGCAAGGAGTGGAGAACCTCCTGGCTGACGTACCAGCAGTTCAAGGGCGCGGGTACGGTCGACTTCACCCTCGGCACCCAGCCCGACAAGTCCTGGGCCTCCGACCCGTCGGCGGTGCCGCCGTCGGACACCACGGGCGGCGACCGCGTCCTGGCCGCGACCGGCCCCTCCAGCGACGGCCTGGTGCTCCAACCGGGCGCGTCCGGTGACGGCACGCTCGACCTCACCAACCTCGGCAGCAAGGACGTCACCGTCGACTGGAAGGCGACGGCACCCTCCGGCGTCACGCTCGATCCCGCGTCCGGCTCGGTGGAGGTGCCCGCCTCGGGCAGCGTCGAGGCGAGGGTCCACGTGACGGCGGGCACGAGCGAAGGAACGTTTCCGGTCACCTTCGCGCTGACCGACCACAGCACCGGGGCGGCACTGAGCGGGGCAGCCCTCCGCGTGGCCGTGGCCAAGGCCGGCGAGCTGTGGCCGTACGACACCAACGAAGGCATCTACCCCGATGGCACGAGCTTCTCGGGCGGCTTCGACGCAGACGGCTGGGCGTTCTCGCAGAACGCCCTTTCGGCGGCCGGCGTCACGAACGGCTCCACCGTCACGGTCGACGGCATCTCCTACACATGGCCGACGGTGACGGCCGGTCACCTGGACAACCTGGAGATGGCCGGCCAGACCATCCCGATGCCGGCCGGCACGTCGGGTGCGTCGCTGGGCCTGCTGGGCACGGCGGCCAACGCACCGACCGACGGCAGCGGGGTCTCGGGCACGATGACCGTCACCTATACCGACGGCACCACCTCGAAGGCGACGGTCGGCTTCTCGGACTGGACGCTCAACGCCGGTTCCAGCAAGCCGATCGCGGGTGACACCACGGCCGTCACGACGGGCTACCGGAACACCGGCAGCGGGGGCCGGGACGGCGTGAAGACCTACGTCTTCGCCACCAAGGTCCCGCTCGACGCGTCCAAGCAGGTGGCATCGATCACCCTGCCGGTGACGGGCTCGACAGGCAGCGACCACCTGTTCGCCTACGGCTTCGGCCAGTGAGACCCGGCAGACACTGACGGCGGGGGCCGGTTCCCGGGGGCGCGAGCCGCGGGGACCGGCCTGGCTTCGCGGGGCCCGTGCCTGAGCCCGTCGTCGCCGATCGCGTCGCCGGGTGGGCGGCTTGCCCGACGTGAGAGGGGACGGGATCGGTGTGAGACTGGGCGGGAAGGGGTGATCCCCGTGCCGGACCCATCGCACGCGTCCTCCGGTCCCGACACCGCCGTCGACGAGAATCGACTGGCAGAGCTGATGATCGAGGCGCAGACTGCCCTGCCATTCGAACTGCCCGCCCTGGCGAACCGGTGTGCCTCGGCCCTGGGCCTGGACACCGCGCTGATCTACCTCGTCGACCTGCAACAACAACTGCTCGTCCCCCTCGACGAGGCCTTGGATCCGCTGCCGGTGGACCGCTCGCCGGCCGGCCGGGCGTACCGCACGGTCTCCCCGCGGGTGGCCGAGGCCGACGACGCCTTGACCGTCTGGATGCCGATGGTCGACGGTGCGGAGCGGCTGGGCGTGCTGGCGGTGAGGACCGCCTCGCTCGACGAGGTGTGGATGCGCCGCAGCCGGATGCTGGCCCATCTGTCCGCCATGCTGATCACCTCCAAGCGCGCCTACAGCGACTGGCTCGCCGCCCGCTCCCGCACCGCGCCCATGCAGTTGCCGGCCGAGATGCTGCGGGCCTTCCTGCCACCCCACACCGTCGGCAGCAGAAGGTGCGTCTCGACCGCGGTCCTGGAACCGGCGTACGACATCGCCGGCGACGCCTACGACCACTCGGTGGTCAAGAACGTGCTGCACACCATGATCCTCGACTCCATGGGGCACGATCTGACCGCCGGCCTGACCACGTCGGTCGCCATGGCGGCGGCGCGCAACGCCCGCCGCGGCGGTGGCGACCTGGACGACATCGTCGCCTCCGTCGACCAGGCGCTCGCCCAGTGGCTGCCCGACCACTTCTGCACCGGCGTGCTGTGCCGGCTCGACGCCGTGACCGGGGTGCTGCGCTGGGTCAACTGCGGTCACCCGCCACCGCTGCTGATCCGTGCCGAGCGGGTGCTCGCCGGAGCGCTGGACAGCCCCCCACAGCCGCCGATCGGCCTGGCCGGCTCACTCGCCCCGGCCGTTCGGCAGGTGCACGAGACGGCCCTGAAACCGGGCGATTGCGTTCTGCTCTACACCGACGGTGTCGTGGAGGCCCGCGACGCGGACGGTGCGGAGTTCGGCCTCGACCGGTTCACCGACTTCATCATCCGCTCCAACGCCGCGGGCCAGCGCCCGGCCGAGGTGCTGCGGCTGCTCATCCACGCCATCCTCGACTACCAGCGCAACCAACTGCGGGACGACGTGACCATCCTGCTCTTCGAATGGCATCCGCAGCAGTGGTGACGCGGTATTACGCCTGGAGGACGGCGAGATCCGTGCCGGGCAGATGGATCCAGCCCTCCTGCCGGGCGGCGGCGCGTTCGTCCGTGGAGCGCGGCCACAGTGTGTCCCCGACCAGGACGGCGCGGGCGACGAGGGCGCAGACCAGGGCGTCGAGGTGGTCGTGGCTGTCGACGCACCTCGTACGCACGGCCTGGGGGAGGGCCGACCCCAGACCCGCCTCGATGGAGCGGACGATGTCCTCCCGGACGGCCTGTGCCGCGGGCGTGGGGGCCTTGTAACTGCGGGTGAGGCGGATCCCCCAGCGCCGCAGCGCGGCGGCGGGATACACCTCGGCGACCGGTCCGGACCCGTCCCTGGGCACGGGGACGCCCGATGCCGCGAGCGCGTCCAGGAGATAGGCCGCTCGCAGCGCCACGACACCCAGCAGGTCGGTGGACACCGACAGTGGCGGCCGCATGGAGGTCGCCTTCCAGGTCAGGTCGTCGGTCAGGCGGAACCGCAGCGCGTCCAGACCGGGCCGCCCATCGGCACGCTCCTCAAACCGGACCGGGGGTGGCAGGGGCATGCCCTGGTGGTGGGCCAGAACGGTCGCCACGAAGCGCGACGGCCAGCCGAGGGGACAGTCGAGGCCTGTCTTGTCGGCCTCCCGGACCACAGCGAGCAGCTGCTCGTCCCCCTCGGGCACGACGAACTCCACCGCCAAGTCGTCCCCGGATCCCCAGACCACCCGGCACACGGCCGTGCGCCGTGCACGGGCGGCCAGATCAATGCCGACCGTCACCGTCTGTCCTCGTCCCATGCTCGGATCTTCCCGCAGCGAGGCACACCTCGAGTGCGACGTCTCTGTCACCGGCCCCAGATCTTCCGGTACGCCTCTCGGTAGCCCGTGGGGTCCCAGGTCGTGGCCCCTGCGCTGTTGGCCGCGGTGGAGATGTGCACGGGCGCGACATATCCGCTGGCCGGACGGCCGGAGAAGGCGCGGTTGAACTCGTCGAGGATCTGCCAGCCCTGCAGTGCCAGCGGTTCGGGGACGGTGGCCGCCTGGTACTGCTCGCTGTTGATGCGCTGGAAGGCGGACGGGTCGCCGTCCCCGGCGCCGATGTTGAAGGGCGGGCCGGAGCCCTTCTCGCCGGCCGAGCGGAAGGCGGGGGCGGCGTCGGCGAAGTACAGGTCGTTGATCGCGACGGAGTGGGTCCACCGGCTCCCGAAGCGGGAGAGGAGGACGGAGACCTCCCTGGGGGTACGGCTGCTCGCGTCCGGGATCGGGATGTTCTCATACGCCAGCATCCGCACGCCGGCACAGGCGGCCAGCCCCTTCCTGATCAGGTCGGACTTGTGTTTGGCGAAGGGGATCGAGGCGTCGGTGAAGAGGACGACTCCGGCGTTGCCGTGGGAGCCGGAGATGACCCACTGCGCGCTGATCGCGGCGACGTCGTCCACGTTGGTGGTGACGTTGGTGAAGAGCCGGGGCTTCGCGCTCGGGCCGGGCGATGCGACCGCGTGCCAGCCGATGAGCGGGATGCGCGCGGCAGTGGCCTGCGCGACTTGCTGGGAGACCGAGTTGGGGTCGAACCCGCCGATGACGATGCCCGAGGGCCTGAGTGCCACGGCCTCGCTCAGCGCCGCCTGGAGGCCGGCGGGGGTGCCCTCGCCGTCGATCACCCGGACGTTCCAGCCGATGATCCTCGCGGCCTCCCGCACGCCCGCCGCGACGCCTGCGACTCCGGGGTTGGTCATCGTCTGCGCGACGTAGACGATCGACTTGCCGGACACCGCCGCGGGGCCACTGGTCGGCCCGTTCCAGGGGACGTCGGTCTTCTCCGCCCGGGTGACGGCGGCCTGGGCCCTGGCCTGGACCGCGGGGCAGCCGCTCGGACCGGTGGTGGAGACCCCGGGGCCGTTCGACGAGCCGCGTTCGCAGCCCGCGAGGGCGGTGGCCGCTGCCAGCAGGGCGAGGCAGACGGATCGCACCTTGACGACGCCGAGGGCGGCCTTGCGATTGCGGTGCACGGGAGTTCCTCGCCGAGGAATGAGGACGCCGCGGCGGGAAGGGGAGGCAGGGGCCGTGGCGTGGGTCATGGAGTGGTGCCCGCCGTGCCATCGGGCGCCGAGGACGGCGGCTTTGGGGGTGGGGTGGGGGCGTCACGCGACGCGCCCGCCCCGGCGCGAAGGCGGCGGGCGGAGTAGCCGGCCAGGCCGACGGCGAGAAGGAGGGTGCCGCCGTGGAACAGGGGGACGGTCCAGAAGTCGGCGCCCAGCTGGCCGATGCCGGTGAGGCCGACGGCGAGCACGGCGACGGCGACGAGCGTTCCCAGGGCGTTGGGCCGGCCGGGTTTGACCGCGGTGGAGCCGAGGAGGGCGCCGACGAAGGCGGGCAGCAGATAGTCGAGGCCGACGCTGGGATTGCCGATCTGCTGCTG
The DNA here is from genome assembly GCF_053596375.1 of Streptomyces sp. NPDC001709. Taxonomy (NCBI): domain Bacteria; kingdom Bacillati; phylum Actinomycetota; class Actinomycetes; order Kitasatosporales; family Streptomycetaceae; genus Streptomyces; species Streptomyces sp. NPDC001709. The sequence continues at coordinate 88,615 of NZ_JBSFGB010000005.1, read as the reverse complement.
GGCCGCGAGCAGCACACCGGCGAAGCCGACGATCAGTCCCGATGCGGTGAACGCGTAGACGGTGTACCTGCGGGTCGGGATGCCGACCAGGTCGGCGGCGCGCGGGTTCGAGCCGATGACGTAGAGGTACCGGCCGAGCGGCAGCCGCTCCAGCACCAGCCAGAGGGCGACGGCGAGGGCGAGCACGTAGAAGGCGGGAACCGGAAGGCCGAGGAACCTGGAGTCGTAGAGATCGGTGAAGGCGGCGGGGAGACCTTGCGGACCGGGGACGATCCGTCCGCCGCCGGTGACCCAGCCGGTCACGGCGTACATCATGCCGCCGGTCCCGAGGGTGGCGATGAAGGAGTCGATCCGGCCGAACTCGACGACGACACCGTTGAGGACGCCCACGACCGTCCCTCCGGCGATCACCACGAGACAGGCCCACGGCCAGGGCCACCGCTCGTCGACCATGAGCTGCATCACCATGACGTGCGCCAGGCCGAGGCCGTAGCCGATGGAGAGGTCGAACGCGCTGGTCACGATGGGGACGGTGGCGGCGAGCGCGAGGACGGCGGGGATCGACTGGTTGGACAGGATCGAGTCGACCGTGTCCCGCGTGGGAAACGTACGCGGCAGGAAGAGGGAGAAGACCAGGAAGAGCAGACCGATCAGGGCCAGCAGGCCGTAGGCGCTGACGAGTTGTCCGGCGAGGCCCCGTCGGTGCGGTGGGGACGGGGATGCGGGGGAAGCGGGCGACGCGCTCATGAGGTGGTCGCGGTTCCGGAAGGGGGCATGCCCGAGGCCGCCCGGGTGAGCCCGGCGACCGTGAGGGCCGGACCGCTCAGCTCGGCCGTCACCGACCCGTCGACGAACACCAGGGCGCGCCGGCACACGCCCGCGATCTCCTCGAAGTCCGTGGAGATGAGCAGCACCGCGAGGCCGGTGGCCAGTGCCTCGTCGAGCAGGCGGTAGACGGCGGCCTTGGCTCCGACGTCCACGCTCGCGGTCGGTTCCTCCAGGATCAGCAGCCGCAGGCTCACCCGGAGCCACCGGCCGATCATGACCTTCTGCTGGTTTCCGCCGGACAGCGTGCCGATGGGGGCCTCGCTGTCCCGTGGACGCACCGAGAACCGTTCGATCAGGCGGGCGGCCTCGGCGCGTTCACGGCGGGGGGTGATCCAGTGCAGCGCCGGCAGGCCTCCGGCACGCGGGTTGGCCAGGAGGTTCTCCCGTACGGTCAGCTCGGCCGCGCAGCCCTCGCGCTGTCTGTCGCCGGGCACGAGGCCGACACCGAGCCGAACGGCGTCGGCGACCGAGCGGGGCCGGTACGGCCGGCCACCGAGGAAGGCTTGGCCGTCGAGGAGGGGCCGGGCACCGGCGAGTGCTCGGCCCAGGTCCATGTGCCCGGCGCCGGAGAGACCGACCAGTCCCAGGACCTCCCCGGCCCTGAGCTCCAGGCCGACCGGTCCCGCGGTGGGGGTCCGTACGCCGTCGAGGGTCAGCAGGGCCGGGCCGTCGGCGGGGACGGTGGCGGGGCGGTAGGGGGCCGGTTCCTCGCCGACGATGTCATGCACCAGACGGGCGGGGCTGTGGCCCGCCAGGGTGCCGTGGCTGACGAGGCGGCCGTCGCGCAGGACGGCGAAGGCGTCGGCGACCTTGTACACCTCGTCCAGGCGGTGGGTGACGTAGAGGATGCCGTGCCCCTGGTCGCGCAGGGTGTGCAGGACGCGGAAGAGCCGGGCGCAGTCCGTTGCGGGCAGACGGGCGGTCGGCTCGTCGAGGACGATGAGTTTCGCCTGGGCAGCCAGGGCTCGGGCGATGGCGACCAGCGAGCGCTCGGCGGGGGAGAGGCGGGCGATGGGCGCGGCGGGGTCGAGGTGTCGGGCGACGATCCGCAGGGCGTCGGTACTGCGCTCCCGGGTGCGCTGCCAGGAGATGAGTCCGGCCCGGCGGCGGTATCCGGTGCTCAGGGCGATGTTCTCGGCGACCGTCATCCACTCCACGAGACCGAGGTCCTGGTGGATGAAGGACATGGCGCGGGAGGCGGTATGACTCCCGAGCGGGTGCCCGTCCACCGTGACCTGTCCCGCGTTGGCGTGGTGGATGCCGGCGAGCACCTTGATGAGTGTGGACTTTCCGGCTCCGTTGGGGCCGAGGAGGGCGAGGACGCTGCCCGCGTGGACGTCGAGGTCGACCCCGTCCAGGGCGAGGGTCCCGCCGAACCGCTTGGCGAGCCCGTGGATGCGGACGAGGGGTTCCGCAGAGGTGTCGGGAGGGTCGTGCACGGACATCTCCGGGGGTCGGCCTGGCGAGTTTTTCCCGACTGTCGCCGCTGATCCTACTGGGCCAATCAATGGCATTTGGGACATACGGCGCCTTCTGTGACACCAACGGATCAGCGGCGCCGTCGGCCTCAGATACCGTCGAGGCCGCACTCGGCCCAGATGACCTTGCCCTGAGGCAGGTAGCGCGTCCCCCAGCTCTGCGCCAGTTGAGCGACGAGGAACAGGCCCCTGCCGCCTTCGTCGGTGCTGGCCGCCCGGCGCAGGTGCGGGGCGGTGTCGCTGGTGTCGGAGACCTCGCAGATCAGGGTGCGGTGGTGAAGCAGCCGTACGCGGATGGGGCCGGAGCCGTGACGGATGGCGTTGGTGACCAGCTCGCTGAGCATCAGCTCCGCGGCGAAAGCGGCCTCGTCGAGTCCCCAGTCGGCCAGCTGCCGTATGGCGCGGGCGCGGACTTCGCTGACGAGGGCCGGGTCGGGCTGCAGGTCCCAGGTGGCGATCCGGTCGGGGGCCAGGCCATGGGTGCGGGCGACGAGCAGGGCGATGTCGTCGCCTGGGTGGGCGGGCGCCACGCTGTTCAGCACCACCTGGCAGGTCTCCTCGGGCGTGTGTTCCGGGTGGGCCAGGGCCCCGCGCAACTGGTCGAGGACCGCGTCGACGTCGCGGTCCCGGTCCGCGATGAGTCCGTCGGTGTAGAGAACCAGGCGGCTGCCCTCGGGGAGGTCGATCTCGATGGCTTCGAAGGGCAGTCCCCCGAGACCGAGCGGAGGCCCGGCGGGCAGTTCGGGGAAGGACACCGTGCCGTCGGGGCGGACCAGCGCGGGGGGAGGATGCCCGGCGCGGGCCATGGTGCACTGCTGTGTGGTCGGGTCGTAGATGGCGTACAGGCAGGTCGCGCCGATGATGTCCGCTTCGTCGGCGGCCGGGTCCTCCCGGTCCAGGCGTCCCACCAGATTGTCGAGGTGGGTGAGGACTTCGTCCGGGGGGAAGTCGAGTTCGGCGAAGCTGCGTGCCGCGGTGCGCAGTCGTCCCATGGTGGCGGCCGAGAGCATGCCGTGGCCGACGACGTCCCCGACCATGAGGCCGATACGGGTGCCGGAGAGGGGGATCACGTCGTACCAGTCCCCGCCCACGTCGGACTCGGCGGGCAGATAGCGGTGGGCGACCTCGACGGCGTCCTGGTCGGGCAGTCCCTGTGGGAGCAGGCTGCGCTGCAGGGACAGCACCATGGTGCGTTCGCGCGTGTAGCGGCGGGCGTTGTCGATGGACAGGGCGGCGCGGGCGGCGAGTTCCTGGGCCAGCGAACGGTCGTCGTCGCCGAAGGGGGCGGGGTCCCGCCCGCGGTAGAAGGCGGCGACTCCCAGGACGACACCGCGGGCGACCAGGGGGACCGCGATGAGGGAGTGGACATGGGACAGCAGTTCCCCGCTGTGCTCGGGGTCGTGGGCGAGCCAGCCCGCGGCGGCCTTCAGGTCCGGTTCCAGCACCGCCTCCCCACTGGTCAGACAGCGCAGCTGTGGCGTGGTCGGGCCGTAGCCGACCTGATGGCCGACCGGGTGGAAGGGGCAGTCGTCGCGGATGCCGTGGACGACCGTACGGCGCAGGTCACCGTGCGGGTCGCTGGACTCCTCGCCGTGCAGTACGGACCCGGGCAGGTCGATCGTGACGTAGTCGGCGAGTCGGGGCACCGCCGTCTCCGCCAGTTCCTGGGCGGTGCGGCGCACGTCCAGGGTGGTGCCGATACGCGTGCTGGCCTCGGACAGCAGCTCCAGGCGGCGTCGTGCGGCGAGGGCGTACCGCCCCACCTCCGGCTCCCCCACGAGCAGCAGCCCTCTCGACGGCGGCGCGGAGGCGGGGTGATCGGTTCCCGCTCCGACGGCGGAGCCACCCTTGCCGGCCGCGGTGACCTGGCCGGGTGCGGCGATGGCGACGGCCCCGGACGACAGGACGTCACGGGAGGCGGCAGGCTCGGCAGGGGAGCCCGGCGACTCGTGGACCTGCCGCGCGGCGATGAGGGGATTGGGTGGTGCGGGCCCGGGCATGACGGCCTCGATGGCCAGGCCCTGCACCCCGGTGGCACTCGTCATCGGACGGCTCAGCAGCGTGACACGCTGTCCGTCGGACAGGGGGACGTGAACGGCGGCACGCTGCGCGCAGGAGATCAACTCGGTGGCCTTCTCCATGAGGAGCGCATGGTCACCGGGGTGCTGTCCGAGGGCGAGTTCGTCCCATCCGATGGTGCGGTGACGGCCGGCGGCGGCTTCGGCTTCGGTGTCCAGATAGGCCCGCAGCAGAGCGCGCTCGCGTGCGGAACTGTGGCTCAGCAGCCGCCGTTCGATGGCTCGCGCCGCCTTGCGTATCACGGTGGCCAGGGCTGGGTTGTCGAAGCTGCGTGGATAACCGAAGCACAGGACGCCCTCGATGCGGCCGCTGAGCGGGTCGCGGACCGGGAGCGCGCGGCAGGCGCTTGTCTGGGAGCGCTCGGCGAAGTGCTCGGCACCGTAGACCCGGATGAGCTGCCGCTCGGCCAGCGCGAGACCGATGCCGTTCGTGCCGGCGACCTGCTCGGCGAACACGAACCCCGGCATGCGCTGGATCGCCGGGAGGCTTCTGGCCAGGGACGGCTCTCCGAAACGGCGTAGGAGGACCGTTCCGCTCGCGTCGGCGACACAGATGTTCATCCTGGTGCCGGCGAAGCTGCACTGCAGCCGGTCGAGCACCGGCACGGCCGCGTGGATGATCCGTGCGTCCGTGTCGAAATCCTCTTGGAAGGGGAGGTCGGACTGGTCCGGTGAGAGCCCGAGGGAACGGCAGCGCTGCCACGAATTCGAGATGGGCGTGCGCACACCCGCTTCGACCGGCCCACCCTCCAGAAATCGCTCACGCGAACGTACGGGCCCCCTGCCGCCCGTACCACGTCCCGTGGGCCTCGCTGCCCCGCCGAACCGAACCACGCTTCGCCTCACTCGCGATAGCCCGCTTTTTCGGAAAAATCTGGCATATACAAGAGTACGGAGATTGGGGGTATTGGTCACGATGTGATAGATATTTCATGTACATGACTGATCGGGGCGGCTGTCGGTCGTCACAGGACCGCCACCGGATTGACGGGTGAACCCGTCCCGCCCGGGACGTTCAGCGGCGCCACGACCAGCAGGAACTCATACCGCCCGGCCTCTGCGGTGGCGGCGGAGAGGGCTTCCAGATCGAGGTTGTCCAGCAGCGGGACCCCCATCGCGGCCATGGCCAGGGCATGGACCGGCGAGTGCACGCCCTCCACAGGTGAGGGCCGTACATCACTGTCGCCGTCACCGCCCAGCAGTACGATGCCACGCTCGGCGAGCAGCGGTACGGCGTCCACGTGGAAGCCCGCGCTCGCCGTGTCGGGGTCCCAGGCACCGAGCTCCGCTCGGCGGCGGACGTGCCCAGACCGCAGCAGCACTGCGTCGCCCTCGCCGATCGTCACATCGAGCGCCTTCTCCGCGGCGGTGATGTCCGGTGCGTGCACCGCTTGTCCCGGCTCCAGCCAGCGGATCCCGAGGACAGCGGGGAGGTCGAGGAGCACACCCCTGGTGACGAGGGGCCCGAGCGTCGACACCGCTCCGAAGCGGGCACCTGCGGTGCCGACGACGTCGCCGGCCGCCCGGCCGTCGTAGAGCCGCCCCCGGTAGGCGATATGGCACAGGGCGTCGAGATGCGTGATGCCCTTGCCGTGGTAGTCGGCGGCGATGAAGTCCTTGTGGGTCGAGGGTTCCGGGCTCTCCACGTCACCGAGATCGGTCATGTGGTGCAGAGCGGGCTTGCGGTTGTCGGGCCCGGGGCGGGTGTTCCACGGCAGCGCCAACGGGATGACCGTCCCGGACCGCACCGCTGCCGTGGCCCGCCGCACATGGTCCGCGGTCACACGGTTCCAGGCACCGCGGTCGGCCGGGTCCCAGCGACCCCACGTGCGGAGCGCCTCGAAGAGCACGTCGAACTCCCGGCGGGAGACGGCGGGCCCGTTGCCGGTGACGGCTGATCCGGGATCGGGGGCATCGGCGGACTTCGAAGTCATCTGTACTCACCGTTCTCCGGGCGCGACACGGAGGAGCGTCATGCTCGTGATCAGCTCCAGCTTGGCACAGGGGCCGCGCCGCCCGGCCCGGGAACTCGGGTCCAGCCGCGGTGCGGGTGCCGGGTGTCCCTTCTGGCACGAGCCAATGCGCCGAGCGGGAGTCAAAATGAGGCATGGGCACGACGGACCCCTCCCGAGCAGTCGCCGGCCGGTCGGTGGCCGGCCCCGCCACGCCACCCAGTGGCCTGCTCGATCTGCTCAGCGTCGCCGCGGTGGTGCTGAACGCGAACGGCCAGGTGGTCTTCTGGAGCTCGAAGGCCGAGGAGCTGTTCGGCTACACCGCGGCGGAAGCGCTGGGTCAGTCCGCAGCTCGGCTGACGGTCCACGAGGAGCATCGGGACGAGGTGATCAAGCTGTTCGCCGAGGTCATGGAATCCGGCACCGACTGGGCCGGGGCGTTCCCGATCCGGCACAAGGACGGCAGCACCCGCCTGGTGGAGTTCCGCAACATGCGGTTGCTGGACGACCTCGGCGACGTCTACGCCCTGGGGCTCGCCGCGGATCAGGCCGCTGTGGAGCGGGTCGAGAGAGATGCCGCACTGGCCGTGCGCCTCGTGTCCCAGTCCCCGGTCGGGCTCGCCATTCTGGACGCGGACCTGCGGTACGTGGCCGTCAATCCCGCTCTCGAACGCATCACCGGTCAGTCCGCCGCGGAGCGTATCGGCCGACCGGTCGGCGAGGTCCTGACCTTCCTGGACACGGACCCCGAGGCACGTCTGCGCCGTGTCCTGGAGACGGGCGAGTCGGTCGTTGACCGGGACATCGTCTGCCGTCCCCCCGGCGACCCGGACCACGAGCATGCCTGGTCCGTCTCGTACTACCGGCTCGAGGACTCCGGCGGGCGGGTGCTGGGCCTGGCCTATTCCGTCATCGATGTCACCGAGCGTCATCGAGCCGCCGCCGAGGCGGCACGGGCCCGGGAACGGCTGGCACTGATCGCCAGGGCTTCGGCCTGCGTCGGCTCCACCCTCGATCTGGAGACGACAGCGCGTGAGCTCGCCGACATCGTCGTACCGGTCCTGGCCGATGTGGCCGCCGTGGACCTGCTCGACAGCGCTCTTGACGGCCGGATCGCGCCACGCGAGGGCCCGGCCCTCTTCCGCGCCCTCGCCGTCAGCGCGGCCCACTCCACCGAGGCAGCCAGCGCGGCCGCCCCGCCGGACGGACTCGCCACCTACGACAGCGACTGCCTGATCACCCGGTGCGTGCGCACCCGCCAGCCCGTACTGGTGCCCCGTACCACCCGTCAGGATCTGGAGTGCATCGCCCGCCACGGCGAGGCCGCCTCCCTCCTCGCGGCGGCCGGCGTGCACTCCTACCTGGCCGTACCGTTGATGGCCCGGGGCGAAGTCCTCGGTGCCCTCGACCTCACACGCACCCGGAACCCCGATCCCTTCGATGACGACGACGTGTTCCTCGCCCTGGAGTTGGCCGCCCGAGCCGCGGTCTGCATCGACAACGCCCGTGGGTACCAGACCCAGCGCCATGCGGCCCTCACCCTCCAGCGCAGTATGCTCCCCCAGCTCACATCGCACCTGCCGGGCCTGGAGATTGCCTGCCGCTACCAGCCCGCCGGCGCCGCGAGCGAGATCGGTGGCGACTGGTACGACGCCATACCCCTGCAGGGAGACAAGACCGCCCTGGTCGTCGGGGACGTCATGGGCAGCGGCATCAACGCCGCCGCCACCATGGGTCAACTCCGCAGCGCTGCCCGCGCCTTCGCCGAACTCGATCTCGCCCCGGCCGAGGCGATGTATCACCTCGGCCACCTGACCGAAGGGGTCGAGCAGGCCATCACCACCTGCATCTACTGCGTCTGCGACCCCCACCGGGGCCAGTGCCGGATATGCCTCGCCGGCCACCTGCCCCCGGCCCTGCTGCGGGTCGGCCAGGCGGCGCAGCTTCTCGACCTTCCCACCGGCGCACCGCTGGGCGTCGGAGGGGTCCCTTTCGAGGCCGCCACCATCGCCTTCCGCCCCGGCGACGAGCTGGTCCTCTACACCGACGGCCTGGTCGAAACGCGAGACGAACCCATCGACGCCCGCCTCGACACCCTGCTCGACGCCCTCTCGGCGACGCGTGGCCGTGATCTGGAAGAGACCTGCGACCGCGTCCTGGAGATTCTCCGGCCGCCCGGCGGTGAGGACGATGTCGCTCTGCTCATCGCCCGAGCTCAGCCCTGAGTGGTCACAGGAGGGTTCACCCGCCCGCCCGCCCGCACGCACGAGCCGATGGCGGGCCTGGCCATCGGGAGCACAGGCTTCAGCGAATGAATGACCGGCGCCATGGAATGTGGGGCAGGAGTTCGTCGCCGAGAGTGGGACGCCAGAGGGCGTGGGGCGTGATGCGGTGGATGGTCTGACGCAGGTCCAGATGTAGGTCCAGGTGCAGGTCCTGGCCGGGGCCGCCGCGCTGCCGGTGCAGTGCGGCCACGGCAACGGCGCAGCCCATTGTGGGCACGCACTGGCGAGGCATTGACGTGCCGCGAGCGCGGGTCCAGTCCGACCGAAAGGAACCGCTGATCGTCCGGTCCCCTCTATCCAAGCAGCCAGAATGTGTGGGCATTGCGGACGCTACAGCCGGTACCGCCCGTTTCGTCCCCGTCCAGTGGTCCAGAAAGGTGGTCGCGTGTCCCTCACCGGAACGCCGTTCTTCGTCGTCCTCATAGCCGCGACGGTCGTGGCGATGATCGGCACGATCGCCCTGTGGACCAGGATCCGCGGGCCCAGGCCGGTGCGCTGGCTGGCGCACACCGTGATGATCGGCCTGTGTCAGCTCACCGCGATCAGTGTCGTGGCCACGTGGATCAACAACAGCTACGGGCTGTATGCGTCCTGGGACGACCTCACGGGCAACACGGACAACGCCAACGCGATCGCGATGCCGGGGCCGCCGGTGCAGCGCGCGAAGTTCAACCAGAGCACCAAGGGCGGCGTCCTGGACACGTACTTCCACGGGCAGAAGTCCGCCCTGTCCGGGCAGGTGCTGGTGTGGAAGCCACCGCAGTACGACGAGCCGGCCTACAAGAACAAGCGGTTCCCGGTCATCATGCTGCTGCACGGCGTGCCCGGCTCTCCGGAGTCCTGGCTGGAGCACGGCGGCATGCCGGGCGCCTTCTCGGACCTGCTGAACCAGAACAAGGTGCACCCCTTCATCCTGGTGATGCCCGTGGTCAACCCGGGCAGTGTGGACACCGACTGCACCGACCTGCGCAACCGTAAGGTCGCGACCTGGATGTCGGCGGACGTCCCGGACCTGATCAGCCACAAGTTCCGCACCCTGCGGGGTGCCAGTGGCTGGGGCTTGATGGGCTTCTCGACCGGTGGCTTCTGCGCCGCGAAACTGCCCCTGCAGTACCCGAAGGTCTTCGGCGCGGGCGCCGCCCTCGACCCCGACCCGCTGACCGGCGACAAGTCCGTCCTCCCGGACCCGACCGTGCGCCGGCTCAACAGCCCGACCTACCTGGTGCGGCACACGAAGTCCCACGTCAGCCTGTTCCTCGCCACCTCACGCGAGGACCGTCTCAGCCCGCCCTCCTACATCACACAGTTCCAGGCGGCCGCGGCGTCCTCGCCGGTCACGGTGCGCACGCTGATCCTGCCGAACGGCGGCCACAACTACAACACCTGGTCCGCGGAGTTCCCACCGGCCTTCGCCTGGCTCAGCCAGTGGCTCTCCGCCCCGCACTGACCCCGGCGGTTTCCCGGCTGCCGGATCCTGCCGGACGACGATCGGCCGATCGCCGATCGCGTGGCGACGGTCGTCCGGTACGAGGCTTGGGAGGCGGCGACCGCGTACACGGGCGAGGAGGCGCTGCGGCTGGCCCCCCGAGTTCCATCCGGACATCGTCGTGCTCGGCCTGATGCTGCCGGACCTCGACGGCTTCGTCGTGCTCGACCGGCCGCGCGGCTCCAGGACGGTCGAGTCGACGGTGTTCCTGACGGCCCGCGATGGGGTGGCCGACCGGGGCGCGCCGTCTGACAGGTCACGCCTATGGCGGTGTGGTGCCCGGTGACGGTAGCCCAAGGCCGGGCGCGATGGCGTCTTCGCCGGTCTGGGCGAGCATGGAGATACCCGCGCGGACCTCCGCGGCGAGGTAGGCGCTGGGTGGTCAAACGATCGCCGGCGACTCGTGCGCATGCCGTGCTGGCATGAGCCCTGTACGCGCCCCCGTGCCGGCGGGAAGGCTGCCTTGCCGGCGGGCCGGTGGCCAAAACCTTACCGCCGAATTCGTCCAACTCCCGAGGAAAGCAGGTCGGTCGCCGTGCTGTTGCGTCTACCCACGTCTGTGTCCGAAGCACAGGAGTGTCTGGCCGAGGGGGCCGTGCCGATCGGTGGGGCGACGCTCTTGTGGGCCACGTGGCAGCGGGACGGCTTCCCCGAAATGGCTCTTTCGCTGCGCGATGTGCCGGAGGCCAACGTCCTGGGGCGAGAGACCGTGGGTGGCGCCGTGGTCCTGCACCGCATCGACGACCGGTGTCCGGATGTACTGCGCTTGGCGGCCGCCGCGGTGGGCACCGGGGCCGTACGGCGGACGGCCACGGTCGGAGGCAACATCGTCGGCAGCACGCTGCGCTGCCTTCTGCCTGCGGCGCTCGTTCTGAACGCCCGGGCGACGGTGCTGGAATCCGACGGTGTCCGCGAAACGGACCTGGCCGAAGTCGTGGCCAAGCGCCCCGTTCTCCTCAGCCTCTGCTGGTGTGAGCCGATCGCCTGCGCCTACCGCAAACTGGCCGCCGAGGCAGGCGGGCCGCCGCCCCTGGTGGTCGCCTCGGCGCTACACGCCGATGACGGGGAAGGTGACCGTCTTCGTGTTGCCGTGCGGTACGGCTACGACGTGCTCAGCGCCGATACCGTCCGGCGCGCCGACGCGGAAGAGGCCCTTGGGGCATTGGGCGGCACCTCCCTCGGTGACCTGCCGGCCGTCGCGTGGGAGGTCGTCCGTCAACAGGTGAGCGGTCTCTTGGGCGGTCGCAGCGAGGAGTGAAGACGGTCGGCAGTCGTCCGGCTGGACGCATCGGGCTGCCCTCGGCCTGAGGCGGGCTGATCAACCGAGTCGGTCTCCCCCGTGCTGGCTGCCCAATCGGTGGTTCGGCGGCTCGGCGGGGGTCGGAACGAGTGGCAAGCGCACCGGCGTGGTGTTTCACCACGGCCCTGGACCGGGACATGGAACGGCCGTCACCAACGGCCTGTCCCGCATCGGTATCGCCCATTACTCCGCCTCGGCGCTGATCCATGCGTACCGCGGCTTGCACGCCGATGTGGAGGAGGCGGGTAGTCGGCTGAGGCCCCGGGCCATGAGCGGTCCGGGGCCTCAGCGCCGCTCCCGGCGACGTCGGCTACGGCGTGGAGGGGCGGGGTGTGGCGTTACGGCGTCGACGCCTTCCAGATGCCGCGGCCGTGCGTGGCCACGTACACCTGGCTGCCGTCGGGGCTGGGCGAGAGGTAGACCGCCGGGGAGGTGGGCAGGTTGGTGCCCAGGCGCGCCCAGTGGCTCGCTGAGGTGCTGGTGAACACGCCCAGGTCGGTGGCGACCACGAGGGTGCCGTTCTTGGTGATCAGCGCCGCGTTGGCCGGGGCGTCCGGGAAGGAGTCCGTGGCCGCGGGGGCACCGCTGACGTCCGTCCAGCTCGTGCCGCCGTCGGTGGTCTTCCAGACGTGGCCGTAGCCGGCGCCGGGGCCCTCGTTCCAGTGCCGCGAGAAGCCGTTGATCACCGCGTAGACCGTCTTGCCGGAGGCGTCGGACGGGTCGATGGTCAGGCCGGAGACGTAGCGGTTCGGGAAGGCGGCGGGCAGGTTCACCTGGTGCCAGGTGCCGCCGTAGTCGGTGGCGATGCCTCGTCCGAAGGTGCCGTCGACCTTCGAGCAGGGGCCGCACCAGGCCGCCCACGTCACGTGGTTGCGGCTGGCGACGGCCGAGGCGGAGTGGCCGGCGCCCAGGTCGTACAGCTTGGTCCAGTCGGCGCCGGAGGTGCTGCTCCAGGTCTTGGTGTTGCCCCAGACGTACTGGCCGCCCGCGACCCACAGGCCGTTCGGGTCGGTCTCGTCCGCGCTGAACGGGGCGATGAAGCGGGCTCCGGGGTCGCCGGGCGCGATGTCGGTGATCACGTCCTCGGAGCCGTCGTCGCTGGCGGTGTAGCCGCAATTGTTCGTGATCTGCAGCGCGAGGTCGACGTACTCGCCGACCGTCTGGCAGCCATTGGCGGGGTTGACCAGTTGGTCGCCGCCGTCACCGCCGAACGGGGAGACCATCTCGCCGTTCGGGTTGAGCTGCTGCCCCTGGTACGTGGCGCCCTTGGGCGCGAGCAGCGAAACGCCATTGTCCTGCAGGCCGCCCCAGACGGCCTCGCCGCTGCCGTCGGTCATCCTGCCCGCACGCACCGAGTAGTACTGGAGGTTGCGCAGGGTGCCGGATTCGTTGAGGTTGCGCCAGCCGGGGACGGTCTGTGTGGTGGGGCGGGCGTAGGCACCGCCGTCGTTGCCGACGAACACCTCCGGCGCGCCGCCCTTCCACTGCGAGAAGGCCAGTGCGTGCTGGTCGGAGTGCATCACGTCGCCGTCGCAGGTGTTCTGCGCCGGGTCGTAGCTGTAGCACGGCATGCCGAAGTTCCAGTAGCGGCCGATCGCCTTCCAGGTGGCGCCGCCGTTCCGGGACTCGAACATCTCCTCAAGGCCCAGGTAGACGTGGTTCGGGTCGGTCGGGTCGACCGCGATGACCTGGTCGTACCACGCCTGGGAGCCGGGCTGGTACCCGCTGCCGATCTCGTTGACCTTCATCGCGGAGCCGGTCGTCGACAGTGACGAGGAGGTCGCGATCTGCTTGAACGAGCCGCCGGCGTCGCCGCTCTGGCTGACATACACGCCGGCGAGGACCGAGTACACGCCGGAGCCGGAGGACTTGTTGAGGAGCTTCGGGGACTCCATCGAGACGTACAGCTTGCTGCCGTCGCCCGCGTAGGCGAAGGCGGCGTTGCCGATCTCGGCGGGGTTGATCGCACCCGTCGGGTTGGCACGCCTCCAGGTGGCGCCCGCGTCGGCGGAGTAGTAGAAGCCGTTGTAGTCGGCGCCGCTGCGCCAGGCCACGTTGGCCAGCAGCTTCTTGCCGTCGCTGCCGGGCTGTACGGCGATGTCGTTGGCGATGTCCGCGTAGTGGCTGTCCACTCCGCAGCTCACGCCGCTGATGCCGACGCCCGCGCACGGGGCGAGGACCTTCGTCCAGGCGGTGGACTGCCCGGCCGACAGCGCCCGCCGGAAGACGCCGTGCGAGGAGGCCGCGAAGACGTAACCGGCGGCCTTGTCGAAGGTGACGGTGTGGATGGAGGCTGAGTCCAGCTCGGAGCCGCCCACCTTGTCGCTCTCGCTGAAGGTGTCGGCGACCGGGTCCGCGAGCCGGTAGACGCCGCTGCCCAGGTAGTTGTCGGAGGCGGTGGTCGCCTCGCCGGTGGCCAGCCACAGCGCGCCGTCGGGCGCGACCGCGAGGGCGCCCACGGACAGGGCGGGCAGCCGGTCGGCGATCGGCGTCCAGGTTCTGCCGTCGTCGCTGGAGCGGAACACACCGCCGCCCGCGGCGCCCGCGTAGACCACGCCCTGGTGCGTCGGATCGGTTGCCAGGGCGGCGATCCGGCCCGCCGAGTGGCCGGCGCCGCCACCGGAGTTGGAGGCGGACCGGTCGCGGTAGTGCAGTGCGTCCTCGTTGTACGGGGAGGTGGTGACCTCGGACCAACTTCCGGCCGCGACCGGCATGTTCTTGATGTGCGCCCAGGCGCCGGCGTACGCACCCTGCGCGATCTGACCGCTGGGGGAGAGCCTCGGCTCGTTGAACGCGTCGAGGGACTCCATCAGTTCATGGGACTCCTCGCCCGCCACGTCATGGCGGCTGGAGTCCGTGTCATTCGCCCCGAACGCGGCGACGGGTCCCGTCCCCGCTATCAGGAGTGCGGCGGCTGCGGCGGCGAGTGTCCTTCTGCCGGCGCTCTCCGCCCCGCGGCGCGGTCTGCGCCGCGCGGAATACACACGCATGGACTGTCTCCGGCTTCTTCGGCGTAAGACGCGGCCGCCCCTACGGCCGCACTTGATCTCCTACTGCCGAGCGCCGGAACCGTACTCCCGTGCCCTCTCCCAACCCCAGAGGTTTACAGCGACTTTATAGCCTGACAAACGTAACGATTATCAAAAATGGCCTCGTTCGCCATCCCGGCCCTCAGTGACGCCCCACCTCATTACTTGCAGCGCAGTCGCTCGGTTCTCTGTTACTGGTGCCTGCCGGCATGCCTCAACTGCCGAACATCGCCGCGCCCTCCCGGCCCTTCGCCTGGTTCTCGGTGACGTAGGGGCGTATTTCCGCCTCGTACGAGGCGAACGCCGTTCGGTGATCGCCGGCCGCCACGGCCAGGTGCCGGGCCAGCGTGCGCGCACCGATGAGGGCCTGTGAAGTGCCCATGCCGCTGGTGGGTGCGGCACAGTATCCCGCGTCGCCGACCAGCACGATCCGGCCGTGCGACCACGTGCCCAGGTGGATCTGGCAGGCAGAGGTGAAGTAGAAGTCGTCCGCCGCCGTCATCGCAGCCAGCAGGCGGGGTGTCTCCCAGCCGTGCCCGGCGAACGCCTCCCGCACTGCCCGCTCCTGCTCCGCCCGGCCGCGCCGGTCCAGTACGGGCGAGGCGGTGGCGAAGGACAGGCTGACCGTCATTCTGTCGGGGTCGGCCGCGCTGAAGGCGTAGATCGCCGTGCCCTTGGTCTGCCTCAGTACACCGCTGTGGTCGAGGCCGAGGTGGTTGGCGGCGGTGAACCCGGCGCCGGACATGCCTAAGTGCTGTATGGCGTCGGCGTGCGGGCCGAAGGCGAGTTGGCGCACCTTCGAGTAGATGCCGTCCGCTCCGACGACGAGGTCGAAGCGCCGGGTGGGGGCTCGCTCGAACTCGACCATGACGCCGGTGTCGTCCTGGCTGAGTGCGCTGATCGAGTCGTCGAAGACGTACTCCACGTCGGCCGCGGTAAGCCGGTGCAGAATCCGGGTCAGTTCCTCCTTGGGCACCTCGAGTTCACCGGCGAATACCTCGGCGGGAAGGCGTCCGGTCTCGGTGCCCGTCTCGTCCAGCAGCGTGGTGCCGCGCATCTTCGTGTCGTGCCTGCGGACCTCGTCAAGGACGCCCATTTCCTCCAGCACGTCGAAGACTGCGCCGCGGAAGTCGACGGCATACCCGGCCTCCCGGAGGGCCGGCGCGCGTTCGACCACGGTCACCTCGTAGCCGTCGCGGTGCAGGAAGTGGGCAAGGGCCGGGCCGGCCACGCTGGCACCCGAGATCAGGACCTTCGTCTTCGTCATGGACAGCACCGTAGCCAGAGTTTGACCATTTGGTCAATCCATTTGGATGAACCATTCGGACAAGACTCCGCTATGCTGTACGCCATGGGAAACCGAGACGATCTGCTGGCCGGGGCCAAGCAGTGCCTGATCGAACGCGGCTGGGCCCGCACCACCGTCCGGGATATCGCCTCGGCCGCCGGAGTCAGCCATGCCGCCATCGGCTACCACTTCGGCTCCAAGGACGCCCTGCTCACCCAGGCCCTGGTGCAAGCGGTGGACGAACTAGACGAAGAACTGCGCTCACGCACCCCGGCGGACAAGCCGGAAGAGCGCTGGCAGGCGCTGATCGACAGCTTCACCACGCACCGGCCTTTGTGGGTGGCTCAACTCGAGGCCGCCGTGCAGGCCGAGCGCTCACCGGAAGTACGCGCGCACCTCGCCGAAGGGCAGCGCCAGGGACGGGAGGGACTCGGCGGCTCGGTGCCGCTCGCGCTGCTGTCCGGGCTGATGCTGCAGTGGCTGGTGGACCCGGAACACGCGCCCTCCGGCGCCGACGTGATCCACGAGCTCCGCTCGCTCACCAGCGGACCCTCTTGGAGTACGTGACCGGGGTGGGCCTGGTGTCGATGAACAGCTGCCCGGGTCCCGATGGGGCAGGCTCCCGCAGTGCCCATTCCTGCCCCGGCGCGAGCGGTCCTGTCGGCTCACGGTGGGCGAAATCTGTACATTTGTGTAATAGGAGCTCGAGCAAAAGGCGTGCGGCGCTCGCGCCCGTGCCCTGAAACCTCGCAGGCGAGGGCAGCATGTTCGACTTGAGTGCGCCGATCGTGGCCACATTCCTCGTGTATGTGGCCGTCATGATCGGGACAGGAGTCTGGGCCTACAGCCGCACTCGCACCTTCGCCGACTTCGCGCTGGGGGGCCGCAGGCTCAGCGCGTTCGTCGCCGCCCTGTCCGCAGGGGCCAGCGACATGTCCGGCTGGCTGTTCCTCGCGTTTCCCGGAGCGGTGTACGCGGCCGGTGTCGGCGCCAGCTGGATCGCGGTGGGCCTGATACTGGGCACCTACCTGAACTGGCTGTTCGTCGCGCCGAGACTGCGCACCTACACCGAGCGCGCAGGGAACGCCGTCAGTCTGTCCGCCTATCTGGAGGAGCGGTTCGAGGACCGCACCCGGATGCTCCGGATGGTCTCGGCGGCGGTCACTCTCGTGTTCTTCACCGTCTACGTCGCCAGCGGGCTCGTGGCCGGCGGACTCCTGTTCGGGCACATCTTCGACGTCGGATTCGGGCTCGGAGTGACCCTGACCGCCCTGGTGATCGTCATCTACTCGTGCCTGGGCGGCTTCCTCGCCGTGAGCCTGACCCACGTGATGCAGGCCACGCTGATGTTCCTCGCCCTGCTCGCGCTCCCCGTCGTCGGCATCGGGGCGCTGGGCGGCTTCGGTGCGCTGCGCGACACCCTCAACAGCAAGACACCCGACCTGCTCGACATGGGTGCCAAGGTCGACTTCACGGACGGACGGTGGTCGGCGGGCGGATCCCTCGGCGCCGTCGCGATCATCTCGCTGCTCGCCTGGGGCCTCGGCTATTTCGGTCAGCCGCACATCCTGGCCCGCTTCATGGGCATCCGCAGCACCGGCGCCATCCCCGCGGCCCGCCGCATCGAAACCGGGTGGGTCATCGTCGTGCTCGCCGGCGCCACGCTCGTCGGTCTGGTGGGCATCGCGCAGACCGGCACTCCGCTCCGCGACCCGCAGACGGTGTACATCAGCTTGAGCCGTGCACTGCTCAATCCCTGGGGTGCCGGAGTGATGCTGATCGCCGTACTGGCCGCGATCATCTCGACCGCCGACAGTCAGCTCCTCGTGTCGTCCGTCGCTCTCACGGAGGACTTCTACCGGGCGTTCCTCCACCGGCGCGCCTCGGACCGGGCCCTGGTGTGGGTCGGCCGCGCCGCCGTCATCTCCGTGACCCTGGTGGCCTTCGTGATCGCGCTCAGGGGCGGTGGGCTGCTGGGCATCGTCGCCTACGCCTGGGCGGGATTCGGAGCCGCCTTCGGCCCGGTCGTCCTTCTCTCGCTGTACTGGCCGCGCATGACCTGGGCGGGGGCCATGGCCGGGATCGTGTCGGGTGCGGCCACGGTGCTGCTGTGGAAGCAGATCAATCCGCGGCTCGGCCCCTTCGCATCGGGCATCTACGAAATGGTCCCGGGCGTCCTGGTCGCCACGACCGCAGCGCTCGTGTTCGGCAGGTTCGTCGGCCGGCCCCCGAAACGGGCCTTCTGGCGGATGCCGGGCGGCGGGGTGAGCCGGCTGATGCTCACGCCCTTCCTCGCCCATGCCCCGGTCGGCATCGCCGTCCTCGACACGGATCTGCGGTACGTCTGGGTGAACGAGCCCCTGGACCGCGAGATCCCCCTCGAACGTCGGCTGGGACGGCGGATGGCGGAAGTGCTGCCCCAGGCGGAGGCCGATGCCTTCGAGGAGATGATGCGGACGGTCCTGCGGACCGGGGATCCGGTGATGGACTACGAATACCGCGGCCCCAGCCAGACGGACTCCGGCAGCAGCCGTGCGATCTCCGCCTCCTTCTTCGCCATGAAGGACCGCCACAGCCGGAACGTGGGGATCTGGTACATGGTCATCGACGTCACCGAGCGCTGGCGGGCCCAGGAACGCCTGGCGCTGCTCAACGACGCCGCCACCCGCATCGGCAGCACCCTGGACGTGACGCGGACCGCGCAGGAACTGGCCGACGACGCCGTGCCGGCCGTAGCCGACTTCGTCGCCGTCGACCTGCTGGACTCGGTCATGCGGGGCGAGGAACCGGCACCCGGTCCCGTCGGGATGTCACCCGTGATCCGGCGCGCGGGGCAGCAGTCGGTGCGTGAGGGATGCCCCGAGGCGTCGCTGGCCGTGGGGGAGACGGTTCGGCGTGCCTCCTCGTCGCCCGTGACCCGGTGCCTGCTGGAGAGCAGGACCCTCGTGGAACGGAACCTGGACCGCACCGCCAGCCCATGGGTGACCGAGGACGAGTCGCTTGGCGCCTCCTTCCGCGATTACGACTTCCGCTCGGTGATGGTGGTCCCGGTGCGGGCCCGCGGTGTCACCTTGGGCGCGGCGACGTTCGCTCGGTCGCGGCGGCTGGGCCCCTTCGAGGAGGACGACGTACGTCTCGCCGAGGAACTCGTCTCCCGCGCGGCGGTGTGCATCGACAACGCCCGCCGTTTCACCCGCGAGCGCACAGCGGCCCGATCCATGCAGCGCTACCTGCTGCCGCAGGACCTGACGGGAGGGTCCGCCCTCAAGGTGGCGTCCTGGTACCTCCCCGCGGATGTCCCCAGCGGTGTGGGCGGCGACTGGTTCGACGTGATTCCGCTCTCCGGGGCGCGCGTCGCGCTGGTCGTCGGGGACGTGGCCGGGCACGGCATCAACGCGGCGGCGACCATGGGGCGCCTGCGCACAGCGGTACGCACCCTCGCCAATCTCGATCTCTCCCCGGACGAATTGCTGGCCCATCTGGATGACCTGGTCATCGGCCTCATGGAGGCGCACGGCAGTGATGAGTCGGCGGCTGCCGAGGATGGGGCCGCGGGCACCGCGTTCATGGGCGCCACCTGCCTGTACGCCGTCTACGACCCGGTCAGCAGGCGGTGCACGCTGGCCCGGGCCGGTCACCTCCCGCCGGTGATCGTCGCTCCGGACGGCGGCGCCGACATCCTGGACCTGCCGGCCGGACCGCCGCTCGGCCTCGGATACCTCCCCTTCCAGTCCGTCGAACTGGAGCTGGCCGAGGGCAGCCTCATCGCGCTCTACACCGACGGCCTCATCGAGTCCTTCGACCAGGACATCGACGTCGGGCTCTCCCGACTGGGCGATGTCCTCGCGATGCCCCGGCCGACACTGGAGGAGACCGGCCGCAGGGTGATCGATGATCTGCTGGCCGACCAGCCGGCCGACGATGCGGCCCTGCTCATCGCCCGGACCCGTGTCCTGGCCGCGGACCGGGTCGCCACCTGGGACCTGCCCAGCGATCCGGCCGCTGTCGCGCACGCCCGCACGCTCGCCGTCCAGCAGCTGACCGAGTGGGGCATCGCCGATCTGACGTTCACCACGGAGCTCATCGTCAGCGAACTGGTCACCAACGCCATCCGCCACGCGACCGGACCGATCTGTCTCCGCCTGATCCGCGACCGGGCCCTGATCTGCGAAGTCTCCGACGCCAGCAGCACCTCGCCGCGCCTGCGCCATGCCCGGACCACCGACGAGGGAGGGCGGGGCCTGCTGATCGTCGCCCAGCTCGCCCACCGGTGGGGCACTCGCTACACGACCACCGGCAAGATCATCTGGACGGAGCAGGTTGTTCCGGGCGACACCGGCGCCCAGGACCTGCCTGAGAACCGATCGGGTGGGTCGTCGTGAGCTGACGGATGCGGCCTGGGGTCGGGTGCCATGCGCCGACCTCTTGACCTGTGTGGCCCCAGCCGCTAATTTGCGGTAGCTGTCGACCCGTAACTACCGAAAGGAGGCGACCAGCGGATGTACACCAGCTCTGATCTCGGTCGCCTCGCCCAGTGCACCGTCTGGGTTCCGGGTCGGATCGCGCACGGCTGCTGAGCACGCCGTTCTGATGTGCCCGTCCGTGGCACATTCCGGGTTTCCCGTCATCATCTTCCAGCATGTCGCTGTTGCGTGCCGCTTTGCGCCCCCTTCTCTCGCGTGGCGCGTCTGAACACAGAAAGCTGCCTGAAATTGGCCAACATGATGAATCGACAGATCTCTAACCGGAACGAAGGCCCGTCATGGTAGCGGCGCGGATCACGGTCAACGGGAAAGAAACACCGATTTCACCGGCTGCGCCCCACACCACAGCGCTGGACTTTCTGCGCGAGCGTGGCCTCACCGGCACCAAGGAGGGCTGCGCCGAGGGTGAGTGCGGCGCCTGTTCGGTCCTGGTGGCCCGGCCCGGGGTGAACAAGCCCACCGACTGGGTGGCGGTCAACGCCTGCCTGATCCCGGCCGCGGCGCTCGACGGTCAGGAGGTCATCACCTCCGAGGGCCTCGCCACCCCCGGCGAACCCGGCACGGCGCCCACCCTGCACCCGGTGCAGGAGGAGATGGCGGTCCGCGGCGGATCCCAGTGCGGTTACTGCACGCCGGGATTCATCTGCAGCATGGCCTCCGAGTACTACCGGCCCGACCGCTGTGCGCACGCGGAATCGGACTCGGACTCGGCCGGCAGCACCGACCACGAGCACGGTCCGAATGGTTTCGACCTGCACGCGCTGAGCGGAAACCTGTGCCGCTGTACCGGCTACCGCCCGATCCGCGATGCCGCGTTCGCCGTCGGTGAGCCCACGGACGAGGATCCGCTGGCACAGCGTCGCGAGCAGGCCCCGCCCGCACCGGTCGCCACCGAGTACACCCAGGACGGCAGCGCGTTCCTGCGGAAGGAAACCCTGGCCGAAACGCTGCAGCTGCTGCGCGAGCGACCCGACGCGGTGGTGGTCGCCGGCTCCACCGACTATGGCGTCGAGGTGAACATCCGTTCCCGCCGGGCGGATTGCGTGGTCGCCATCGACCGGCTGCCCGAACTGCGGGAGCTGCGCGTCGAATCCGACCACATCGAGATCGGGGCGGCGGTGACGCTCACCGAGATCGAACGTCGCCTCGACGGCGAAGTCCCGCTCCTTGCAGAGCTGTTCCCGCAGTTCGCATCCCGGCTCATCCGCAACAGTGGGACCCTCGGCGGCAACCTGGGTACCGGCTCCCCGATCGGTGACAGCCCGCCGGTACTGCTCGCGCTGGAGGCGTCGCTGGTGCTCGCCGACGCCGACGGTGAGCGCGTGGTCCCGCTCGCGGAGTACTTCACCGGCTACCGGCAGAGCGTGCGCCGTCCCGGCGAGCTGATCCGCGCGGTGCGCATCCCGCTGCCGCTGTCGCCGGTCACGGCCTTCCACAAGATCGCCAAGCGGCGCTTCGACGACATCTCCAGCGTGGCGGTCGCTTTCGCGCTCGACATCGAGGACGGGACCGTCCGCAAGGCACGCATCGGCTTGGGCGGCGTGGCCGCCACCCCGATCCGCGGCCTCGCCACCGAGGCGGCCCTGGAGGGCAAGCCGTGGTCGGCGGAGACCGTCGAGGCCGCGGCCCGGGTGCTGCGGGGCGAGGGCACGCCGATGGACGACCATCGCGCCAGCTCCCTCTACCGTTCCGCGATGCTGGGCCAGAGCCTGCTCAAGCTGTACGCGCAGACCACCGAGGCGGTGTCGTCATGAGTCATCTGTCCGAGCGCCCCGAGAAGCCCGTCGTCGGCGTCTCGATGCCGCACGAGAGTGCCTTCCAGCACGTCACCGGCACCGCGCTCTACACCGACGACCTGGTCCAGCGGACCAAGGACGTGCTGCACGCGTACCCGGTCCAGGTCATGAAGGCCCGCGGCCGGATCACCGCGCTGCGCACCGAGCCCGCGCTCGCCGTGCCCGGCGTGGTCCGCGTGCTGACCGGTGCCGACGTGCCCGGCGTCAACGACGCCGGCATGAAGCACGACGAGCCGCTGTTCCCCGACGAGGTCATGTTCCACGGCCACGCGGTCGCCTGGGTGCTCGGCGAGACCCTGGAGGCGGCCCGGCTCGGTGCGGCGGCCGTCGAGGTGGAACTCGAGGAACTGCCCTCCCTGGTCACGCTGGAGGAGGCCATCGCGGCGGGCAGCTATCACGGCGCCCAGCCCCTGATGGTGCACGGCGACATCGACGCCGGCTTCGCAGACTCCGCGCACGTGTTCACCGGCGAGTTCCAGTTCTCCGGTCAGGAGCACTTCTACCTCGAGACGCACGCGGCGCTGGCCCAGGTCGACGAGAACGGGCAGGTGTTCATCCAGAGCAGCACCCAGCACCCGTCGGAGACCCAGGAAATCGTCTCGCACGTGCTCGGTGTGCCCGCCCACGAGGTGACCGTGCAGTGCCTGCGGATGGGCGGCGGCTTCGGCGGCAAGGAGATGCAGCCGCACGGGTTCGCGGCCGTCGCCGCGCTCGGCGCCAAGCTGACCGGTCGGCCGGTCCGGTTCCGGCTCAACCGGACCCAGGACCTGACCATGTCCGGCAAGCGGCACGGGTTCCACGCCACGTGGAAGATCGGCTTCGACGCGGACGG
This sequence comes from Streptomyces sp. NPDC001709, assembly GCF_053596375.1. Taxonomy (NCBI): domain Bacteria; kingdom Bacillati; phylum Actinomycetota; class Actinomycetes; order Kitasatosporales; family Streptomycetaceae; genus Streptomyces; species Streptomyces sp. NPDC001709. The sequence goes on along the minus strand of NZ_JBSFGB010000005.1, from coordinate 65,779 downwards.
CCGCATCCAGGCCCTGGACGCCACCCTGGTCGCGGACGGCGGCTGGAGCCTGGACCTGTCCGAGCCGGTCCTGGCCCGCGCGCTGTGCCACATCGACAACACGTACTGGATCCCCAACGCGCGCGTCGCCGGTCGCATCGCCAAGACCAACACGGTCTCCAACACCGCCTTCCGCGGCTTCGGCGGACCGCAGGGCATGCTGGTGATCGAGGACATCCTGGGCCGCTGCGCGCCGCAGCTCGGCCTGGACCCCATGGAGCTGCGGGAACGCAACTTCTACCAGCCGGGCCAGGGCCAGACGACGCCGTACGGACAGCCGGTCACGCAGGCCGAGCGGATCTCCAAGATCTGGCAGCAGGTGCAGGACGACGCCGGCATCGCCGACCGCAAGCGCGAGATCGCGGCCTTCAACGCCGCGCACCCGAACACCAAGCGGGCCCTCGCGATCACCGGCATCAAGTTCGGCATCTCGTTCAACCTCACCGCCTTCAACCAGGGCGGCGCGCTGGTGCTGATCTACAAGGACGGCTCGGTCCTGATCAACCACGGCGGCACCGAGATGGGCCAGGGCCTGCACACCAAGATGATGCAGGTGGCCGCGACCACGCTGGGCATCCCGCTGCACAAGGTGCGCCTCGCCCCGACGCGTACCGACAAGGTGCCCAACACCTCCGCCACCGCCGCCAGTTCCGGTGCGGACCTCAACGGTGGGGCGATCAAGAACGCCTGTGAGCAGTTGCGCGGGCGACTGCTGCAGGTGGCCGCCAGCCAGCTGGGTGCGAACGCCTCGGACGTGCGCATCGTCGAGGGCGTCGCGCGTGCCCTGGGCAGCGACAAGGAGCTGGCCTGGGACGACCTGGTGCACACCGCGTACTTCCAGCGAGTGCAGCTGTCGGCGTCCGGCTTCTACCGGACCGAGGGGCTGCACTGGGACGCGAAGACGTTCCGGGGCTCGCCGTTCAAGTACTTCGCCCACGGCGCCGCGGCGACCGAGGTGGAGGTCGACGGCTTCACCGGCGCGTACCGGATTCGCCGCGTGGACATCGTCCACGACGTCGGCGACAGCCTCTCGCCGATGATCGACATCGGTCAGGTCGAGGGCGGCTTCGTGCAGGGCGCGGGCTGGCTGACGCTCGAGGACCTGCGCTGGGACACCAGCGACGGCCCGAACCGCGGTCGGCTGCAGACCCAGGCCGCGAGCACCTACAAGCTGCCGAGCTTCTCGGAGATGCCCGAGGAGTTCAACGTCACGCTCCTGGAGAACGCCACCGAGGAGGGCGCGGTCTACGGGTCCAAGGCGGTGGGTGAGCCTCCGCTGATGCTGGCGTTCTCGGTGCGCGAGGCGTTGCGGCAGGCCGCCGCGGCGTTCGGGCCGAGCGGGGTCAGCGTCGATCTGGCCTCGCCCGCGACGCCGGAGGCGGTGTACTGGGCGATCCAGGCGGCTCGGCAGGGTGACACCTCGCCGAACGGTCACGCCGTGAACGGGTCTGCCGCCAACGGCCACGCCATGAACGGAAATGCCGCCAACGGCAAGATCCGAACCGACGCAGAAGCGCTGAGCGGTGCCTGACATGACGTGGGTCGCCGCGGTCGCACGGTTGCGGGCACGCCGGGAGGCCGGCGTGCTGGTGACCGTCGCGACCGTGCGCGGCCATGCCCCGCGCGACGCCGGTGCGAAACTCGTCGTAGGGCAGACCGAGACGTGGGGCTCGATCGGTGGCGGCAATGTCGAGGCCGTCGCGATCGACCGCGCTCGGGAGATCATCGCCGCGTCCAAGCCGGAGCCGGAGCTGATCGATTTCGCCCTGAACGACAAGGTGACCAACCAGCACGGCGTGCAGTGCTGCGGCGGTACGGTCTCGGTGCTGCTCGAACCGCTGCCGGTGGTACGAGCGGTGGCGATCTTCGGCGTCGGGCACGTCGGGCTGGAACTGGCGCGCATCCTGGCACGTCAGGACCTCGACCTCCATCTGATCGACACGCGCGCCGACATCCTCACCAAGGAGCGGCTCGACGTGCTGGCAGACGCGGTGGCGCAGGTGCACGTGCACCATACGCCGCTGTTGCCCGAGGAGGTGCTGGAGGAGTTGCCGCGCGGCACCCACATCCTGATCATGACCCATGATCATGCCGAGGACGCCGCTCTGTGCGACGCCGCCTTGCGCACGACCCATCTCGGCTCCATCGGGCTGATCGGGTCGGCGGCCAAGTGGGTGCGGTTCCGCAAACGCCTTTCCACCGAGGGCGGTCACGACGAGGCCACCATCGATCGGATCAAGACTCCGATCGGGCTGGCCGACATCACCGGCAAGGAACCCGCGACAATTGCCGTGAGCGTCGCCGCCGATTTGCTGCGCACTTTCGAAACCGAGGAGAACTGACTCTCCAACCGGATCGACGGGGTGCCCCGCGCTCGTGCGAACGAACACATACGGGGCACCCTGTCGGCGCGACCGCCCCACCACAACCCTGCCCGGTGTCGGCGGACGGGCTCAGGCCACGGTGTTTCCGCGGGATTCGGACGCGAAGTCCAGGATGTGCGGGACTGCTTCGCGCAGGCTCTTGAAGTGGCGGTGCACGCCCTCCACCGCGGTAGCGGAGTTCACGCCCCACACCGTCATACCGGCACGCAGCCCGGACCGCACTCCGGACGGGGCGTCCTCGATGACAAGGCAGTCTCCCGGCTCGGCACCCAGTCGGGCAGCGGCCCGCAGATACGGAACGGGAGAGGGCTTGCCCTCCTCGACAGCGGCTGCGTCCACGATCAGGCCCGGTACCGGCAGGCCCGTCCGCAGGAAACGGCCGCGCACCCGGTGCTCGTAGTTCGAGGTCACCAGCGCCCAGGAACCCGGCGGCAGGCCGCGCAGCACCTCCGCCGCACCATCGAAGGCCGCGTAGCAGCCGGATCGGACGTCCTCGTCCTCCAGCTCGTGCAGCGCGGCCAGGCACTCGTGCGGATCGTGGCAGGCGGCGACCTGCGCGAAGGTTTCGGTGGGTCTGGTCCGCAGGGCCACCCTGTAGACCTCGTCCGGGTCCAGTCCGTAGCGCTCCGCCCACGCTCGCCACACCCGGCGCTGGTTCTCCAGGGCGTCGATCAACGTGCCATCGACATCGAACAGGACGTACCTTGTGCGGCGGCCGGGCTGCATGGATTCACTGGTCACACGTTGATCATGCCAGGCACCGGGCAACCCATCAGGCGCCGGTGGACGGCGCGGCATAAGCGGTCGGGACTACGTTGGGCAAGGCCGTGGCCTTTCCTGGCGTGGCGATTATGCGAACGGACGTTCTCTTTCCCTGGATTCCGGATGGAACGCATGGTCGAGTAAATGTGAGGGAGGCTCACGTGCGCGGCCAATTTCCGAGAATACTCTGCGGAACCATTTCCTACGCATATGCGTTTACGGCACTCTGCTGCTCGCGAGAAGCGGGGCGCGTGGGGGTGGGCGATGCCGGCAAGGGCGGTTTCGCAGCGGGAGTTCGCCGTGGCCTGGAGTGAGGCGCGGCTGGTGGTCGGGGCGTACTGCCGTCGGGCCACACGCAGCAGGCAGGATGCCGAGGATCTGTTACAGCGGGTGGCCCTGCGGGCCTGGCGCGGGTATCCGGCCTTCCGGGGCGATGCCCAGTTCCTGACCTGGGTGATGGCGATAGCCCGGCGCGAGGCGGCCCGGATGGCGGGCGAGGCCGCCAACGAGCGGGCGCGGCAGGCCGGGTGGGACGACGCGGCCGCGGCCCTGCTCGTCGCCGACTCGGACACTCCTTGCGCCGACACCTCGTGGATCGGCGATGCGGTCCTGGAGGCCCGACGCGCCGGTGTGCTCGGGGAGTTGGAGTACGAGGTGGTGCGGCACCGCCTGGTCCGCCCCGATGACGGCTGGGAGCGGCTCGCCGAACGGCTCGGGGTAGGCGCCGTCAGCTGCGCCGTGGCACACACCCGGGCCGTGCCCAAGCTCCGTGTGTTCCTTCTGCTGGGCCGGCCCGAGCGGTTCGGTGGGGCCGAGGCGCTCGCCGCGGCCTGCGCGGCGGCGGCCGCGCAGGCGGCCGACCCGCTGAGCCCCGCGGAGGAGGCGGCCTTCCGTGCCCTGGTGCTGCGCGAGCAGCCCGGCTACCGGGCGCGAGGCTGGCGCAGCGCCCTGCGGGGCGCCTGCGGGAAGGTTGTCGCGCACCTCAGGCTCCTGGAGTAGTCCGCCACCTCGCGTTCCACAAGCAGGTTCGCTACGGGGCGCGCCGAATTTTCTGATGGATCGTCATATGTGTAAGGCGGGCAGCTCGTTCGGGTCTGAACAAGTGATTCTTCCGGCCGATGGGAGGAGCACATGGAAACGGGCATCCCGGCCCGCCTGTGGGAGGCCGACACCCCAGGTGGCCCCGAGGTGGCTTTCGTCCGTGACGGCGATGTCCCGCGTCACCTGGACACCCTGCCGGACGGCAGCGAGACGCTGGTCATCGGTGATGTGGAGGGCGCCGCCGCGTCGGGACACCGCCAGGGCCAGAACGGCTACGGCTTCCTCGGCACCTGCGGGCTGTGCGCCTGTGAGGGCGTACTGCGCTGGTTCGGCATCGAGGTCACCGAGCACGACGTGGTCGACCACGCGGTCCGCAACGGCCTGTGCCATGTCTCCGACGTCGCCGCGGAGTGCGGTGGCACCACCATGGAGCAGCAGGCCCGCATCCTCAGTGATCTCGGGGTGCCCGCGGCCGTCATGGAGTACCGCTCCCTGGAGGAGCTCGCGGCGATGCTCGAAGAGGGCCGCGCCGCGATCATCGCCGCGAACGCCGGCGTGCTGTGGAACGACGCCGACTACTGGGACTACGGGCAGGCCAACCATGCCGTGCAGGTCACCGGTGTCGCCAGGGCCCCGGCCACCGGGGGGATCCAGGGGTTCTACATCAACGACAGCGGCACCGGCCAGGAAGCCCGCTTCGTCAGCGCCGCCGACCTGGCGTCCGGCTGGCTGGAGGCCGGGGGGCTCGCCGTCGTCACGGATCTGGTCGGCACCGGGCGCGGTGACACGATCGGCGCGGCCACGGATGTGGCGGAGACAGCAGAACAGCATCAGCGAGCGACGAGGACGACACCGTGAACAACTCCCGCCCCGAGCAGCCGGCCGCAGGCCGTTCCACCCCGTACGACCGGGTGCGCAAGGAGTTCACCACGCACCGGCTCACCCGCGACGAGGTGCCGGTCGGGCACATGGTCTCGCTTCCGCTGCCCACCCTCCGCTGGGCACGCCCCGGTTACGCCGCCTTCGCCGCGCCGTCCCGCCGGGAGCCGGGCCGCCCGCAGATCGTCGGCGCCCCCGACCGCTGGTGGGTCATCGACGCTGAACGGCACGCCCTGCTCACCTACAACCTCACCGCCGTGGCGAGCTTCACCGGTGCCCCGCTCACCGGCCCCCTCACCCTGGCCCCCGTCGGCCGCCCGATCGCCTCCGTACGGGAGGAACTGCGCATGTTCGACGAGGTGATGGCGCAGGCCGCCCCCCGATTCCTGGGGGGCGAGGCGGCCTCCCGCGCCGAGCGCGACGAGCTGGGTGAGCTGCTGCCGCTCGTGCTCCGTGCCGAACTGCTGCCCTGGTACGCGGCGCTCGCCCCGGACTTCTTCGGCTGGCTCGGCATCGACCCGTCGCAGGAGGTGCGCCCCGATGACCGATGACAAGGCACTGCCCGCCGAGCAGACCATCGCCGACGCGCTCGCGCTGGCCCAGGAGTGCGGCTGGCGCCCCGTCGTGGAGTTCGCCGCCGCTCTGCCCGCCGCCGACGACCAGGCCGTACGGCTCTTCGCCGCCGCCGGCGACAGCGGGGCCGAGCAGCTGCGAGGCCGCCTTGCCGAACGGCCCGGCGCGGCGCGGATCGACGTAACCGCGCTGGAGGACATCGACGCCGACGCCGGGCTCGCCCTGTACCCCAACCGCGCCCTGGCCGTGCTGCGCTGCGGTGAACTGCTCACGCCCGCCGCCGTCGAGGCCGCCGCGGCCATTGTGCGCAGGCCCGCCGGCAGCGGCCTTGCCGTACTGAGCCACGCCGAGGTCCTGACCGGCCCCGACGACCTCGACCTCGTCCAGCGCGGCATCTGGCGCACTCTGTTCGCCGACGCACCGCTCGCCTGGGCCGGACAGGACCTCGCCGAGTACGGGGTGCTGCTGTGGGCCGACCCGTCGGCCGAGCCCGCCGCGTTCCTGGCCGCACGGCTCGCCCGCGACGCGGACCGGCTGGCCACCTGGTCGGACGGCCCCGGCGCGGCGGGTGCCGAGCTCCAGGCCCGGCGCGCGGCGCACCTGCTGGACCTCATGGAACACGCCGCCGACACCGCCGAGCACCAGCAGCCCGCCGGCGAAGCCGGGACGGCCGCGCGCCGGCTCACCCAGGCGCGCACGCAGGCCGCGGAGTTGCGCCGGCGCTGGCTCAAACGGCTCGACGAGGACCGCGCCACGCTGACCCGGCAACTGGAGGCCTCCCTGGACGTCTTGGAGCAGGAACTGCTCAGCGCCCTGCGCGAGGACGCCCGGCGGCACCCGCGCCACGCCCAGCCGGTGCGCGACCGGTTGGACCGGGAGCTGCGCAGATGGGCCGCGGCCGCGCGCGAGCTTGCCGCCCGCCGCACAGCAGAGGACCGCCGCGACCTCGTACACCTCGCCGACGAGCTCGACTGGGAAGTGATCGACGGTGTCACGGAAGCCGAAATGCCGTACAGGGAATGGCTGTTGAGCGGCGGATGCCTTGCCGTCGGCTTCGAGGGGCTCGACCGCGCGGCGCGGCCCACCGATGACCGCCCGGCTCAGGGCGGCCGTTCCGCATGGCCGTCGCGGGCTGTGGTGGGTGCCGTCGCGATCGGCGTCGGCGCGGCGATCGCGACGAGCGACGACCCGTTGCTCACCCTCGCGCTCGGGACGGCCGGCGCGGCAGGCGGCGCGGCCAGCGCCCACTTCGTGGGACAGGGGAACGGACGGCGAGCGGCGGCCGAGGCCCGACGGGACGTCGCCCAGCGCGTCGGAGAAATCCGCGACACCGTCCGCGACCGGCTGCGCGGCGCGGCGGAGTCGGCCCGCACCGACGCCGCCGCCACGTTCGACGCCCTCGACCAGCAACTCGCCGCCGCCGTACGCCGCGCCGAGCAGCAAGCGGCCGGAGCGCCCTCCGACACAGCCGTTGTCACACCGCGCCAACGCGTCACCGAGCTGCGGGACCGCCTGCGGGCGGCGACCGGAACCTGAACGGGCCGGACCGCCCGTTCTCGCTCTCCTCTCCCCGGGCCCCGGCCTGCCTGCTCCGCACACCGCGAGCGCCGCCGGTGCCCCGCTCACCGTGAAAGGAACGTCCCCATGCCGCAGTCAGACGAGAGCGCTGTGCCCAAGACGCCAGCAAAGAGCACGCTCGGTGACAAACTCCGCCCCGCCGTCGAAGCCGCCCGGACCAAGGCCGGTGAGGCGATCGTGGGACTGACCGGGATCGCCCAGGCGCTCAGCATGACCGAGACGGCGGCCGGACTGCGGGAGACCGGCCAGCAGCTGCGCGCTGATACGTTCAAGATCCTCATCATGGGCCGCTTCAAGAACGGTAAGTCGACCCTGCTCAACGCCCTGCTCGGCGGCACGACCAGGCCGGTCGAGCTGCACGGGCACCAGGGGCCCATGATCGTGGACGACCTGCCGGCGACCGCGGTCCTCACCGAGGTGCGCTACGCCGATGAGCCGTACGTGCGCGCCTGGTCGAAGACCGGCAAGAGCGAGACCTGGACGCTCGGCCGCTATCTCAACGAATCCGCGCTCGGCGTGGACCGGGACGAGAACAGGGAGCGGTTCGAGCCGATACGCCAGTTCGAGATGGGTTTTCCCGCACTGCTGTGCTCCGACGGGTTCACGATCTACGACTCGCCGGGCCTGGACGACGAGGGCGAACTCGACGGGATCACCCTGGAGGCCGTACGCCGCTGCGATGTCGCGATCGTCGTCTACAGCACCAGTGCCGCCATGGGCAAGGGCGAGCGGATGAACGCCGCCAAGGCCGTCGACGGCGGCGCCAGCGTCTTCTCCGTCGTGAACCTGTGGAACGGCCGCCGCGTCGACGAACGGCTGCGGGCGTTCATCTGGAACCGGTACGTGCACGAGGAGCTGGGCGGCCCCAAGTACACCCCCGAGCGGGACCTCACCGCACAGGGCGTCTTCTTCGTCGACGCCCAGGCCGCCCGCGAGGCCCGCTACGGAGGCGACGAGACGGACGCTGTACGCTCCGGACTCACCGACTTCGAGCAGTATCTGGGTGCCTATCTGCAGCGGGAACGGCTCCAGATCCACCTGGGCAAGTTCGCCACCCAGGCAGGCGGGTTCGCCGACGGCATCGAGCAGCACATCGGGCAGCGGCGGGCCGCGGTGGCCGCCGACCAGCAGCAGCTGCTCGCCGCGTACCGGACGGTGCAGCCGCGCCTCGACGAACTGTCCACGCGCCCCGGCAAGCTGGCCCCGGTGTTCCGGCGGGCGCGCCGTGAGGCGGAGGCGACCTTGTCCGCGAGCTTCCAGTCGCTGCACGCCCGTATCCTCCAGGACCTGCCCGGCCATCTCGATACCGTGCAGCCGCCCACGGGCGACAATCTCCTGAAGGTCTTCCAGCAGAAGAAGCTGGTGACGGAGCTCTACCAGGAGGTGGGCGGCTACCTCGACAACCAGGTCAAGCAGTGGGCGTCCGGGCAGGCGCTGGACGACATCGGCCCGGTGCTCGAGAACCTGTCCGAGGAGATCGAGGCCGAGGCGACGCTCATCAGCGCCAAGCTGGAGGACATCCACCTGGAGCTGACCGGCTGGCGCCCCGAGGCCAGCGGGAAGGGCGTGGTCACCACCAAGGAGAGGCTGCTCACCGCGGTCGGCTCGGTCCTCATCGGGGATCTCCCCAGCGCCCTCGGCGGCGGCGCGGGCGGACTGCGCGGCGCGGTGGGCGCGGCGGCCGGCGGCCTGACCGCGGGGTTCGTCCTGGCCGTGGCGGGGCTTGTGGGCACGGCGGTGTTCTGGCCGGTGGCGCTGGCGGTGGCCGCGGTGAGCAGCATCCTCGTCGGCGGTTCGGGACTGGTGGAGAAGGCCAGGAGGAAGGTGCTGGCCGACGCTGAGGCACAACTGCCGAAGATGCGGGCGGAGATGCTCCCGAAGATCGCCGAGGAGCTGCGGCGCAACTTCGACGCGATGGAGTCGGCCGTCACGGCAGAGTTCCGCAAGGTCGTGGACGAAGAGCGGCGCAACGTCGAGGACATCATCAAGCTCAACCAGGCCGACCGCGCCGCCCGCGCCAAGACCCTCACCGAGCTGGCAGCCCTTACCGAGCAGCTCACCGAGCACCGTGCGACCCTCAAAGCGGCCCTCACGGTCGCCAAACAGGGGTGAGCACGATGACGTACCCCTGGGACGGGATCGGCACGCCCGATCTGCCCGCGGCGCTACGGCGGCAACTCGCCGAACAGCATGGTGGCGCGTACACGACCGAGGTGCAGCGGAGGGTGCTCGCGGGCGTGCGGAGGGCGCAGGCGCCGGCCACGACCGTCGTGTTCGGCGGGCACTTCAGCTGTGGCAAGTCGACGCTGCTCAACGCCCTGCTGGGCCGCGACCTCCTGCCGACCGACGACTTTCCCGAGACCGGCGTGCCCTGCCGGATCACCAGCGGTCCCCGCGATCGGGCCGTCGCCGAGACCGTCGACGGCGACGTCGAACTCGCCTTCGGGCGTGCCGCGCTCTCCGGTGTCGTCTCCCTCGTCGGCGCGGACGGTGAGTACCGCGAGGCCGTCCATGCCGTGCGTGAGGTCCGCGTGACCGTCACGGACGGCGGACCGGCCACGCAGGGGTCCTGCTGGATCGACTCGCCCGGCATCGACGACACGACCGCCGTGCACGAGCGGGCCGTACGGACCGCCGATACCGCCGACGCGCTGGTGTGGGTGGTGGACTCGCGGCGACCGCTCTCGGTCGGTGAGACCGAGTTCCTGCGCGAACACCGGGAGCGCACCGGGACGGGCGCGGCGCTGTTCGTCGTCAACGCCTTTCTGCCCGAGGACACCACGGCGGACTGGGGGCGGTTCCTGAGCCGCGCCGACTACTTCCGCGCGCGGATCGCCGCGCTCGACGACACGGCCGCCGTGGTCGTGTTCGTCTCGGCCCGGGCGGCATCCGGCAGCGCGGACCGCGGGCCTGGCTTCGGCCTCAGCGACGTACGTCAGCACCTGGACGCCCTCGGTCTGCGCACGCACCCGCGGGTGCGTGCGGTACGCCTGCACCGAGCCGCCCTGGTGCTCGACCGGCTCGCCGACGAGACCGCGGACCGGCGCACCCGGCTGCACCGGGAGAACCGGGCGAGCGAGCGCCGCAGGGCCGAGCTGGAGCGGAAGGCGGCGGCGGTACGCGCCGAACGGATGCGGGATGAGACGGCGCGGCTCATCGCGACATGCTTCGAGCGGCGCGGGCGCGAGGTGCAGCGCTGCGGGCCCGCAGTCGCCGCCGAAATGGGCGACAGCGGCCCCCTGTCCCGCGACGGACGGTACGTCGCCTCGCTCAACCAGCGCGTCGAGCACGTCTGCAAGGCCCTCGCCGACGACCTCATGACCGCCGTCACGAAGGTGGCGCAGGAGGAGCAGCACCGGCTGCCCGGCGCCGACGTACGGACCGCGCTCGGCCGCACGCTCCACCCCGGCACGCTGACCCTCAACGTGCCCGACACCCCGCTCGGGGTGGCCCGCGGGGGAGCGGGCGGGGCGCTCGGGGCCGCCCTCGGCACCCTGCTGCTGCCCGGGGTCGGCACGGTCCTCGGCGCGCTCGCCGGATCGTTCACCGGGGCCGTATCCGCCGCCGAAGTCGCTGTCGGCCGCGATCGCGAGGGTGCGAAGGCCGACGCCCTGCGCGCGGCCGAGGACGCGGCGCGGGCCCTCGAGGCCAGAAGGCCCGCCGTGACCCGCCTGTTCACGAAGGCTTGCACCCCGCTGCCGGTGCCTGCGCCCGTCACCGACCCCCGGCCGACGGCCGCGCTCGACCGGCTGCATGACCATCTGCGGGCGCAAGCGGAGCGGCTGACGGCAGCCGCTGCGGAGATGGCCGCACCACGGTCCGGCGGGACGGTCATGTCGGAGGACACGAGATGAACGGTGTGGTCGGAGTCATCGGGATCGACCCGCAACATCTGCGGACCACGGTGGTGCTCCGCGAGGGCGACGGGCCCGCCGCCCGGCCGGCCCCCGTCGGGGACGGCGTGCGCCGCTCGGTTCCCAACGCGGCTGACACGGAAGGGCGTTGGGGCAGCGAGGCCGCGGCGCAGCGGCTGGTCGGGGTACGGCCCACGGACGCGGACACCGAACTGTACGGGTGGCGGTGCGATGCCTGGTCCCCCGAATTCCGAGCCGGACTCCACCGCCGCCTCACCCGCTACCTCGGGGAGGTGCCACCGGTTGCGCTGCACGGCTACCGCACGTGTGTGGCGGTCCCGCCGTCCGGCCCGGGCGAGGCGGACGAGTGCTGGCCGGAGGCCGAACCGGTCGGCCCGACGGATGCGCTGCTGTGCCGCTGGCTCACCGGCGGCCCAGGCGGTCGGGCGGTCGTAGCCGTCGCCGTGGGGGATACCTGGAGTCTCACCGGCGCGTACCGCCTGGAGGACACGGCGGACGGGCGGCGTATCACCCGTGTGGGTGCCCTGCGGCGCGCCGACGGGACCGGCACCTGGCGCAGCGCACTGCTGCGGCGCGTGCTCGACCGCTGCCCCCCGGCCGTCCTCGGGCCGCTGGTCCTCGCGGTGCTGGACGGCGTCGAGGAGTTCGCGACCGGGCTCCGGCTCGGCGACCCGGACCGCCAGGTGACCTGGGCGGGGCCGCTGGCCGACATCCTCTACACGCCCTTGAAATTGACGCCACGTCAATTCATCGCGGACCCCGGGACCGGACCCGCCGTAGCCGGTCTCACCCTGGCGGTGCAGAGGGCGGTACGGGACCTCGGCGCCGGCGCCGGCGACGCGGAGGCGCCGGTGATCGTGGTCGGCGGCCCTGGCGCCGTGTGGCCGCTGCGCTCGGCACTCTCGCCCCGCCTCGGCACCCTGTGGCAGAGCACGGATCCCGGCCTGGACCTCGCATGCGGGGCGAGCTGGTGGCCGAGCCTGCGGGGATGGTTCCGGGGGAGACCCGACGGGAGCGTGCAGGCTGTGCCGGCGGTCGGCGGGGGAGGGGCGACGAGCGCCGCCGGTGGGCTCGGCGCCGCTGGGGGCCCTGACAGTGCGCAGGGCCTCTCCGGTCCCGATGAACCCGTCGGCTCCGGCAGCCTTGCGGGCACCGCTCCGCCGGGCACCTCCCCGTACGACGAGATCCCGCCCTGGCAACGCCCGTAGAGCTGGGGGCAGCACGCGCTCGTGGATCCGCGCTCCTGCCTGCCGTGACCGGCATCGCCGAACCCTTCGCCCCTGAGCCCACGCCGTCATGTGCCGACGTGAAGCATCCGTACGACGCCGACAGGGAACCCCGATCGCCCCGTGCGCCGGTACTCCCGTACCCCAGTACTCCCCGTACCCCGGTATTCCCGTACGCCGGTACACGCGTCCCCCGGTACACCCGTCCCCCGGTACTCCCGCGGCACCGCTGCCGCCCACCACATCGCCCCGCCCGTGGCAGCGCCGCCCGCCGAACCGTCCGCCCTGCCCGCCCGTCATCCGCCGGAGGCCCCGATGACCGCGCTTCCCGACCTTCCCGCCCTGCCCCCCGTCACCCCCGGTGGGGCGGTGACGGCCGACGCCCTCGGGCCCACCGAGGCGTTCGACGCGGCCTGGGCCGCCGAAGACCTGCCCGAACTCATGCTCGCATTGCTGGAGCGCCGCCACTTGACCGCCTTCGAGCCGTCCCGCTGGCACGTCACCCCCGCCTCCGACGGACACGCCCGGCCCCTGCTGCACGAGGTGCTGGGTCTGGGCCGCCCCCACACCCAGGTGCCGCCCGGCCCCGCGATGACCCAGGTCCTGACGGCCTGCCACACCCCGGGCCAGGCAACTGTCTCCGTCCTGTTCGGCGACGGCACCGGCCACCGGGTCTTCTTCGGCGGGCGGCGCACCGCCGGAGCGGGCGGCGGCAGCGCCGCCGACTTCCTCGCCGGACAAGCAGGCGCACTGCAGGCGCACTTCCCCGGACTGCGCCTCGGCCCCGCCCTCCCGCTGAGCGGCACCAGCAGCCCGGACCAACCCGCCCTGTCGGATGTGGCGGCCTTCCTGCACTCCGCGCCCGCGCTCGCCGTCGTCACCGGCATCCCGTCGGCCCGCACCGACGTCGCCGGGCGGACGCTGCAGAGCATGGACAGGCTGGCCGCGGCGCTCGGCGGACGCCGCTACGCGCTGGTGACGGTCGCCGAACCGCTCGGCGCCGACGTGCTCGACGAGACGCTGGACCGCACCCGCCGGCTGCGCGGCGACACCCACGCCCATGTGCGGCGCACCCTCTCCATCTCCCGGTCCGACGGCGTCTCGGCGTCCCACGGCGAGTCCCACATGGAAGGCGGAGCACAGGGCGCTCTCGCGGACACGGCCGGATACCTCGCGGTGCTGGGCGCATTCTGCACCGCGGCAGGCAGTGCCGTCGTGTCCCTGCCGCGGCGCCGTGCGATGGGCCTCGGGGGTGCCGCCATGACGGGACTCAGCGCATTGCCCGCCGCCATGGCAGGACCGTCCCGCTCGACGACGAGCGAGACCGGGACAAGCCGCACCGTGGCACGCGGCGCCACCATGGAGGTCCTCGACGCGAACGCACAGGCCTGCGAGGAAGTGCTCCAGCGCCACCTCGACCGGATGACCGGGGCCAGGGGCGACGGCTGGTGGCGGCTTTCGGTGTACGTGGCCGCCGACGGCGACACCACCCTCGCCGCGGTCACCGGCGCCCTGCGTGGCATCTGCACGGGCCCTGGTACCGAACTCGACCCGATCCGCGTCCTGCGTCCCGACCCGTGGGCCGTCCGCGCCGCCATGACCGGCGCCCGCTCCCTGTACCTGCGCTCCGCCCTGGGCGGACCCGCGCATCCGCTCGGCGCGGCCTTCGACTCCCTCGGCACCTGCGTCACCTCCGCCGAACTGGCCGTCCTGACCGGACCGCCGCAACGCGAGATCGCCGGGGTGCCGATGCGGGAGACCGGCGAGTTCGCGCTCACCGCACCGCCCGGGCCCGACGATCCCGGCGCCGCCGTGCACCTCGGACAGCTGCTCGACCCGCTCGGCCGGCCACTGCAGCCCGTCACCCTCACCGCCGAGGCCCTCAACCGGCACGTCCTCATCGCCGGAATGACCGGCTACGGCAAGACGACCACAGCCAAGGGCATCCTCACCCAGGCCCACACCCGCCTCGACGTGCCGTTCCTCGTCATCGAACCGGTCAAGGCCGAGTACCGCGCCCTCGCCGCCCACCCCGAACTCCGCGGCCGCCTGCGCGTCTACGCCATCGGCACCGACGGCGTGCTCCCACTGCGCCTCAACCCCCTCGCGCCGGTCGACTCCGTACCCCTGCTGCGCCACATCGACTTGCTCAAAGCGGTCTTCAACGCGGCCTTCCCGATGTTCGCCGGCATGTCCTACGTCCTGGAGGAAGCGCTGCTGGAGGTGTACGAGGAGCGCGGCTGGAACCTGCACACCTCCCTCAACGACGCCCTCGGCACCAACCCCTCGTCCGAGGACCGCGCCGCCCTCACCCCCCGCCTGCGCGACCTGCACGACAAGATCGAGGAAGTGCTGCAACGCCGGGGGTACGGCCCCGAGGTGCACCAGAACATGGGCGCCGCGCTGCGCTCCCGCATCGGCAGCCTGCTCGTCGGCGCCAAGGGCCTGGCCCTGGACACCCGGCGCAGCCTCGACCCACGCGACCTGTTCGAACGGCCCTGCGTGATCGAACTGCGCAACCTCGGCGACGACGAGGAGAAGGCCTTCGTCATGGCCCTGCTCCTCAGCCTCCTGTACGAACACGCCGAGTCCCGTCAGCATCAGCCCCGCCCCGACGCGCCCAGCAGCCTGCGCCACCTGACCCTGATCGAGGAGGCGCACCGCCTGCTGCGGGCCGGGCGCAGCGCGGCCAGTGCCGAGTCACCCGACGCCCAGGCCAAGGCCGTCACCCTGTTCACCGACCTGCTCGCCGAGATGCGCGCCTATGGAGAGGGCTTCATCGTCGCCGACCAGATCCCGTCCAAACTCGCCCCCGAGACGCTCAAGAACTCCAACGTCAAGATCCTG
Source organism: Streptomyces sp. NPDC001709 (assembly GCF_053596375.1). Classification (NCBI taxonomy): domain Bacteria; kingdom Bacillati; phylum Actinomycetota; class Actinomycetes; order Kitasatosporales; family Streptomycetaceae; genus Streptomyces; species Streptomyces sp. NPDC001709. The sequence continues at coordinate 50,575 of NZ_JBSFGB010000005.1, read as the reverse complement.
CACCGGCTCACCGCCCACGACGACCGCGCGGCCGTCGCCGCCGCCACCAACCTCGACGACGCCCAAAGCCGCCACCTCGCCACGCTCCCGCCCGGCGAGGCCGTGGTCCACGACGACCGCATGCACGCGGCAGCGCTGACCGCCATCACCGCGCAGCATCCCGGCACAGTGCCCGACACCGTCCCCGACAGCGCCGCCGACCGCACGTACCTCCACCGCAACGCCGCCTGCGTGAAATGCCCCCGCCCCTGCACCTACCGCCCGACCACCCGCCACCTCGCCCCCACCCACCCCGCGCTCCTGACCTTCTTCGAGGCGGTTCTGCGGGAGACCGATCCGGAGCAGGCCTGGGACGCCTGGACCATCTGGCGCGAAGCCTGGCAGACCGGCACCCGTGTCCAGGACGAGGAAACCCGTACGGGCCGCCTCTACTGCACCGCCACCCAGGCCGGCCACCGCTGGCTGCGCACCCGCGAGGACGACCGTGCCCGCGCCGCCGACGGCACTGTCCGCCTCCCTGCCCCCGACCGCCTCCTCGCCGTGGACCACGCATCCCGCGCCCTGGCCCGCCTCTGCGCCGCCTGGCTGGCCGCCGACACCCTCGACGAGACCACCCGCATGCGCTTCACCGACACCCACCGCTCCCTGCGCACGCTCGTCGCCGACCATCCGGTGAACCCCCACCCCGGCTGCGCCGACTGCCCGGCCCGCTGTCTGTACGAACCCCAGGCGGCCCGGCACCTGCCGGCCCTGGCCGGGAAACTCGCGGCCCGAGCCACCGCCCCCACCACCGCTTCCCAGCGCGTCCGCGCCCTGGAACGCGCCGCCGCCGAGGACCCGGCCCTGCACCCCACCTGGACCGCACTCCCCGACCCCACAGCCCGCCGCGAACTGCTCTACTGCCTGGTCGCCCAGTCCGTATCCCACGAAAACCAGCCGACCCCCGACGACGTCTTGCAGGCCCTGATCGCCGTCCCGGCCATCCCGAAACCACGAGACTGAGCGCCTACGTGCTCCGGGAGGACCGGTCGCGGTACTTCATGAAGGATGCGCCGGGATGCGCCATGGGGAGCCGCCGCACACCGCGGTGGCCTCCCCGTGCTCCGTTTCCGCCACCCGAGGACATCGCGACTGGTCCAGGCCCCAGGCCGACTGCTCACCTATCGGAATTACATGTGCCCGCCCTGCCTGTTGATCTACCCTCGCCGCATGTCACAGCCTGTTCGACTCCACGTCTTGATCACCGCCCTCCCCGGCCGCGGCCAGGAGCAGGTCGACGCCTATGAGCGGCTCGCACCGATCGTTCGGGCCGAGGAAAGATGCCTGCAATACGACCTGCACCGAGTGGTGGGCGATCCGGATCGGTTCGTGCTCGTCGAGCAATGGGCGTCGCGGGAAGCGCTGGCCGCGCACGACGTCACCCCCCACATGGTCGAGGCCGATGCCGCCAGCCCGGCGTTCCGGGCGGGACCGGCGCAGGTGATCGAGATCGAGACCGAGCCGGTGCCATACGCCGGCCGCGCCGGCTTCCCCCGCGACAAGTCCCCTGCGTTTGCGGTGCCTCAACACGGTCGGCCAGCTGCGAGCCGCGATCAGTCCCGGGTGCAGGCCTACGGCCGGCAGCAGACCGAGCGTCGGTGTACGGGCCGATGGGTGAACTGGTCGAGACGTCCAGTGTGCTGGCCGTCATCGGCGCCGGGGCCTGGCCGATCTCCCGAGGACGTGCCGCCGGCTTCTCGTATGCCGGTGGTGGACACCCCGTGATGGAACGGGTGTACCTACAGGGCAGCATGCTTCTCGACGGCACGGTCCGCGGCAACACACCTACGGCCGTACCGAGGCCTCCGAGGCCGACGCGCGCGCCGCCGCCGTCGCGGCGGACGCCCATGACTTCGTCAGCGCGCTGCCCGAGGGCTACGACACCCCGGTCGGACGATGCCTCCACCGCACGCATCAGGCGTGCAGCCGGAGCACGAGGCGGCTTGAGAGCCGGCACAACCGGGTCCTCGCCCCGCCCGCCCCGCCGGCACCGTGACGGCCTGTTTGCCGGCGTCGACCGCCGTGTCGACGTCCCACTCGTCGCCCGTACCACCGCCGCTATGGACCGTGGTGGTACACCGACCCGGGGTGCAGACCCGCGGACGTGGCGAACAGCTGGGGCACCGTCACCAGGACGTAACCGCGCGACTGGAGCGTGCGGACGATGGTGGGGACCGCCGGCGGGGTTGTCGCGTAGCGGTCGTGCAGGACGACGATCGCTCCCTGTCGCACGAGGGTCAGCACCCGGTGCTCGATGAGGCGGGCATTGTGGTTCTTCCAGTCCTTGGCGCTGACGCTCCACATCACCACCGACAGCCGCGCCGCACCGGCCGCCGCCCGCACCCTGGCGTTCCAGGCTCCGAAGGGGGGCCTGAAGAGGCTCGGGCGGTGCCCGGTGACCGAGGCGATCTGCGCCGCCGCGGTGTCCAGCTCACGGTCGATCCGGGCGGCCGGGAGGCGGGTGAGGCGTGGGTGGGTGACTGTGTGATCACCGATCGCGTCACCGTCGCGCTGCTCCCTGAGGACAACGTTCCGGTACTGCAGGGCCCGTGGCCCGATGAGGAAGAAGGTGGCGACGGCATGCCGGCGCTCCAGTGTCGCGAGAATGGGCACCGTGTAGGCGGTCGGCCCATCGTCGAAGGTCAGGGCGACGCACTTGGCGACCCGGCAGTCGACGACGGGAGCCGATGTCGCGACGGCGGATCGGGAGGGTCCGGCGGGCGCGCGGGGGAGCGCGGCGGCGGTCGGCGGCGCGGCCGCGGCCGCGCATGCGGCTGCCGCCGTCATCACGCGCCGCCGCCCTGTCCTTGCAGGCATGGCACCCACCTCGATGGCAGCACGGCGGTCGTGTCTTCAGGGTCGCCGCTCCGACCGGATCCGGCATCGCAGGATGAGTGTGAGAAACGCCAGAAACAGCTAAGTTCTCCGTAAAACGCCTAGGTGGGAGAGCCGGGCGAAGATCTCCGCCTCATACCGGTTCTTAAGCTTCCCCGCAGGGGAGGAGCCGCCGCGCGCTGGACCACGAACGGCGAGGGCGCAGAACGCCGTACCCGGTCTCCCACGACCAGGCGAAACTCGGTCGTGTCGCCCACACCCCGGCCGCCAGAGCCGCTATCCCGGTCTGGCCCGAACAATCAGCCGGAGAACAAGGGGACGACACATGAAGCCGGAATGCAGCACCTTTCAGACATCGCGGCGTGGCTTCTTCCTCGCGGGCGGCACACTGGCCTCCGCCCTGACCGAGGCCCCTGTGGCACAGGCTCTGACCCATGCGCGGGACACGAGGGGAGCAGTCCCCGGGGGGCTGCTGCGCCCCGTGGTGACGCGCCCGGCGGACTGGGAGCCGGTGGCCGAGGAACTCGACCGGGCTGGGCGGTTGGGCGCGGACGGCATCGTGTACCGGGTCACGTTTCCCCGGTACGACCTGAACGTGTCCTCGTATGGGGTCAGCGGCCTGGTGGAGGCGTCGTACGCGGCCTTCGCCCGCTACCCTGACGGCCGCACGATGATGATGGGCGACGTGGTCGCCACCGAGGCGGAGCTGCAGAGGGTCACCGATGCCCTCCAGGCCCAAGGCCTGGAACAGTGCGCGATCCACAAACATCTGCTCGCCCACCGCCCAACCCTGTGGTGGACGCACCTCCGGGGGATCTCCACCGACCCGGTGGCCCTGGCCTTCGCCATGCGAGCCTGCCTGGATGCCACCGCCACCCCCGGGCCCCGGGACCCCGACAGGACGCCACCGCCCGGTCTCGACACCGCCGCGATCGACGCCGCGCTCGGCGCGAAAGGCGTGAGCGAGGACGGCTACCGCTTCTCCTTCGCCCGCAAGGAGACCATCAGCGACGAAAACCGCGTGGTTGCGCCCGCCATGGGTGTGACCACCTCCTTCACCTTCCACTCCGTCGGCAACGGCCGTGCCGCGGTGAGCGGGGACTTCGTCATGATCGCCGACGAGGTCCAGCGGGTCATCAAGGTCCTGCGGGACGGCGGTATCAAGGTCGTCGAGCTGCACAATCACGCTCTGAGCGACAATCCCCGCCTCTTCTACCTCCACCTCTGGGCCATCGGCGACGCCGTGTCCCTGGCCCGCACCCTCCGGACGGCCAGCGCGGCCACCAACCTCGCCACCAGTCCCTGAGAGGGACAGCGTGGGGTGAGCACCGGAGCCGTTCCTGCACCGGCGTTGCGGCTCTACGGCGCCCCGAAAGGCCGGCGTGGTGAACTGCGGTGATGCCCCGCCAGCGTCACGACGTCACCCCGGCCGCAGCCGGGCCGTCGACGGGGATGCCCAGCCGGCCGGCCACGGTGGTGAGGGACTCGCCCAGCGGGAGCGCGACCCGGGTGAGGGCGTGCCGGTCGCCCCGGGTCGCATCCCGGTTGACGATCAGCACCGGCCTTCCGGCCTGAGCCGCCTGGCGGACGAACCGGAGCCCGGACATCACCGTTAGCGAGGAGCCCAGGACCAGCAGCGAGGCCGCTTCACGGACCAGCCGGCGGCAGTTTTCGACCCGCTGCGGCGGAACGGCTTCGCCGAAGAACACCACGTCCGGTTTGAGTACGCCGCCGCAGATCGTGCAGGGCAGCACACGAAAGTCCCCGACCTGTTCGTCGGTGAGGTCGGCGTCGCCGTCCGGGTTGATTCCGGCGGCCACCGGCTCGAAGCCCGCATTGGCCGCCTCCAGCCGCCGGGCGAGTTCACGGCGCGGGCTGAGGGCACGGCAGGAAAGGCACAGAACCCGGTCCAGGCTTCCGTGGAGTTCCACGACGCCCGCGCTGCCGGCGGCCTGGTGCAGGCCGTCCACGTTCTGGGTGATCACACCCGAGAGCAGGCCGTGCCGCCCGAACGCGGCCACGGCCCGGTGCCCGGCGTTGGGGCGTGCGCGACCGAAGGTGCGCCAGCCGAGGTGGCTGCGCGCCCAGTACCGGCGCCGGGCCTGGGCGCTTGCGGTGAAGTCCTGGTAGGTCATCGGGGTGTGCCGACTCAGGCTCCCGCCCTGGCCCCGGTAGTCGGGGATGCCCGACTCCGTGGAGATGCCCGCCCCGCTGAGTACCAGCACACCGCCGGTGCTCAGCACATCGGCGACCGGTTCGAGATCCGTGGTGCCCGGCGGCAGGTCCTCGGTGGGGGTCCAGCTCAGGGTGGGGCGCATGCGCATGCAGCCAGGGTACGAAACAGGCTGACTTCCGTCGTTTGGTGTCCTTGCCGGTCGGCTGCCGAAGCGACCGCATGCCCGGCGCACGCCCGGTGCTTCGCAGCGGTGTCGAGGATGGACGGCCGTCGGCCGACTCTGTCCCCACCACACTGGCCGCGTCGAGGTCGCCCAGATCGTCCGGCGACATCGCGGCGCCCACCTTGGTGACGATGCCCGCGGCCACCCTCCAGTTCATCAGGTGTCCCGGTCCCTCCGGCCTGCGGCCGGGCGTCGCCCACGGATCTCCGTGCCGTCGTTGACCCCGGGACTTACCACCGCTGCCCAGGCGCGCCGCAACGAGCCCTACTCCAGCGATGGGTTCAGCGATCACAGTTCATGGATCTACCTGGAGGCCGAGCTACGCCGAGTCCCCCCTGGGCGGCAGCCCCGTCACGATGTCTTCTGTGAATCGACGCGCGAACCCCGTGCCTTATAGGGTCGACAGCGCGATGAGGAGGACGGAGGCGACCATTGCAGGGCCGCGTGGTGGTGATCGGTGCCGGGGTCGCGGGGCTCACCACGGCAGTGTGTCTGGCAGAGTCGGGCTGGGACGTACGCGTCGACAGTGATCAGTCACCCGGTGAGACGACCTCGGCGGCCGCGGGCGCGATGTGGGACCCGTATCTGGTCGAGCCGGCACACCTGGTAGGCCCGTGGAGTCAGGAGACGCTGTCGGTTCTGACCTCGCTGAGCGCCGATGCGGACACGGGAATCCGGCTGCTGGAGGGAACCCACGAGTCCCGCATCCCATGCGACATGCCCGCCTGGGGCACCTCGGTCGGCGCGGAGGCATGCGCACCCGACGAACTCCACCCGGGCTTCGTCACAGGATGGAGGTACCGCGCCCCGGTCGTCGACATGCCCCGCTACCTCCACTATCTCACCCGTCGCCTTGCCCAGGCCGGCGGACACATGCGCCGTCACCACTACAACACTCTAGAAGAGGCGGCGCGTGAAGCGCCGGTGATCGTCAACTGTTCAGGGGTCGGTGCCCGGTTGCTGGCGGCCGACGCCTTCGTCGAGGCGGTGCGCGGCCAACTCGTCGTGGTGGAGAACCCCGGTATCCCATCGTTCTTCTGCGACGACACTCCCGGGACCGAGGAACTCACCTACATCTACCCGCACTCCGACGTGCTGGTCCTGGGCGGAACGTCGGAACAGGACAACTGGGACCTCCGGCCCGACGAGACCGCGGCCAGGGAGATCATCCGGCGCTGCGCCGACGTGGAGCCGTCGATCGCCGCAGCCCGGGTCATCACGCACCGGGTCGGGCTGCGGCCGGCCCGCACACGGGTCAGGCTCGGCGAGGAGAGGCGCGACGGCACGCTGCTGCTGCACAACTATGGTCACGGCGGAGCCGGACTGACGCTGTCCTGGGCCTGCGCCCGCGAGGTTGCCGAGCGGGTTCGTGGAGCGTCGGGGCTCACTCCCTGATCTGCCACTGTCGGCGCTCCTCGATCCCGCTCTCCGGTCCTCTGCGAAAGAGATACAGCCAGGTGCGCGCTGCCAACGTTGCCGTGAGAACCATGGTCCACGGCCAGCTCGTGACCTGCGCGGCCACCAGCACGGAACCAACCGTCGGCGAGACGGCCGTGAGCGTCATCAAGGTGACCTCGCTCGGGCTCCGGCGGAATCGGTGGGCTATGGAGAATTCCGATCGCTCGTACCAGGCGATTCCGGCACTGATCACCACAGCGAGAACTATGGTCGTCCACGGGTCGTCGCTGACCTGTGCGTAGGTGACGGGCAGCGAGATCAGGAAGGGAAGGACGCCGCCGTACTCGGACAGTACGTTCCCCCATTTCATGATCTTGCCGAATGAGTTCGAGCGGATCCGGGCGAGTTCGCCGGAGGCATTCGCATAGACGATCAGGGACAGCACGGTGCTGAACGTCGCTCCGATGAGGAGCAGGCGCACGTCATCCGGGAACCGGCTCGAGGCAAAGGCGAAGCCGAGCAGGAAGGTGATGGCTGCGAGTATCGAACCGGAGAAGGCGATGCCCGCCGCGGCTTCCCCGGACTGCAGAGCCGCCGGGTCGTCCTGCTCGAACCGGGCTATCTCAAAGGCGGGTTCACCGGCCAGGGTCACCAGCGCGGTCACGGCGTGGTCGCCGGGTGCCAGGGACTCGGTGAGCTGCTCCCGCGCACTGACGGGTACGAGATGCCGTGCGTCCGGGTCTATGTATTCAACACGTAACTTGTACTGATAGTGGATCTGGACGCCGTCGCCCGTACGGCCCGTGCGCATGACCCGCGTCCCTATGAAGCCGCCCTTCAGTAGAAGCCGGACCACGGCCAGTTCATCAACCGTTGCCACGGCGGATATCAGCGGCGGTTCGTTCGGATTCTGCGGGACTTCCTCCACCATCTCGGCCAGGAGCCGGGAGGCCATGCCCTGGCGACGCATCCCGTCCCGGACCGATATCACCGACAAGCGTATGTGTCCTGGTGCCGGCATTTCCGCGGCTATGCAGCCCACCATGTCCGAGTCGGCTTCGGCCACCCGAACCAGACCGCGCGCAATGGCGTCGGCGAGAAGTTCCGACGACGGCATGGCACCGGCGTCGCAAGTGTCGGACAACAGTGAGCTGAGTTCGGCCAGATCAGCCGGGCGAGCCACCCGGGTGGACCATGCAGTCATGTCCCTCAGTTCCACTCAACTTGGCGTCGGCGTGGAGTTCCGCGCTGCGGGCGATCATCCTACAGAGCAACTCCGTTTCCATCAGGGGATGTTGAGCGTCCCGGACGTACCTCATCCGCCTGCCGATCAAGCTGGCCACGAAGGACCGCCCGGGCGGCGGAATGACACTGGCGACCGCTGTGCGCGGTGGGTACGGTCGGTCTGGGAGGAGCGGCAAAGCCGATCGGGCTGCGCTGACAGGCCGAGACGGACCGACGGGGGCCCTGTGGATGTCATTGAGCGCAAGCTGACCGACCCCTGGGAGGGGGTTCTGGTCGCTCCCGCCCGCGGCAGCGACACCGGCGTTCTGGTTCTGGCGGGTTCCAGCGGGCGCGTCGAACGGGAGAGAGCACGCATCCTCGCCGAGCAGGGCATGACGGCCTTGTCGATCCGCTGGTTCGGCGGGCCGGGGCAATCCCCGGGAATCTGCGAGATCCCCCTGGAGACCTTCACGACCGCCGTCGACTTCCTCCAAGCGAACGGCGCAGAACGCATCGGGATCCTGGGTGTCTCGAAGGGAGCTGAGGCAGCCCTGCTCACGGCAGTGCACGATCCGCGCGTGGACGTGGTCATCGCGCTGTCGCCCACGTCTCGAATCTGGTGCAACGTCGGACCAGGCCGTGACGGAGCGCGGCGCCCCTATCGATCGTCCTGGACCTGGCGAGGGCAGGCGCTGCCTTTCGTCCCGATGGATGATTCCTGGGCTCCCGCAGAGCCGGGCAGCGGGCCGGTCGCCATCCGCGGATGGTACGAACGCAGTGAGCTGACCTTCCCTCACCTGCTCCCTCCTGCGGAGATCCCCGTGGACAAGGCCCGGGCCGATCTCCTGCTGGTCGCAGGTGGCGACGACGCGATGTGGCCGTCCCTTCCCTTCGCCGAACAACTGGCACGACGCCGGCGCTCAGCCGGGGCCACCGTGCGTCTGATCACCCGCCACGATGCCGGTCACCGCCCGCGACTTCCTGGCGAGAGCCCCGCGTCGGCATCCCCGCAATTCCTGTACGGAGGCACACCCGAAGCCGACGCGCTCTTGGGGGCAGCTGCCTGGCCTCACATCCTCAGCGCGCTCCGGAGCTGAACACGCTCCGTTGCGACGTCTGACCCTCGCTCGTGTTGATCGCGTCCGACGTTACCGCGTCGGCACCTTGAGCCGTTTGCGCGCGCGGCCACCAGTGCACAGCTGGTCGTCCTGGGCTGACCCTGTCAGGGAGAGAGTTCTGCGTGGCGAAGGCTCCCGAACACTGCGGGGGTTGCCCAGCCGCGCAGGGCAGCGTGAATCGCCGATCGGAACGCGGCCTCCGCTGTAGGGGTGTCGAGCGCTTCAGCCAGTTCGAGCATCACAAGCCCGTGCAGCGTGACCCAGAGCGAGAGGGCGATCGACGTCGCTTCGCCGGCGAGGACGGAACTCGTCACGGCCCGGTCGATCGCCGCGATGAGTGGCCGGACGGGGTCATGGGTGCCGACCGTGCCCGACGGATCGAAGGATTGCGCCCCTCCGAACAGCACCGTGTACAGGTGGCTGTGTCCGCGTCCCCATAGCCGATATGCGATGGCCAGGGCATAGAGGTCGGCGAGGGGATCGTCAGAGGTCGGCACCGCCGACAACTCCTGGAACAGGCCGGCGACAGCCCTGTCGCGTACCGCTCCGATCAGTCCGTCCTTGCCCCCGAACAGCGAGTACACCGCCGTCGTTGAGGCGCCGGCGGCAGCCGCCACGGAGCGGACCGTGACCGACTCCCGCGAACCCGTGGCCAACATCTCGGTCGCGCACGCCACGAGCCGCTCTTTGACCGCCTCATCGTTCGTCCTCGGTCTACCCACGACGAGAAGCCTACTCCATCTGATAACGTCGTTTTGAAACAGCGTTCTGAAACGACGCTCTGAAACTTGGGAGTCCACCATGGCCGCATTCGCCAAACGCCTTGTCCGCTTCACCGGACGCTTACTGCTGGTGCTGTCCGCCGTAGCGGCGCTGGCTGTTGTCTTTCTCGTGTTGATCGTTCTCACGGACGGGGCCGGCTCGGGACTCGCCGCTTGGCTGACGACCCTCGGTGTTGCTTCCGTCGCCGGACTGTGGCGCAGCCGGCGCCGCACCAGGGCGGGGCGACTCGTGCCGTTCGTGCCGGGGGTTCTTGCGGCGGCGTTGACGGCGACGGTCTGCGTTCCGACCGTTCCCGCAAACCGGCAGTACCCGCCCGCCCTGCACTTCGTGGCCACACAGCACTGGAGCCTGAAAACCGGCAGCAGAGTCGCGGTGTACCACTACCCGCCCGCAGGCACCGGCCCCCGACGCCCGATCCCGCTCGTGTACCTCAACGGGGGGCCGGTCCGCGGCATATCGGAACTCGACCACCGGTTCCTGCAACTCCTGGCAGGCCAGGGCTACGACGTCTACGCCTATGAACAGGCCGGCGGCGGCCGCAGTGACCTGCTCCCCATGGACCAGTACGCGGTCTCCCGATCGGTCCGTGACCTCAACGCCGTCATCCATCGTCTGGGCAAGGGCAAGGCCGACGTCCTCGGCTTCTCGTCAGGCGCGGTCGTGCTCACTCGAGCACTGGCCGACCCCTCCGTCGCCGCGCAGCTGCACCGGGTGATCATCGCCGAGCCCGGCCCGATGGACGGCCCCACATCGAGGATCGCCGGGCACCAGGGACGCCCGTCCGCGCGCGGCCTCGCACCGGGCATGACCGGACCGCGATCAACGCACATCCCTCGGTACGCCGTGGCATTCGGTCTCATGCGACTCGGACTCCTCACCCCCGACACCGGACTGGTCGGACAGGCGGAAGGCGACAACGCATTCACCGCCGCCGACCTCGGCAGCGACACTGCATCCGCCTACTGCGCGCGCGACGCGCATCGCATTCCGTCCGAGGACTCCACACAGAACTTCTCCTTCAGCCCCGCCGCCAGCCTCCGCGTCGAGCAGACGGTGAAGGACTCCCCGTCCATCGCCCGGCAACTGAGGCACTCAAAGACGCCCGCCATGCTGATGATCGCCGAGTGTTCTTCCCAGGTTCGCCAATGGGAGACCGCGATCCTCGCCAACGACCCCGTCATCCAGCGCACCCAGTACATGCCCGGAGTCGGCCATCACATGTGGAACGGCCTGGACGACAACAACGCCCGAGCCGCCGCTGTCGTCAGTGCGTTCCTGCAGAGTGAGCCGGCACCTCTGCCGAACTACCCCACTCGCGAGGAGATCCCCGCCTTCCTGCGTGATCGCAGGTGATGCCCCGGTATTCCGTCCGGTCCGACCTCCATCAGGGGCTGCTGGAACTGCAGCGGAGAACCTTCAGCTGGCCAATTGAGCGTTGAGCGGGCAGCCTGTCTATCGCCTCATCCAGGCGCTGGTGCCTTGGATGGTGCACCGGTCCCGGACGTAGCAGGAAGGACCACATGGCAAGCGCCGATCTGACAGCAGTGGTGGTCGCCGCCGTCGGTGTGGCCGGCACGATGGGTGCACCACTACTCGCCCAGTGGTCTCGACGCCGCGAACTGGCGGAGGAGGCTGAGCGAGCGGAGAGCCAACGCCGGCAAGACCGTGACGAGCGGGACTTGCAGCGCAAGCGTGACCTGTACGCGGCGCTCAACTCGTCGGCCCGCGCCTACCGGACGGCCGCCTTCGACTACGTCCTGGCTCTCAAGCGCGGCGACAACGTAGACGGATCGGCGCTGGACGCTGCACGCAGCTCCTATCGAGATCAGTACGCACAAGCCCAGATGGTGCTACCAGGCCGCGCTCTGCAGGTCGCCTCGGAAGTCAACCGCTGCCTGAGTCTGGGCTACAAGCTGGTGAAGTTACTTCCCAACTCTGCTGGCAGCCATGAGATATGGAGGCAGACGGAGACATGGTTCACCACTCCGCTCGCGGAGGCGGTCTGGCTGCTGCGGCATGCCCTCCGCGAGGACCTCGGCGTCCTCGATGAGTTCCCTGACCTGCCGGAACGTGTCGAGCAGTTGAGAGCCAACCGGAGGCGTCTCGCCCGGGAGACGGAGACTGCGCAGGACCCACCCCCGTCGGCCCAGGCGTGAACCAAATGTGCCGGTCGAGTTGCTCGGTCAACTCTCGGCCGTCGGCGAGCGTGTCCCGCAGGTCGGGGAAGTACTGCACGAACAGGTCCGGGCGGAAGGTGGCGAGGAAGGCGGTTGGTTCGTCGCCGGGCTTGGCGAGGGTGTGCGGAATGGATGTGGAAGCCTTCGTCGTGCCAGGCGTGGTGATGCGGAATTGGACCGCCGCTGCGCAGCGCGCGCTTCACCTCGCAGATGGCCGGACGGCAGACTAGTGTGATGCGCCAGAAATCCTGAGGGTTAGTTCTGCGCTGTTTTCTGGCCGGTGGTTCCGACCTTGGTGAGGTAGTCGGCGAGGGAGTTGAGGATCTCGTCGGCTGTCTTGGTCCAGGTGAAGGGCCGCGGGTTCTCGTTCCAGGTGTTGATCCACGCAGTGATGTCGTCCTCCAGTGCCTTCACGGAGGTGTGGACGCCGCGGCGGATGAGCTTGTCGGTCAGCAGGCCGAACCACCGTTCCACCTGGTTCATCCAGGAGGAGCCGGTGGGGGTGAAATGGACGTGGAAGCGGGGGTGTTTGCCGAGCCACGTCCTGATCTCGGCGGTGTTGTGGGTGGCGTAGTTGTCACAGACGAGGTGCACGTCGAGCCCGGCAGGCACCGCCTTGTCGATCCGGATCAGGAACTTCTTGAACTCGATCGCCCGGTGGCGGCGGTGCAGTGCCGATATGACGGTGCTGTCGGCGATGTTGAAGGCGGCGAACAGGCTGGTGATGCCGTGCCTCAGATAGTCGTGGGTGCGGCGTTCGGGCATGCCCGGCATCATCGGCAGCACTGGCTGGGACCGGTCCAGCGCCTGGATCTGGCTCTTCTCGTCCACGCAGAGCACGACCGCCTTCTCGGGCGGGTGGTGGTACAGGCCGACAACGTCGACGACCTTGGCAACGAACTGCGGATCGGTGGACAGTTTGAAGGAGTCCTGCAGGTGGGGCTTGAGGTCGAACCGCTTCCAGATGCGCCCGATCGTCGACTTCGACAGGCCGGTGCGCTGGGCCATCGAGGTCCGTGACCAGTGCGTGTCCTGGCCCGGGAGCGACTCAAGGGTGGCCACGACGACTTCCTCGACCTGGTCGAGGAGGATCGAAGGCGGCCGGCCCGAGCGCGGCTCGTCATGCAGACCATCGAGGCGTTTTGCGATGAACCGGGCCCGCCAGCGGTCCACGGCCGACCTGTCGATGCCGAGGTCGGCCGCAGCCTGCTGGTTCGTCCCGCCTTCCGCGCAGCGCAGCACGATCTTGGCCCGCAACGCGAGGAACTGGGCGGTCTTGGCCTGCCGCGCCCACTGCTGCAGTTGCTTGCGCTCAGCATCGTCGAGGATCAGGTCGGCCTTCGGCCGGCCAATCCAGCCGGCGTCCTCAAGCCCAGCCATCCGCTCTGCAGCGAATGCCCGACGCCACTTGCCGACCGTCTTGGCCTGGACACCGACGAGCCGCGCGACACCCGCGTTTGACAAGCCGTCAGCACACGCCAGGATGATGCGGGCCTTCTCAGCCGAGCGCCTGTGCGGCATTTTCGTGCGGCGCATCAACTCGGCGCGCTCGGCCTCGGACAACGTGATCGCCACAGCAGAAGGCCCCGGATGCGACATGACAACAGGGTAGTAACTAACCCTCAGGATTTCTGGCGCATCACACTAATGCTCTGACCGGGAAGGTTCGCCGGGTTGGTGAGTTCTTCTCCCCGCCCGCGAAGCGTTCCACGCCTGCAGCCGTATGCGCTCCCGCACGGCCCTCCCGGCATCGGTCAACCCACCTCCTTAGCTCCCGCTGACGGCGCTCGAGGTTGCCGTCGGCGACGCGGGACCATCACACGCCCGACCACCGGCTAGTCCTCCCTCACGGAGCAGCAGTCACTGGGTAGCCGCGCCGAACAGCCACAACGCGTAGGGCATGAGGATCAAGGGAACCGACATCAGCAAGCCCATCCTCCAGGATGTCCTTGACCCGACGAAGAGGCCGAATGCCGCCATGAGGATTGGCCAGACGACCAAGACGGCGAAGACGATCACACCCGCACCTGAACCCATGCCTGCCTGCCCCCTCTTGTCACCCGCCCGGCGTGCATCGGCAGTCCTCTCTCCGATCACGAACCTCATTATTTGAACACGTTCAAATAGCTCGTGGCTAGTGCTGCGCGGTCCGACGCTTCACGGGATGAACTTCACCTCTGGGAAGGCCGCGCTCGGGCCGTCGAGCAGATGGCTTCCGCGGTGCCGCAGGTGCAGGTCGAAGAACGCGAGTGGGTAGGCCTGTTGGATCTGTACCGCCCGGGCCGGGCCGAGGGTGCCGATCATGTCCTGGATCTGCTGGTTGGTCAGGCCAAGGACCTTGCCCGCTTGCGGGATCAGTGTCGCGTCGTCGCCGTACGTCTTGTGGATGGCCCCGTCGGCCTGGATGTTCAGCCGCCAACCGCGAAGGTGTGTCCAGAACTCGGCGACGTCCGGCATGGCGGCCCGGGTAAACGAAGCGGTCATCATCATGAACGGCCGGTCCAGGTCGGCGGTGATGGTCGGCTGCATCGGGCCGTCGATGCTGAGCCCGGCGCCAACGCGCTGGTCGGCGAGCATGGTGAGCGCGGTGGCGGTGCCGCCCTTCGACCAGCCGAACGACCCGATGCGCTGCGGGTCGAGGGCGCCGAGCAGGCCCTGGGGCAGTGGCCTGCCGTCGACGTCGGGGTTGTGCCCGGCGGCAAGGCTCTCGACGACGTCGAGCACGAACCGGATGTCCGTGGCGAAGTCCGGGGGCCCCAGGAACGGCGGGACCTCTTCCGGAACGGTGAGTCGGCCGTCGGGGAACTCGCTGAACGCGTCGTACGTGTGGTCGACGGTGACCACGGCGTAGCCGTGGCTGGCGAGTTCCTGGACCATTATGGTGTGGTCGCCGCGATGGCTGCCCGCGCCGTGCGAGTACACGAGGATGGGCAGGCGACGGCCCGTTTGGTGCACGGGTGCGCCCACGTGTGCGGCGGTGAGTGGGCCGAGGGCGGGATCAAGGGAGAAGCCGACGTCCGCCAGGAACGCCCGCAGCGCACCCTGGGTCATCCAGGGAGCACGCGGTAGGTCCTTCGTCTTGCAAGCGGGGTACCAAACGCTGGTCATCAACTCGCGGTGATGCCCGGGACCGGCCACGGGATCCGGACGCGAGGTGTCGACGAGGTGGAGCGGCACCATGCCCACCGGGTGCGGCCCGGTGGGCCTGGGCAGCGTGAGCTGCGACAGACCGGGGGCGGTCGAAGCCGCCCACGCCTGGCGCGCTGCGCTGATCGGCACGGCGGCCCCGACCCCCGTCACCAGCGCGGCTGCGAGCAAGCGACGGCGCGTCACGTCCGGTGTGATGGTCACGTGTCCTCCCTGGATTTCGTGGACGGTGTTCGGCGTGCTGTCCGGGTCCGCCGGACGTCGGCGGGAGCCGCTCACGACTCACCACGGTTCGCCGGGGTCCGGATCAGGACTCCGGGGCTGAGCTGCCGTGCTCGATCTGGTGGATGAGGCGCTTGAGCTGGGCGACCTCGTCCCGCAGGGCGCGGTCGCCCGCGGGGGTGAGGGAGAGCCAGGTGCGGGCGCGTTTGCCCTCGTAGCCCTTCTCGATATCGACCAGTCCGGCCTTCTCCAGGACGGCGAGGTGCTGGCTGAGGTTTCCGGCAGTGAGGCCGAGTGCCGTGCGCAGGAAGCCGAACTCGACCCGGCGCGCCTGGTGGGCGACGGTGAGGATGCCGAGGCGGACGCGCTGGTGGACCACGTCATCCAGACCGGTGACGGGGTGCTGTTCGGGCTGATCGGTCATGACGCGTTGCGCCTGCGGGGCAGCTCGACCAGGCCAAAGCCGAGGGCGCCGAGCAGGAGGAGCACGCCAGGGACGGCGTAGCGGGGCAGGAAGAACCAAGGCGAGGTGACGGGGATCCCCGACCAACCGGTGGACGGCGGCACCAATTCGATGGCCAGGTACACCGCGGTGAGCAGCAGCAGGAGGCGGCTGCGTTCCACCCAGGACAGCACCAGCAGCGGCAGCCCAACGGCCGTGGCATTCCCCACGAGTTGCTCGATGAACCTCGTCATCTCGGAGCTGGGGTCGAGGTGCAGGCCCCAGAAGTCGAGTGGTTCACCGGGCCGCGGGATCCCGTGGCGGGTGCTCCAGAAGGAGGTGGCGGCAACCACACCGAGCAGGGCGATCCCGGTGAGGATGTACGGCCGGACCGGGGTGCCGACTCCGCGGTTGCGGGAGCGGCGGATGTAGAAGAACGCCGTCGCGGCGTAGGCGAGGGCGAGCCCGAGGGGCCAGTAGAGCGCCGAGCCCTGAGTGATCAGGGTGCAGCCGCCGCCTGTCACTGCGGCACCCGCCGGGCAGGAAACGGTCTCGACCTTGAAGGTGAAGCGGCTGACCAGGATTCCGCCCAGCGTGAGCACGCCGAGTAGCAGGAGGGGAAACCAGGTGCCGCGTTGGGCGGCGCGGACCCGGCGGGTCAGGTCACCGAGGCTGGCGAGGACTTCGTGTGGGGTGTCCGGCGAGGGCACCGAGGCGTCTGTCATGCCATCAGCTTTGCATCACAAACCAGTTAGGGCAAGAAACTCCCTTGAAATAGCTGCCAGTTCGGCCCAGCATGGAAACCGGCGATACGAGGCCGGCCGCTGGCTGTCCGGAGCGAGATCCGCATCGTCCGCGCCCGGTTGTCCACTGGTGGACAGAAGTTCGGCCGCCAGACCGACGCCTTCACCGCGGCCGGCTGCCGTCTGGGCCACACCGCCACCCCTGAGCGGGCGCAGCCGGATGCGCCGCACGCCAGGGACGGCGTAAAGGGCTCGCGGTTGGTGGTATGTCAAGTCGTCCTGATGGAGGGCATGTTGTCCATCGATGCAGCCGCGTATGACCCTCCCAAGCCGGGTCCGGATTGCGACGGCCGGCCACCAGAGATCGCCCCCACCAACCAGGCTGACATGTACAGTTCTGATCTGGAGTGTGATGGGTGTGCGGGGCATGCCCACCGGATTCCGGAGGCGCGGAGGTTATGGGGGAGGTCGTGTCATGTTCGCGGTGATCTACCGGTGGCGTTTGCACGAAGGCAAGGAGCAGCAGTTCGCAGCTGGTTGGCACCGCGTGACACAGGCGATGCACAAGCACTGCGGTAGCTACGGATCACGTCTGCACGAGGCCGATGACGGCACCTGGGTGGCGTACGCACGGTGGCCGGACGCCACCACGCGCGAGCGGTGCCCAGACGTCGACCCCGAAGGGGAAGCCATGATGAGCGAGGCGATCGCTGAGTACCTCCCCACCATTCGATGTCATGTGGTGGACGACCTTCTCGCAGAACCCCGTGACTAGGTCCGGCGCTCTTCGCCGAAGCCGGATGGCCGTCGCCGCACGTAGGTGCGGCACGGACTGTTGCAGTACCCCTTGCCGGCCGCGAGGCTGTCGGGTTTTGTGCGTGGGGCCTGGCCCGATGCGCGTAACTCGGATCTTTTCCAGCACGCCTTGAACTGGGCGCAGTACACCCGCTGTCCGCCGGTCGGGACCGCCGGCGCGCACCCTCCCGTACAACTCGGGGCAGTCGAAGGACACGTCAACCGAATCAAGACCATCAAGCGCCAGATGTACGGACGGGCATCCGCATGTCGTTCGCTCCGGTCGGCTCAGCTGATAAGAGCTGGCTCGTGCCCCGTCTCGTGCCTCAAAATTCTCGGCGTGGCAGACACGGAACCTACCGACGATGAGACCCCGGACGAGCTGCTGGGCTGGTGCCTGGTGGCCAACGTGGCGCGGGAGACCGCGCACGGCGAGAGCGGCCTCGACATCCAGCGCGGCACGAAGCACTTCTCCGCAGGCGCGCTGCTGTGGATCCCGCCCGTCCGCTGGGACCCTGGCCACTGTCGCTGGCCTGCGGTGGGTCGGCACCGAGGCAATGGCCGCCGGTACATCAACATGGTCGTACGCGCGGAGGACCTGGAGAACTTCAGGGTCAAGGGTGTCTACAGCGAAGGTCTGGTCCGCAGCCTCAATCGCCACCTACACGACCCGGCCGCCCCGCGGACCCTGCAGAACCCGTGGTCCCGCGAGCGGGCCCAGCAATGGGCGGACAGCTGGAACCAGCCCCGGGAGTGCATCCGCATCGACGGCCACTCTCGCCCAGGGATCTCCGTTCCCAACCCTCCGCCGGCAGAGCTCCAGGTCGACGGTGAAACCCTGCACCTCGCCCACTACGGCACCAGAGGAGCCCACTACAGCCGCACACCCCCTCCCGTGGAGTGGACCCCCGAGCCCTGAGCGGGCCTTTCAAACGTGCGAGCGGGGAAGTTGAGGCCGCCGCCGGTGGGCGGGAATGTCGGCCAGCCGGGCCAGTGTGAGAGTTCCTGTTCGGCGAGGGCTCGCAGCTGCCATCACGGAACACTTGCTGGTCAGGAGCCCGGCTGTCCAAGTGGCCCTATACCCGGGGCCTGGTGCACCGGGCGGGCTGTCGGTGGTTGTCTGGCGTCTTACGGGCGCCAGTCGGCTTGCAGGTCGTGGGAGTCAGTTTTGGTGAGCTGGGTCGGTGCGGTGCCGTCGGCCCGTACGAGGTAGAGGTGTTCGGGGTCGGCGTCGTCGGTACCGCCCCTGGTGAAGACCAGGTGGCTGCCGTCGGGGGACCAGGAGGGGTTCTTGTCGTTGAGGCGGGCTGCGGTGATGCGGTGCAGTCCGGTGCCATCGGGGCGGACGACGTACAGGTGGGCGAACCCTGAGGAGTCCACGCGGCTGAAGGCGATCTGGTTGGTGTGTGACCAGTCGGGTGCCCAGTCGTGGGAGCCGGGCGCGGTGACCGCGGCCTGGGTCAGGGTGGACAGCCGGATCCGTATCACTCTGCTGTGTCCGCTGGTGTCCGCGCGGTTGAACGCCAGGTATTTGCCGTCCGGGGACCAGGTCGGATGGAGGTCGTCGGCCGCGGTGTGGGTGAGCCGGGTGGCGGGTGTGCCGTCGATGTCGGCCACGTAGATCTCGCGCTGGGTGCCGACCGGCTTGTCGTAGGCGATCCGCTTGCCGTCCGGGGACCACGCCGGGTCGGTGGCGCCCTTGGTGCCGGGAATGACCTTCAGGTCGCCGCCCGTGGTTGTCATGGTCCAGATGCCGTCGATGGTGCCACCGGACCCGTAGCGGGCAAAGGCGATCCGCTTTCCGTCCGGGGACCAGCTGGGCATCACGTCGCTGACGGTGGGGGTGTGCGTGAGTTTGACGGGCGTGCCGCCACTGGGAGAGATCGCGTAGAGGTCTTCGGTGGGCGCTGCTGTGGTGTAGCGGGCGAAGACGATCGGGTGGTCTCCCGCCGCTCCTGCGTTTCCTGCGGTGCCGAGGGTCAGCGGCACGGCCATGGCGAGCGCCGTGACGGTCACCGCCGTCCGGCGGCGCCGCGTTGTGCCGTTCGCGCCGGTCCTGCCGATTCTTCGGGTTCTTCCGGCGGTTGTGTCGCTGCCGGTGCCATGTAGTAGTTGACGCGTCAAGGTGTCCACCCCGATCCCTCCCTGCGGCCTGCTGGCCGCTCCCGCCCGTAAAGATCTCACCGGTGGGGCTCTGGGGGAAGCAGCGGCACCTGGTGGTACGAGCCCTGTGACATATTTCGTACGTCGCTGTCACATGCGATGTACGTGCGAACCCCTGGCCCTCGCCCAGCCCCGCCCCGAGCTGGCGCCCGGTGCCGGCGCGGCTGCCAGTGCCATGCTGTGACGGCCCGACGGCGTTGCCGTCATGGTCGGGGCAGTGAACAACTGCCACCATCCCAAGGCGGCGACGTACGACCTCAGCGAACATGTGAAGCGGGCGGCAAGGTCACCGACCGTCGCACCTGACTTTGGGGCGGTGCCATGGCCTCGCTTGTGCTGCCGGTACAGCCGGTACTGCCGGGCTCAGGTCTCGGGTGGGCTGGTGGAGGCGACTCGGGACCGGACCGAGGTGGGTGGGGTGCGGTCGATTCGGGACTGGAGCGTCTCGCGGACGGCCGGGTCGCCAACGGCTGAGAGCTGCCCGGAAGTTCTCGTCGTCAAGGCGCCCGAGGCGCCGCAGAACCCGGCGCCCTCGGTCGGTGAAGGCGGATCAGGCCGGCAGACGCAACTGATGAGCACCGACGCCGGGGGACCTGTGGACGGTCAGGTGAGTGTGATGCCACCGCACTTGCAGTGGAGACAGACGCCAGCCTGGTGGTGGCGGGGGTGACGGATCTCTCACCAGAGTCGCTTTGTCTTGCTTGTCGGAGGTGAGGGGGAGTGCATGACTGTGTGTGAGTTATGGTGTTCAGGACCATAACGGCTATTAGCCGGTAACAAGACTGCCTATCTGTCACGGGGAATCAGGACCGGCGCATCGGTGAGAAGCGACGCGCGCCGGCCAAGGAATGCATGCACCACAATTTCAGATCAAGAATCGCGGCGTTCTTCGTCGCCCTGGCCATCGTGTTCACCGGCTGCGTGGGATCCGCAGCCAGTGCTCAGGCCGCAGAGCAGAATCGCGTGGAAAGGCTTGCGGAGATCATCCGCAAGGTGGCTCAGTACGCAAACTGCGACCGTCTGCCGCTGCTTGAGAGGCCCGCGTGCCTGAAGCAGTTTGCGGGCAAGGCCATCGCGCTCGGCGTGGGAGTGGGGGTTTTCCTCTACACCGCACAGGACGCCATGAAGGATCACGGAGCGAGCTTCAAGGCCCTCGACAAAAACATCAAGGATGTCGAAGCCCTCAAGCCGCTGGACCTCGTGGATCCCAGCAAGTCGCCGGACCCCGCCCAGCAGGTAAAGCTGCTGGAACAGGCTGTCAAAACCTTCGACAGCGCCAAGCCGCACCTGGACAGACTGGGTAAGAACCTGGCCAAGGCAGACTCGTTGCTCGGGGATCAGAACGACTCCCTGCTCGCTCTGACCTTCCTGACCGTCGCGCTGGGCGAGTACTTTCCCGAGCCGAAGAAGTACCCGGAGGCGAAGTCCGTCTTCGACTTCGAGAAGGAGCTGAACGAGCTCAACGACGCGCTCGACCAGATCAACGCGGGTTTTGAGAAGATGAACCGCGGCCTGGACACGATGAACTCGGGCGCGCGCGATGTCAACAAGGGCCTGTCTGAAGCCAACAAGGGCATCAACAAGGCCAACAAGGGCATGAAGGAGCTCAACGACGGCATCCGCGAGGCCAACAAGGGCGTAGACGAGGCGAATAAGCACGTACCCGGTATCAAGAAGGGTGCGGAGAAGCTCCGGGACATGTCGGGGCTCGACTTCGACTTCTCCCGCATCGGGGACACCTGGGCCTCCGGAAAATCCCTCCTGGACGATGCCGAGCAGCAGCGCAGGATGTCACTGCTGTTGGACCTGCTGCCTGGTGTCGGCGATGGCAAGGGCATAGTCGAAGCGCTCGTCGGTAAGGACCTGGTCACCGGCCAGGAGCTGACCGCCGAAGAGCGCATGCTGGGCGGGGTGTCCGTCCTGGACTGGCTGCGGGCCGGCGACAGACTGCTCACGGCGGACGAGGTACGCAAGGCTCGCAAGGGCGAACAGGCCGTCACCTGCAACAGCTTCCCCGACGGCACCAAGGTGCTGATGGCGGACGGATCACAGCTGCCCATCGAGCAGGTCCGGGAAGGCGACCGCGTCCTGGCCGCCGACCCGGCAACCGGCCGCCAGCAGCAGGAGCCGGTCACCGCCCTGATCACGGGTCAGGGCGAGAAGAACCTCGTCGACGTCACCGTACAGACCGATCACGGCCCCTCCAAGGTCACCGCCACGGACGAGCATCCGTTCTGGGTCGACGACCTCGAAGCCTGGGCGGCAGCCGACCAACTGCAGCCGGGAGCCTGGCTCCGGACCGGCGCGGGTACACGGGTGCAGGTCAGCGCCGTCAGGGCCTGGACCGCTCCCGACCAGTCTGTCCGCAACCTCACCGTCGGTGACCTGCACACCTTCTACGTCATGGCCGGCAGCACACCGCTGCTGGTTCACAACGCCAACGGCTGTGGCAAGTGGAAGGCCGAGTACGACGACCTCCCCAACGGCAAGCAGAAGCACGTCAAAGAGATCCCGACCGCCGCAGAGCTGCGAAAGACCTTCGAGCGGTGGACCAAGGGCGCCCAGCGGCTGCCGGCCCGCGGACCGAAGATCCCGGATGTCTACAAGCTTCCCGACGGCACGATCATGCAGTGGCGTGCATCATCTACCTCGGGTGGAGAGACCATCGACATCTTCCCCGTAACAGGCAAGGGAAAGAAGGTGCATCTGCCGAGTGAGCACTGAGTACATCATTCGCGAACTCCTGGAAGAAGGACTGGACGACTGGGTACCTGTCGACCGTCTGGTCGGGCTCGCACAAGAGACAGTCGAGCAGTCCGACCGCGACTTCCGGGACGTGGCCACGGAAGCACTCACCCAACTGGTGAGTGGCGGGTTGATGGAAGTGGGAGATCTCGGCGACAGTGGCTTCGAAGCGTGGAGTGGCACTCCTGATGCCATCGTGAAGCGAGTCGTCTCCACACTCGAAGAATTCGACTGGCTCCCTCAGGGCGGCGCCTGCTGGCTCGCCAATACCCCACACGGCAACAGGCAAGCGCCCCACTAGAACTGGATCCCTGACATCTGCATACCGCGCCACTCACACCACAAGGTGGCGCGGTATGCGATTTCCTTGTTCCGGAGAACCGTCCGACTTCGGCTGCGCTGCCCACCCGGCGGGCACTGCGGGGCTGTCCACGGCCACGGTCAGCATCGGCTCGGACAATGACCGCGTCATACGGTGACGCCTGCAGCTGCCTTACACGCACACCTGTGGTTGTACAGCTGGAGGAACGCCATGGCCTAAACCTCGCGCAGATCGGCTAGGTCGCGCGCCCATGCCTCCTGCAGATGTGTGTGCCTCGTTGACGAAGAGCGTGGCCAGTTCGCCATGGAGTGAGAACGGCCCGTGGCCCCTCAGGTGTTCATGGCGGGGACCACTGCGGTTCAGGCGGTGCCGGGGGCGTGGCCTGCGTCCGGGGCCGCGCCGACCTCCGGGGTCCCATCGGCTCCCGGGGCCGCCCCGGACTCCGTACGCACCTCGGACTTTGCCTCTCGGCCGGCTTTCTGGGCCACGCCGGCTTTCTGGGCTACGCCGGATTCCGGGACTCGGTCGGCTTCCGGGACCGGGCCGGTCGCCGGGGCCGGCAGGTAGCTTGCCAGGCCGCGCAGGATGATCTCCAGGCCGATGTCGAACCTCTCGTCGGAGGAGTCCGTCACCATCAGACCGGACAGGGCGCGCAGGTGGGGGAAGTCCTGCGCGGGCAGGGACGCGAAGTAGTTCTGCATCTCGTCGGCCATCTCGTGCCAGTCGGGGCGGGCCGGCGAGGCAGCGTTGCCGCCGTGCTGAGCGGCCCGGTCCCGCCACATGCCCTCCTCCAGGACGAACCCGTCGATGTAGGTGGAGATCAGGTCACCGGCCTCCGCCGCGATGCGGTCGGGTAGCCCGGCGGTGCGGAAGATGGCGAGCAACGCCTCGACATGCGGCAGCAGTTCGGCGGTGAAGGGGACGTGCCCCATGGAGAT
The DNA here is from genome assembly GCF_053596375.1 of Streptomyces sp. NPDC001709. NCBI lineage: Bacteria > Bacillati > Actinomycetota > Actinomycetes > Kitasatosporales > Streptomycetaceae > Streptomyces > Streptomyces sp. NPDC001709. The sequence goes on along the minus strand of NZ_JBSFGB010000005.1, from coordinate 27,085 downwards.
CCTGGCCATGTCCCGGTGGGACAGCAGGCGTCGGCGTCCGGCGCGGGCGAAGTCCCGCAGCTGCTCCTGCCAGCGCTCCGGATCGGGTGGGGGCATCGCGTAGCCGTCGAAGATCCGTGTGTACATGAGTTCCAGGAGGTCGTCCTTGGAGCTGACGTGGGCGTAGAGGGCGGAGACCGTGACCCCCAGTTCGGCCGCGACCTGACGCATCGAGAGGCCGTCGAGCCCATGCCGGTCCAGCACGGTGAAGGCGGCCTTGACGACCCGCTCACGCGACAGCGGCGTGCGTGCGGGCGCGCCATGGGTGCGAGCGGGGCGCTCGCGCTCCCACGGGGACGGCGGAGGGGGTGCGGGGGTGCCGGCGGCCGCGTCGCTCATGGGTCAAGTCTAGGGACCCGGAGAACAGTGTTCTGCCCAGGTGAGGCACGCAGCCGAGTCCGAGGTGAGGCACCCAGCCGAGTCCGAGACGCGATATATCTTGTCTTGGTCGAGCCATTGCGCTATATCTTAATGAACGCCGTTCTCTCGATGAGCACTGTTCTGCTTCGGTGAACAGTGTTCTTCAGAGTGTCCGGTCGCCCTGTTGGGCCTGCCAACGAGCCGGGCGGCCTTGGTCCCAACCGTCCCACCGCGCCCACGGCTCCTCTCCGCGACGCGGCCTTCTGCGAGGAGTTTGCGATGTCCACCACCGGTGTCGCGTCCGTCGAGACGCCCACCGATTCGCCAGCGCCCTACCGGTGGCGCTGGGCTGCGCTCTTCGTGATCCTCGCGGCCGAGGTGATGGATCTCCTCGACGCCGTCGTCACGAACATCGCCGGCCCCTCCATGCGGGCCGACCTCGGCGGCGGCGCCTCCACCCTCCAGTGGCTCGCCGCCGCATACACCCTCTCGATGGCCGTCGGACTGGTCACCGGCGGCCGGCTCGGGGACATCCACGGGCGCCGCCGGATGTTCCTGGTGGGAGCCATCGGTTTCACCCTGGGCTCGCTGCTGTGCGCGGTCTCCGTGTCGCCCGAGATGCTGATCGCCGCACGCGTCGTCCAGGGCTTGTTCGGCGCGGTGATGCTGCCGCAGGGCCTCGGCATGATCAAGGAGATGTTCCCGCCGACGGAGTCGCAGAAAGCCTTCGGCATGTTCGGCCCGGTCATGGGTCTGTCCGCGGTGTGCGGGCCGATCCTGGCGGGCTGGCTCGTGGACGCCGACTACTTCGGCACCGGTTGGCGGATGATCTTCCTGATCAACCTGCCGCTGGGTGCCGCGGCCTTCCTCGGGGCGCTGCGCTACCTGCCCAGGGGCCGGTCCGGTGACAGGCCGCGCCTGGACATACCCGGCATGCTCCTGGTCTCGCTGGCCGCGCTGCTCATCATCTTCCCGCTGGTCCAGGGCCGTGAGTACGACTGGCCCGGGTGGACGTTCGCGATGATGGCCGCGTCGGTGGCCGTCTTCGTCGCCTTCGCCGCCTACGAGTCGCGCCGCAGCAAGGCAGGCCGTGACCCGCTGGTCGTCCCCAGCCTCTTCCGCAAGCGCGGGTTCAGCGGCGGCATGACGCTCGGACTGGTCTTCTTCTCGACCATGCAGGGCTTCATGCTGGTCTTCAACCTCTACACCCAGATCGGCCTCGGCTACTCGCCGCTGAAGGCGGGACTGGTGATGGTGCCCTGGTCGGGCGGCATGATCGTCGGTTTCGGTGTCGCTCAGGCCGTCGCCCGGTTCGGCCGGGCCGTGCTCCAGGCGGGCACGGCGGTCATGGCGCTCGGCGTGTTCGGCGTGTGGCTGACTCTCGACACGGTGGGCAGCGGCGTCGGCCCCTGGCAGCTCGTGCCGGCCTTGCTCGTCACCGGCATCGGGATGGGCCTGCTCATGGCACCCTTCTTCGACATCGTGCTCGGCAGCGTCGAGCAGCACGAGACGGGCTCGGCGTCCGGCACGATGACCGCGATGCAGCAGCTCGGCGGCGCCTTCGGCGTGGCGCTCCTCGGCACCGTGTTCTTCGGCCTGCTGGGCGGCGGCATCGCCACCGCGGTCGACCACCACTCGCCCGGCCTGCGGAGTCAGCTGAGCGCCGCGCACGTGGCACCGGCCGCCCAGGACCGCGTCGTGGCGGACCTGCGGCGGTGCGCCTCGGACCGTGCCGTCGCCAAGGATCCTGCCGCCACCCCGGCGTCCTGCGCCCACCTGGAGGAGGACACCCGGTCCGCCGTGACGTCGCCGCAGGCCGGCGCCCGGATACCCGGCGCGCTGGAGACCACCGCGAAGTCGGCCTTCCGCAGTGGCTTCGGGTCGGTGATGAAGACGGTGCTGTGGATCGTCGACGGCATGCTCGTCCTGACGTTCCTGCTCTCCTTCCTCCTGCCGCGCCACGCACGCCCCGAGGGCTCCGCCGGTCACTGAGCCGCGGCAGCCTCGGCGAGACGAACGGTCGGGTACGAGGAGTTGCCGTTCCCGTCGAGGAGTTGCTGTTCCCGTCGCTGTCATGCGGGGCGTCTGCCGCACTGGCGCCCCGCGGGTCGGGGTGGCGCACCGCTACGGCATACTGACGCCTCACCAGTGCAACAAAATGTTTAAGGAGGGGCAGTTGGCAGCCCGTTTCAGGACAGTCACCGAGGTGGGAGAGGCTCACCTTGCCCAAGCGCAAGCCCTGGGCCGCGCCTTCCAGGAGGCGATCGCGCCCGCCACCGTCAACTACGACTTCGGTCACATTCGCGATGCCGCCGCCGTGCTTCCCGACAGCGACATCGTCAAGATGATCCGGGGTTGGGGGCTCCAGGAGGAGGCGCCGATCCTGGTGATGGCGCTCTCCCTCAAGGAGGCCGTCCGCCAAGCGCTACCGCCCGAGGCGGCTCAGGCGTCGTTCTGGGACACCATCGAGCGCGACCTCATGGATGCCTTCACTGGTCTCGCGGCGCAGGAGGGCGAACCGGGACTGGCCTACTACGAGGAGGGTCCGGACCACACGAGCTACTACCGCGACTTGTTCTTCGCCCTCCAGGACCAGGAAGCCGGCCCGTACCTGTACGCCGTTGCCTTCTGCGCCGACGTCACCGTCGGCTTTGGCAAGTCCCGTGTGGGGACCCTGGGCCTCACCGACACCGCACCGTTCGCGGTCCGGCTCAACGCGATCGTCGTGCGCCAGAAGCTCGCGAACGAGGCCTGACCCTCCGGGCACCGCCCGCCGCTTCCCGTCGGGGCAATCCCGGGTATGTCCTGCGGCCGGTTCCCCACAGGTCCCCGCGACCAGTCACGGCCCGCCGTCCCGGGCCGCGAAATTGCGCACTGCTGTGCGGTGGTGACAGCCGCCTCGGGAGGCACGCACCACGATCGACTTCGAGCGCGGTGCAGCGCCAACGTGTCTTCACAGTCAGCGCACCCCACCCCACCCCCCACCCACACCCCAAAGTCGATAACCCATCGCTGTCAGGGCACTGCATGACGTCACGCAAAGCCGCCCCCCTTCTGCTCTTTCGAGCAGTATTCGCTCGTTTTTCAAAAGATCTCGGGTAAGCGGGTCCTCTGCTGTTGACCTCGCCTGACGGGGCGCCTTAATGGAAGTAGGAGCACATCCGAGAAGTATGTGCTCAATCGAGCACAGGTGGCAGCGCGGTCAATCCCGGTCCCAGTCGCTTGCGAGGCGTACAGGTCTTGGATCTCCGCACTGCAGCAGACGGGGGGATCCCGTCGTTGAGGCCGTTGCGGCCTCAAGGGTCGCCGCACCTCCTTGAAGGGCCGAGAAAATGAATTCTGTGGCGGATTGCGCCGTTCCCCCTGATACAGAAGCCGCCTCTGCCTCGCTGGAACTGCGGGCAGTCCCTTCCGCCGCGCGTCAGGCACGAGCCTTCACGGAAGGATTTCTGCGACTCTGGGGCGAGGGCGAGGAGGTCGTCGACGCGGCCATGCTGGTCGTCTGCGAGCTGGTCACGAATGCCATCCGCTACGGCGTTCAGCGACTGAGTGAACGCACAGGGCGTGAGTACGGTGGAGACTCGGCGATCACCCTCAACCTGGCGTTGCGGCCGGATGTGCTGCACATCGAGGTCCGTGACGGGTCCGCAGTCCTGCCTGTCCGGCGTGCGGCCGGGTGCGACGACGACTGCGGACGCGGACTGGCGATCATCGCCGCTCTCGCCGAGTCCTGGACCTGCGGCCGCGAGAGGGGTGGCGGCAAATGGGTCAGGGCCACTCTCTCGCGCGGGTACGCCCACGCGGGCTGACAACTGTCCTGGTTCTCGGCGTCCGTACACCCACCTCGGCGCGAGCGATGCGTTTCACCGCGCGTCCGGCTGACAATGTCGTCAAGACGATGAGTGAGTAGCCATATGCGCACGCAGCAGAAACCGAAGGGTGGAGCCCGCGCACACCACCCGGGCCCGGAGGAACTGGTGCAGACGGCCGCCATGGCCCGGATGTTCTATCTCGAGGGAAAGTCCAAGACCGACATTGCGGAAGAGTTCGGTATCAGCCGTTTCAAGGTGGCCCGGACCCTGGAGACCGCCGTCCGCGACGGCTTGATCCGGCTGGAGATCCGCCTGCCCGCCGATCTGGACGCCGAACGCTCCGACGCCCTGCGCACGCGGTACGACCTTCGCCACGCCATCGTCTTCACCTCAGGAGCACACGATCCTGGCGGTGCGGCGCTGGTCACTCACCGGCTCGGCGCGGTCACGGCGGATCTGCTCGCCGAGATCGTCACCGAGGGAGACGTCCTGGGGCTCATCTGGGGTCCCGAGATCGAGGCGCTCGGCCCTGAGCTGACCACCCTGCCCCGGTGCACGGTCGTGCAACTGTGCGGCGTGACACCGCTGCGCCCGGTGGACGCCAACGCCGTGGAGGCCGTGCGCCGAGCCGCGTCGGTGGCCCGCGGTCCCGCCTACCCCATCTACGCGCCGCTCCTCCTGCCGGACGGTGCCGCAGCCACCATGCTGCGCCGGCAGCCAGGCATCGCCGAGACCGTCAGCCGGTTCGGCCAGATCACCAAGGCGATCATCACCGTCGGCGCATGGGGACCAGGGTTGTCCACCGTCTACGACGCCCTCAGCGAATCCGAGCGTGAGGACTACCGGCGCCAAGGAGCGTGCGCTGAAGTATCTGGCCGGCTGCTCGACGCCGAGGGACACATCGTGGCCCCGGAACTGAGCGACCGCATTATCGCCATCAGCTTCGAAGAACTACGACGCGTACCCGATGTGATTCTCCTGGCCGACGGCCAGAAGCGGGCCGCCGCCACCTCCGCAGCCCTGAAGACCGGCCTGTTCAACGGAATTGTGACGGACACGGCCGTAGCGGAGCACCTGCTCGCATGACGCCGCAATTCCGCCAGGGCCGACCGTGACTTCGACTGGACAGCGACGCGAGGCGAGCCGTCGAGCGCCTGATTCGGGAACACACACCCATATTCTCGGGCGTGCGACGGCCTCACACTCTGCAGATGCGGGGTCGACTGGTCTGTTGGAACAAGTCACCCTCGCTTCCCCGGACGGCTCCGACGCCGCGTAGTCGTGGCCGAGAGTGGCTGCAGACCTGACTCGACGGACGTGTTGGGTACGAAGGAGACCAGATGGACGACGACTCGGACATGCAGCCCTGGCCGGAGGCGCCGGACAGGCTCCGCTGACCTACGAACCTCAACGGAGCCGCTGGCCGCCGCCAAGAGGCAGGCTGGCACTCGCGCCTTCGACAGCGCCCGAGTGGCTCTGTTCATGAAAAGCGGATTCTGGCTCGCTTTCCCTGAACCGGTCACCGTGGGCCATGCGACGTAGCTCAATGGCTGTGGTTCTGGTGCGCTTCTGCGGCGAGAAAGTCTCGCGCCGCGGAGGTGATTCGGTCGCGAAGGTGCTGCTGGTCCAGAGGTTGATCGTTCGACAGGTCGAGTGCTCTCGCCAGATCAACGATGGGTTGGAGCGCGTCGGGGTAGTCGAGTTCGGCTGCAGCTTCCTCAAAGATCAGCTTCGCTCCGTGCACGGGATCGAGTTGGCACGCCACGATCTGGCCTGCCCACCACTGGGCCGCGGTCCATCGGGCCTTGGCAAGATCTTCCGAGGTCAGCGACAGCAGACCCATCTCTTCCAGCACATGGTCGAACAGCTCGCGGGCCTGGGGATACTCACCACGCGCGAGGCCAGCCAGCAGGGGAAGCGAGGGAGTGTCGATGTCAGCCATCAGGGCGTCCAGGCCCAACTGGACCAGGTAAGCGTCCGAGGGGCGCCGCCAGAGTTCCATGGCCAAGTCTGCAGCGGCCATGCGGATCAGGCTGATCGCTACTACTGCGTCCACGCTGTCGCCTTCTCATCCATCTTTCCGTAGAAGGAAGTCCTATCACCGAGAGCCGGGTGGTTGATCAGGTGGCCAGCAATACGCGCTTGCGTAGCAGGCTGACACCGGCTCGGCCGAACATCTGGCGTTTGAGCATCTTGATCCTGTTGACGTGTCCTTCGACGACGCCGGAGTTCCAGGGCGGGGTCAGGCCGGCGATGACGGCGTCGAGTTCAGGGCAGTTGGCCAGGACGGCCTTGAGCCGGAGCTGTTCGATGCCGGTCAGCGTCTCGGGTCGACTGAGGATCCACCTCGTCACCACGCGGGGTGCCGGCGGTTGCGCGGTGACCGGCCGTGGCGAGGTGCGCTTCCCTCACAGGTAGGCGCTGACCCGGCCGTAGCTGCGTCGATAGCCCGAGGGAAGGATCTCCGCCCAGAGCTTCCAGGCGTTGGTGCAGCCCTCGTGTCAACGTTCGTCCAGGTAGGGCTTGTACTCATCGAGGACGGAGGTCCTGTTGTGCTGCCACGGGCCACGAAAGAGGTCTTCCGGCTTCGCAGCGTCGGCGAGGCTCTTGACGGTGCGGTGGGTCATCTGGAGCTGACGCCCGATGCAATTTTTCAGGCAACGTTCCGGAGCCCGATCGGAGCGTCAGCCGTCACTCAGCGTGCGAGCATCGCGAGGTGCCCACCCGGATTGCTGTCGATCTCGGGGAGACGGGTATCCCAGGCGGGTTGATCGGATACGAGTACCGGCCGCTGAGCAAGCCGATGTACTTCGGGGGATCGGTGAGACCTCGGCTCCTTCAACCGATGCGTCGCAGCCGGGATTGCGCGCTTCCCGTTCTCTGCGGAACGCGACGAGGAGAAGTGCGAGGAGGTGACGGAAGAGCTACGTCGTCTCGTCTCCGGCATTGACGAAACCGCCTTCGTGCAGAACGGGTTCTGGGAGACCTTCTGTAATGACGTGGCGATGGGGGACGATGCAGACTGAGATGCGTGATCTGGGACTGGTCCCACTCTGCGCGTGGGATCTCCGCCTGGTCGCGGAGTGCCGCTGTGGCGACGGCTTCTGTCAGAGTTTCAAGACGGAATCGCATGCGGACGGACAGCCGTTCGGTCCGGGACCTCTGCCGGTCTGAAGCCCGCGGTCAGCCGCTCCAGCTCGTGTACGGCGTCGTGGACGTCGTATGTCCGCAGGACGGGCTTGCACAGCCAGTCCTGCGGACAGACGTCCCAGACCCAGTACTCCGGCCTGCGATCCGGGCTTTCGTAGTCGTCATAGCGGTACAGGATGCATGGGCCCAGGAGGTCGACGTCTCCATCGGCGAAGTCGAAGGCCCTCGCGAGGCGCAGGGAGTTGTGGCTGGAGAAAGGGATGAACCGCACGAGCGAGCTGGCCCTGGCCGTCCGCCAGAGCAGCTCCTCGACCGGTGGCACCCACGAGTTGATGCGCCGGAGATGATCGTCGGTCTCGGGCGCATGCTGGATGCGGGCGTCCCACTCGGGATCCGGTTCCGTCATGTGCCCAGTGTGGTCGCCTGCTCGCGAACATGAAACTGCCTGCCCCGGCCAGCGGAGCCGGGGCAGAGATGAGACAAAGTCAGGCCCAGGCAATGCGTGTGAGGCGACGGCTCATCAGTGTGATGGCGGCCCAAGTGATCAGGGTTTCGGAGGGCTGGACAAGCCGTTCGTAGTCTAGCGCGTGCCTGTGGGCGTTCATCGTCCAGGTCAGGGCTGGTTCGACGGCCCAGCGGGGTGGGACGACGAAGCCGGTGCGGGGCGTCGGGAACGGCGGATCACCATCCGACTACCGTTGTCTCCGTATGACTCACACCGCGATCGAGATCACCGCAGAGATGGTCCGGGATCTGCTGCACGACCAGCACGAACCCCGACCTTGCTGATCACCCCTTGGGGCTTGGCGGGCGCGGCTGGGACAACCGGCTGTGGCGGCTCGGTGACGACCTCGCCGTCCGATTGCCCTGAGCGACGCAGTCTCCGGACGCGCTGCTGCGCAGTGAGCCCGCCTGGCTTCCTTCCCTCGTCCCGCACCTTCCCCTGCCGGTTCCCGTCGCGCAGCGCCTCCGCGAGCCTACCGAGCGGTTTTCGCGGCTCTGGATCGTCACCATCTGGATGCCGAGCTCGCTTGCCGACCGCGCTCCCGCCACCGCTGCGGAGGCAGCAGACACCGTGGGCGCCTCCCTGACCGCTCTTCACGGACCGGCCCCCGACGGAGCGCCGACCGGCCGCAGCCGCGGGGCCACTGGCCGACCGCGCCGAGCAGTTCGCCCGGCAGCTGACCGAGGCCACCGAGCTGGAGCTGAGCCCCAACCCGGTGCGCCATCCACGCCGTCTGGACGGACGCTGCCACTACGCCGCAGTGGACAGGCCCGGCACTGTGGCTCCACGGCAACCTGCCTCCAGTTTCCACAGCAGCACCTACCGGCCGACTGAAAGCCCTCAACGGCATCCTCATAGGAGAAGCCGGCATTCACGGCCGCCCCGGCGGCAAGCCCAAGCGCATTTTGAGCGGTTGGCAGTGTTCGCCCGGCTTGTGTCAGCTCGCTGGGAGCGGGCGATACCGCAGGTTCACTGCCGCCGAGCGATCATCGTCGTTGAGTAGCTCAAGCCGGACAGGGGTGCCTCCGGGGTTGTCGAACAGCCGGATTCCTTCACCGAGCAACACCGGCACGATGTGCAGATCGATTTCGTCGATTAGTCCGCGCTCCAGGAGTTGTCGGCCGATCGTGGGCGAGAAGACCTCGAGGTTCTTGCCGTTGGCTGCTTCCAGCCCGATCCGGACCGCCTCGGCTACGTCGCAGCGCAAGAACGTCACCCCGTTGGCGGGCTGCGCGTCTTCAGGGTGGTGTGTCAGGACGAACAGTGGCCCCTGCCAGGCACCCCCGTAGATGGTGCTGGCATCGGGATAGGCGTCCCAGCCGTCCCGACCGCCCAGCACGGCACCGGTCGTCTGGACATACTCATCGATGAGGCCGGGCCGGAACGAGAAGCCGGTCATCCAGTCCATCGCATGATTCGGCCCCGCCACGAACCCGTCCAACGACATGGTGAAGTGCCAGAGCACCTTTCCCCCTGCACTCCGGCGTTCCGTGCGCACCAGCGAAGGGGCGGGCGAGATGGCGGTGCTTTGAGGGGGCTTGGCGTCCATGGCCGTTCCTCTCGTCGGTTTCCCTTGCACTGGTGGACTCGGCTCCGCCTCGAAACTCACCGCTTACGTCTTCGCTTGGTAGGCGACGGTGGCCGTATCTGCCCCCGAGACGGCGCGATAAGCCATTCTCGACAGCCTCGTCGATGGCACACGCTCAAGGCCCAGTGGCACAGGACACGATCTGGCTCGGTCTCAGGCGACTTGGTTCGCTTACGTGCTTGTAGGGGGTGCCGCCAGTACCTGTCCGAGCATCCTGAGTACGCCGCCGCGTCTCCTAGCCTGCGCTGGTCGGCGGTTCCGCAATGCCGATGAAGTTCCCGGCCATGGTCCGGATACGGACTGACCACCCCAGCGCGGTGAGATCGTCCGTGAGGGTCTGGGCATCGTGGAATACCTTCACGATGCGGTACTGGCTGCCATCATCGAGCCGGCGCAGCGCCGCAGGGGCCGGCTGGTCCGCGAGGACTTCCTCGTATGCGGCTGCGGCGGGACCGTCGTCGATGAAGATCGCTTTGCCGCCTGGCGCGAGTGCGGCGGCGACGGTGTTCCAGAAGTCGGGCAACCGCGTCGGCGGGATATGGGAGAGCCAGAAGGCGAAGAACACGGTGTCGTAGCGTCGTGGCGGCTGCCACTCGAACAGGTCGGCCTCAAGGAACTGGACGGAGTGGGATGCGGTGCGCGCCTGAGCGAGGGCCAACACTTCGGTTGCCGCGTCGACGGCCGTCACCGAACGTGCCCGTTCGGCAAGCCTCAGGGTCCACTGGCCCGTTCCGCAGGCCAGCTCCAGCACATCCCCGGCAATCGGGAGGTCATCGACGACAGCCAGCAATTCCTGTAGGGCTTCGTGCTCTGCGTAGGGCCGGTCGTATTCGGCCGCGCCGGCCCTGTAGTACGCCCTCTGCTCTGCCAGGAGAGCGTCGTCATCCATACAGGTTCCTCTCATCCGGGTTCGGTCAAAGCCCATCATGCTCAGCTCGCCGGCTTGGTTGCCGCAGACACTGTCGGCCTTCACCTTTGGGCAAGGTCAAGAGTCACGAGGACCGGGGAACGTCCTCGTCGACTGGCGGGTGTCGCTCGTCGGCGTGATGCCTTCCGCGTCCCGGTCAGGGTGGTGGTCGGTGTTGCCGTACCGCAGGCTGCTGCCCCTGGAGGCGGGCCTGGAACATGCTGCCGCGCGGCGGCTGATCACCCCGGGATCATCGTCTGTGACCGGGGCATGGAGGCGCTGAGCGCGGGGGAGTCGAGGACGACGCGGGAGACGAGGAAGCGACGGTGGACTGTCGACTTCGATATGCCGAAGCCAAGGCGGAAGAGCCGACCAGGCACAGCCGCTGACCAACACCTTGCGCTCAAGCCGCGTCGTCCCCGGCATCCCGCCCGTCCGACCCCGGGGAGGACCGAGACGTCGACGCTCGACCAAGCTGCACGGGGACAAGGGTTACGACTATGACCACCTGCGCCGCTGGCTTCCCGAGCGCGGCATTCGTCACCCCGTCGCCCGCAAAGGCATCGAATCCTCCGGCTGACTCGGCCGGCACCGCTGGGTCGTCGAACGCACAGTGTCCTGGCTGGCCGGATGCCGCCGCCTACGTCGCCGCTACGAGCGCACGGCCGAGCGCTTCCTTGCCTTCGGCGTCATCAGTCCTCATCGGCTACCGCAGGCTGACCAAGTGAAACGACTCCCCGTAGCTGAGGCCGCTCACCGTATGTCCGCGGCGAGACTGTACTCCGGAAGTGCGATGTTCCCGGCCTTGGCGAACTGCGCGGCGAGCAGGTTGCGCATCGGCCAGCGGGTCATCTGCCGCATGGAGAGGTCCCGCAGACGGATGCCGAGCCGGCCCGAGGGGGCGTATCCCGAGGCTCCGCCCGGCGGGAGCTGCTGGGCCTGGCTCACGTACGGGCGCATCGCCTCGTCGTAGCGGCGGAAGGCGACGCGGTGGTCGCCCGCGGCAGCGGCGATTTCACCGGCCAGTACGTATGCTCCGACCAGAGCCAGGCTGGTCCCCAGGCCGGTCAACGGAGTTGCACAGTATCCGGCGTCGCCCAGCAGCGCCACGCGACCGCGCGACCAGCGGTCGAGGCGGACCTGGCCCATGGAGTCGAAGAAGAAGTCCGGGGCGGTGCGCATCGCCTGCAGCAGGCGCGGGGTCTCCCAGCCGACGTCGGCGAAACGCTGGGCCACAAGCTCCTGCTGGGCGGCGACGTCGCGGCGGTCGTAGGTGATCGGTGCCGAGCGGAAGCTGAGGCCGGCCTTGATCTCGCCGGTGACGCGGCCAGGTCGCGCGGAGACGACCAGGCCGCCGGGCGCGTTGTGCATCAGGTACCAGCCGTCGAGATCCAAGTCGTCGGCAGCGGTGAACCAGGCTGTGTAGAGGCCCAGCGGATGGACGAACTCCTGCTCCGGGCCGAAGGCCAACGCACGCACCACGGAGTGCGGTCCGTCCGCGCCGACGACCAGCCCGAACCGGCGGGGGGCAGCCTTCTCGAAGGTGACGGTGACCCCGTCCGCGTCCTGAGCGATCCCGGTGACGGTGTCGTCGAGCAGGTACTCCGTGTCGGGCAGGGTGGACTCGTACAGCAGACGGGCCAGATCGCCACGGAGGATCTCGATCTCGGAGACGATCCCCTCACCGCCGAAGCTGTCGGCAGGCACGCGCGCGGTGGTGCGACCGGAGGCGTCGATGAGGGCGAGGCCGCGTTGGTCCACGCTCTCCGCCCTTGCCTGGTCCATCAGGCCCATCCGCTCGATCACGGTGCGGCCGGCACCGCGCAGATCGACGGTCTGCCCGCCGGGCCGCGGTCTCGGCGCGCGTTCGACGATCGTGACCGTGAAGCCTCTCTTGCGTAGCCAGTACGCCAGAGCAGGCCCCGCGATGCCAGCACCGCAGATGAGTATCTCGTTGTTCGGCATGATGGCGAACGTACGCCGTACGCGTAGTAGTGCGCAAGCATGAAATGCCTTCTCATTGTGCGACGTTGGCTAGTGCCGCACTAGTGCGGGGATAGGTGGAATGTGTCGCGCGGGCCGTATCGCCCGGTGTCGACGGGCTACGATGGCGCCCATCCAGGTGCACTAGTGCGGAGGGTGTCGGGGTGAGCGGACAGGCGGTACCGCGCTACAAGCAGATCGTTGCCGAACTGCGGCGGCAGATAGAGATGGGCGAACTGGCGCCGGGCGATCGCGTGCCCTCGACCCGCGAGATCACCAAGCAGTGGGGCGTCGCGATGGCGACCGCGACCAAGGTGCTCACCGAACTGCGTCGCGAGGGCATGGTCCGCGCCGTTCCCGGCGTCGGGACGGTCGTGGAGGCCCCGAGCCGCCCGGTACGCAACTCCCGCCCCGCCACCGCCCCACGCTCGGGCGGGCCGACCGATGCCTCATCGGGCCAGGCGGCACTCACGCTCGGGCGGATCGTCGCCGCCGCTGTCACGGTCGCCGACACAGAAGGGCTGGCCGCGGTCTCGATGCGCCGGGTGGCCGCCGAACTAGGGGTGGCAGCCATGTCGCTCTACCGGCACGTGGCCGACAAGGACGACCTGCTGACACGGATGATGGACACGGTCATCGCGGAGCGCCCGCTGCCCGCCGACCCACCGGCGGGTTGGCGAGAAGCGATCGAGCTGGCGGCCCGGCAGCTCTGGGGCCTGTTCCGCCGCCACCCGTGGCTAGCCCCGGCCCTGTCCGTGACCCGGCCTCAGGTGATCACCTCGGCACTGCCGTACAGCGAGTGGATGCTCGCCACCTTGCATGCGCACGGACTCGATCTGCACTCCGCTTTCACGGCGCACCTCATGCTGCTCAACTACGCCCGTGGAATCGCCGTCAATCTGGAGGCGGAAAAGGATGCGGAGGCGCACAGCGGTCTGGACAGCGAGGAGTGGATGGACACCCAGGAGCCCGCACTCCTGGCGATTCTGGCCACCGGCCGGTTCCCCGCGCTCTCCCGCCTCGCCGAGACCAGTTACGACCTCGACCTCGACGCCCTCTTCGAGTTCGGCCTCCAGCGCCTCCTCGACGGCCTAGCCTCACTCCTCAACGAGAGTTCTGCCAGTTGAACGAAGAACCCGAGAGGCCCCGACACGAAGGGATACGGGGCGCGGCCCGTGCCGGCGCCCGCCGCGGCGGGCGCCGGGCAATCGCTCTGCGGTTGCCGCAGCACAGTGATAGACATCCGGAGTGCAACACACTCTGGACTTCCCTGACCTGCTGCGACTGATCGACGAACGGTCGACGGCCTTCCGCGCCGCGGTCGCCGCCGCGCCCAGCCTCGACGTGCAGGTGCCGACCTGCCCCGAGTGGACGCTGTTCGATCTGGTGCAGCACTTGGGCGAGGGGCGCCGAGCCTGGGCCGCCACCATCGCCGCAGGGCCTGACGCCACGGCCAAGTCCACACCGCAGGGCGACCCGGCCGCACCTAGGGAGCGCGAGGCCCTGCTGGCCTGGTTGGCCGCATCGACGCAGCAGCTACTGGACGCACTGCGGGAGGCCGGCCCGGATCGCGGTTGCTGGGCGTGGTGGGGTAAGTCGCAGTCGCCGCAGACCTGCGGTGCCGCCGCCCGACGCCAACTCCACGAGATCGCGGTGCACACCTATGACGCCCAGCTCACCCTGGGCGCCCCGCAGCCGCTGCCGGACGAGGTGGCTCTCGACGGCGTCGAGGAGTTCCTGTCCACCATCTGCACGACGACGGTCGCCTGGCCGCACGAGCCCGCTGCCGTCGATTACCACGCCACCGAGGGCCGCTCCTGGCGCAACACGCTCTCCGGCGACGGCTCACGGGCCGCCCGCCTGCCCACACCCGGCACAATGCCCGCCACCGCCACCGCCACCGCCACGGCCACTGTCACCGCCACCTCCACCGGCGAGGCCCCGGACGCGGCCGTCGCCTCCGCCCGAGGCACGGCCAACGAAATGGTCCTCGCCCTCTACGGCCGTATTCCGTTGGACTCCCTGAAGCTGGACGGCAACCGACGTCTGTTCGACCAGCTGGTGGCCTGGGACCCGGAGCGGTAGGACCCGACGGTCCGCCACCTCGTCCACCCCGAGGGCATGCCTTCGCTGAACTCTGCCTACATCCGGCAACATGCATCCAACCTCGCTCTATCTCGCCCCCGATGTGCGTGTCGGGCATAGGGAAAGCCTTTAGGCTGCGGCGATGGAACGCTTAACCGACGTGCCCGAGAGCTTCGCCCAGTCTGCAGATCCGGGCCGGGTGAATGATTACGACAGCTTCGCCGAGGCGTACTCGGCGGAAACCGAGAACAACCTTGTGAACGCGTACTACGAGCGGCCCGCGATGTTGGCTCTCGCCGGTGACGTGGCCGGTCGCCGGATCCTGGACGCCGGTTGCGGCTCGGGCCCCCTGTCCGCTGCACTGCGCGACCGCGGTGCGGTCGTCACCGGCATCGACGCCAGCGCCGGGATGCTGGCGTTGGCCAGGCGGCGGCTCGGTGATGACGTAGCCCTGCACGTGGTCGACCTGAGGCGCCGTCTGCCGTTCGACGACGGTGCGTTCGACGACGTGGTCGCGTCGCTGGTGATGCACTACCTGCAGGACTGGGGGCCGACGCTGGCCGAGTTGCGGCGCGTGCTCAGGCCCGGCGGCCGGCTGATCGCGTCGGTGGACCACCCTTTCGTGGCCTACACAATCGAGGATCCTCGGCCCGACTATTTCGCGACCACCAGCTATACCTTCGACTGGACGTTCAAGGGGCAGTCCGTCCCGATGAGGTTCTGGCGTAGGCCGTTGCACGCGATGACCGATGCCTTCACCACCGCCGGCTTCCGCCTTTCCGACATCAGCGAGCCGCAGCCGGATCCCGCCGCCCGTGAGGCGTTCCCCGACGGCTTCCATGACCTTTCGACCAAAACCTGCTTCCTGTTCTTCGTCGTCGAGGTACCGCCGTCGGCTACCGGCTCGGACGACTAGCCAGTCGCGGATCACGAGCGGAGCCGGAGTCGGATCGAGGCGACGATGACGGCGCCGTGGCGTCAGCCCGGACAGCCGCGAAGATCTTGTCCCGCGTGCCGTCCGCCGACCAGCGTCTTGCCGCACTTGCTGTTGTCGACGTGGCCGTTGCTCCACCCCCCCGAGGTTGCCGCCCATACGCCGTTCACGCTGGCCGCGGTGTAACCCGGTACTTCGGTGGGCGCGTGCACATCACGGCCTGGTCCAGGGCCGCCAGGGCTTGTTGGTGCCAGTCGGCGATGAGCCGTTCGACGCCGTAGCGGGCGCCAGCGGTCTCCAGGACGGCCCGGATCCCGGCGGCTCCGCCCTCGTCGTGGTCATCACGGTCGGCCAAGTTGTGCAGAACGGGGCGAGGCGAGCCGGTCGGGGGCGTCAACCAGGCTGTGGGCGCGCGTGTACCGGTCGTGCTGTGCGCGCGTCCCGGGCGGGCGCTGCGACCAGTGTGTACTTGTGCGGCTCTGGGAAGGCTCCTCTCCCCACGGAGTCAGGGAGGGGCGGGCGGCATGGAGCCATTGACGCCGAACGATCCTCGCGAGGTCGGTCGCTACCGGGTGCTTGCCCGCTTGGGCAGTGGGGGGATGGGGCGGGTCTATCTGGCCCAGTCGCCGGAGAGCCGACTGGTCGCGTTGAAGGTCATTCGCCCCGATCTCGCGGAGGATCCCACCTTCCGCAGGAGGTTTGCCCGGGAGGTTGCCGCCTCCCGGTCGGTGTCCGGGCCCTACACCGCAGGAGTCGTCGACGCCGAGCCCGACGGCAAGCCGCCCTGGCTGGCCACCGCCTATATCCCTGGCTCCTCGTTACAGGATGCGGTGCTGGCCCGGGGGCCGCTGCCGGAGTCTTCCGTGCGGGAGCTGGGCCTTGGGCTGGTCCAGGCGCTCACCGCCATTCATGCGGCCGGCGTGGTGCACCGCGACCTCAAGCCGGGCAACGTGCTACTGGCGGCCGACGGTCCCAGGGTCATCGACTTCGGTATCTCCCGGGTCGTCGAAGCGAGCGCATTGACCGGCACGGGGACCATGATGGGCTCACCCGGATACATGGCGCCGGAGCAGATCCGTGGCAAGGGCGTCGGGGCCGCCGTGGACGTCTTCGCGCTGGGCGCAGTCCTCGTCTTCGCGTCCACCGGGATGGGGCCGTTCGGTGAGGGCACGGCCCACCTGTTGCTGTACCGCATCATGCACGAGGAGCCGTATCTCGGCGCGGTACCGGATCGGCTGCGCGGGATCGCCGCCGTCTGTCTGGACAAGGACGCGGCGCGGCGCCCCGGGCTGCCCGAGGTCGGCGCGGTGCTGGGCCGGGGCCGGCCCACGGCCGCCCTGTTCGAATCCGGCTGGCTGCCCCGCCCGGTGGCGGCCACGCCGACCATGGACCCGCGGCACATCCTCGTGCGCGCGTCGGGCGGCCGCGGCGACACCGGTGATCGCCCCCTGACGACCGGATCGGGTCCGAGCGAGGTCCCCGCTCCGGTGGCCACAGCGCCAGGCCGGCGGCGTGTGCTGCTGGCCGCCGCCGGTCTCACCGTCTCAGCCGCCCTGGGGTTCACCGGCTGGCGGCTGCTGGACGGCGACCCCTCGAAGGCCGGTACCCGGCTGTGGCGCTTCCCGCTCGCCGGCGTCCTGGTCAACCATCCCGGGGTCGCGGGCGATCTGGTGTACGCGGCGAGCAATGACGGCACGCTGTACGCGGTCGACGCGGCCAAAGGCGAGCGGCGCTGGTCGTACACCACCAAAGCGGCGCTGGGCTCAGCCCCGTATCTCGTGGGCGGAGTGGTCTACCTGGGCGGTGACGACGGCAAGCTGTACGCGCTCGACGCGAGGACGGGCGCGGAACGCTGGGTCTTCACCACCGGCGGGATCGTGCACTCGCCGGTGGTGACCGGGGGAGTCGCCTATGTCGGCAGCTCCGACGGATACCTGTACGCCGTCGAGGTGTCCGGCGGCAAGCGTCTGTGGCGGTTCAGGACCGGCCATGACACCCACTGTCCGGCCGTCGTCGAGGACACCGTCTACGTCGGGTGCAGCGATACGCGTCTGTACGCCGTCAACGCCTACGACGGCAGCGAGCGCTGGACGTTCACCACGGCCGGCGCCGTCTCCTGGATCCCTGTGGTGGCGGGCGGACTGGTGTACTTCTGTAGTACCGACGAGACCCTGTACGCCGTCCGCGCCAGCACGGGCCAAGAGGTGTGGCGGGCCGGCGGGGTCTCCGCCAAGGCGGGGCCGGCGGTGGCGCGTGGCCTGGTCTGCTGCGGCGGCGGCCGGGACCTGCGAGCCTATGACGCCATCACGGGCAGGAAGCGGTGGTCGCTGAACACCGGGGGCGACGTGGGCGCACCCGTGATGGCGGACGGGGTCGTGTACGTCGGCAGCGGCGATCAGAAGCTGTACGCGGTGGACGCCGCCGACGGAAAGCAACGCTGGACCTTCACCGCCGGCGCGGAGGTGCACCCGCCGGCGGTCACCGCCGACGCCGTGTACTTCGGCGGGGCCGACAGCCAGCTCTACGCCGTCCGCGCGTAACCGCTCGCGCGCCCCCACACACCTCTGGCACGCCCCCACGCGCCCGGCAGCAGGAACCGGCCGACCGCGCACCGTGTCTGAAACCGTGCGTAGAGTTCGGCCGGAGTTCTTGGCGCCGCAGGGGGTGCGGCGCTCCTGGGGGGAGGGACCATGCCGGTCTCCCGGCTTCGAGACGAGGACGCGCAGACCGCCTACCGGCGCTGCGCCTGGATCACCGGACCACTGACGGCTGTCCCGGAGGGACCGGTGCGGGTCCGGTTCAGGGCCGTCCTGAGCACACGCCAGCGAAGCTTGCTCACCGCGCTCGCCGCACTCACAGCGGTCGGCGGCATGACCCTCGTCGGCTGGCTGCTGCTGCCCGGGCACATCCCCGGACCCGGGCTCGCCAGGACCGGCGACTGGCGACTCGTGCTCGCCCGGCTCGCCTTCTGCGCGGTCGTTGCCATCGAACTCATCAAGGTGGTGCAGGTCTTCGCCGTATGGACATTCGCCTGGCACGCCAAGGACCCGCTGCCGCTCACGCCTCCCAAGGGCCTGCGGATCGCGATGCTCACCACCATCGTGCCGAGCAAGGAACCCCTCGACGTCGTCCAGCACACCCTTCAGGCCATGCTGCGGGTCACCTACTACGGCGGCAGCGTCGACGTATGGATACTCGACGAGGGCGACGACCCCGCTGTTCGAGCCCTGGCCGCCAGGCTCGGCGTTCACCACTTCACCCGCAAGGGACGCCCCGAGTACAACCGGCCCTGGGGCATCTTCCGGACCCGAACCAAGGCCGGCAACCACAACGCCTGGCGCGCCGAGCACGAGCGCCGCTACGACGTGGTCGCGCAGATGGACCCCGACCACGTCCCCCTGCCCTGCTTCCTGGAGCGCACCCTCGGCTACTTCCACGACCCCGACGTGGCGTTCGTCGTTGCTCCCCAGGTGTACGGCAACATGTACGACAACTGGATCGCCCACGGTGCCTCCGTCCAGCAGTACCTCTTCAGCGGCATCGTCGAGCGCGGCGGCAACGGACTCGACGCGCCGTTGCTCATCGGGACCAACCACCTGTACCGGCCGACCGCATGGCGGAGCATCGGCGGCTACCAGGACTCGATCATCGAGGACCACCTGACCAGCATGCGCGTCCAGGGAACGGTCAACCCTTCCACCGGCAACCGGTGGAAGGGCGTCTACACCCCGGACGTGATCGCTGTCGGCGAGGGCCCCACCAGCTGGACCGACTACTTCAACCAGCAGAAGCGCTGGGCCTACGGCGTCTGGGAGATCAAGCTCAACCACCGCCTCACCGAGGGCATCCGTCTCGACCGGCGCCAGCGGTTGCTCTACACCCTTGTCCAGTTCTACTACCCGAGCGTCGCCGCGACCCTGCTCCTCGGCACCGCGGCAACAGCCTTGGCGCTGACCCTCGGTGTCACGTCGGCCGGACTGCCCGGCCCCACTTGGCTGGCCCTGTGGTCCGCGGGGATGGGTGCCTGGCTGTGGCTGTGGTGGTGGCTGCGCCGCTTCAACCTCGCTGAGCACGAGAGGCGCGAACTGGGCATCCAGGGTTTTGCCCTGGCGCTGTTCGCCGGCCCCGTCTACGTGGCGGCAGCGGTCTCCGCCCTGCTGCGCCGGCCCCTGGCCTACGCGGTCACCGCCAAGGGAGCACTGCGCAGCGCCGATTCACTGCGCACCTTCCGTCTCCACCTGGTGTGGGCGACCCTCATCGGGGCTCCGCTGGTGGCCAGCTACGCCCTCGGGCACACCAACCCGGCCCCCCGCTTGTGGGCGATGCTGGCCGTGTTGACGGGGCTGCTGCCACCCCTCCTGGCGTCGACCCGTTCCGCCCCCCGGCCCGCGGCTCTCGCCCCCGCCACCGCGCAGCCTTCCGTCCATGTCCCACAGGCTCCAGAGCCTGCTCTTCATGGCGCCCGAGCCGTCCCACAGGGAGACGTCGCTCACCTGCCTGCTGTGGGGGCCGCCGGGCCGTCCGGATCCGCCCGCCAGGGCGCGGAGTCTTCGATCCCCACTACGCCGGGCGCCGGGCCAACTCCCTCTCCAGCACCGGTCCAGTACCCCTTGCACCTCGAGGGCCCCGCATACGTCGCCCGGACCGCCGGACCGCCTCTGCCTGCCGAACACAGCACAACGAGCGGCTTTTCCGCGCCGCCCGGCGCGGGGCATGGCTCCTGCGCCCCACCCGGCGCAAGCCCCGCCCCCACCCCCTGCACCTCGCATGCCGCAGTACATCCCCCTTCCGCCTCGCCCGCCACAGGTGCCCCCCTCCCCACCCAGCAGGGGGAGCGCCGATGAAGTTCACGGTCACCAGGCTTCTCGTCACGGTGCTCGTCATCGCGCTCGGGGGATATGTGTTCGTGGTCGGACCGCATCTCGCAGGGGAGAAGGAGCGGCGGCGGAATGCGGCCATCGATGCCGCGCTGCCGCCCACCGCAAGCATGAAACCCACCGGCGACAGTCGTGCGACCGGAAGTCGGCACCGGGTGTTTCCCGCCCGCGGTGACGCCTTCGTCGGCATCATGACCGACGCAGGCGTACACGACCTGACGGAGGCGGCCCGATTCACCCGCCGCACCGGACACCGACCGCAGGTCTACGAGTTCTCCCAGGACTGGGCGCACGACCGGTTCGACACGGACCTGATCGACAATGTGGCCCGGCGCGGCATGATGCCCCTGCTCGCCTGGGAACCCTGGGACCACCGCAAGGAGGGGGACGCGGCGCAACTCCACGGTGACCAGCCCGCCTACCGGCTCGCCCGGATCATCGACGGCACCTACGACCCCTACCTCCGCTCATGGGCCAAGGGCATCGCCTCACTCCGCTACACGGTGGGCATCCGCCTCGCCCACGAGATGAACGGCTACTGGTATCCGTGGTGCGAGCAGTCCAACGGCAACCACCCCGGCGAGTACGTGCGAGCCTGGCGGCACGTCCACGACATCTTCGAGCGGGCGGGCGCGACCAACGCGATCTGGGTGTGGAGCCCCAACGTCGGCTACGAGAACGCCACCCCGTTCGAGCGGCTCTACCCCGGCGACGCATACGTGGACTGGGTAGGACTCTCCGGCTACTACGGAACCGTCGGCAAGGAGAGCTACCAGTCGTTCGACCGGCTGTTCTCCGACTCCGAGAAGCGGCTGCGCCGCCTCACCACCAAGCCCCTCGTGATCACCGAGGTAGGCGCCACGGACGCGGACGGCCGCAAGGCGGAGTGGATCGCGGACATGTTCCGGTCGCTGCCCTGGCACCCCGACATCATCGGCGTCATCTGGTATGAGGCGGTCAAGGTGATCGACTGGAGGATCACCACCTCCGCCAGCAGCGTCAATGCCTTCACCTCAGGCGTTTCGGCCCCGCGCTACCGCACACCCTGGACCCCCGACGCCGACCCACGCCGCAGGCTCTGACCGCGAGGCGATCGGAACAATAACCCCTCCGTGCTCTGGCGCGCAGGTACGGCGTTCACCTGCGGACGGTGCGGTAAGGCGAGCCTGCGGGCCTCGCGCAGAACCGCTTGCTCGCCGAGGAGCACGCCTTCACGAACCTGACGGCCAACTTGGCGGATCCGTCATCCTCGTGAGACGGCGTCTGGCGTCCGTTCGCTGTCGACGTGACTTCACAGCCGTCGGACGCGAAGCACGCCGGTCAGCATCGGGAGAGTGAACTCGCCACGGGCGGTCTCCGGTCTGCCGGCGAGGAATGCGCGGATCCGGCCCAGCGTGACTTCTCGTTCCTGTTCTGACATGACCAACACTCCCGCGCGCGTCGCGATGGTCGCGACGAGAGAGTCGGCGGTGCGGCGCTGCCCGTGCGGGAACTCAGCCTGCTCCGGCGAGCCGAACCGGGCGGTGGCGCCAGTCTTGGGGAGGTGTATGTCGGCCGTCTCGGCGCGCCAGCTGGCAGGCGTGTCACGCGGGCCGATGGCCGCGCTCCCGCTGACCCGCGCGAGTCCGGCAACCCACTCGACCTGGTCGTCCATGAGGTTCCACAGGCCGGCCAGGATGCCACCGGGCGCGAGGACCCTGGCGATCTCGGGTCCCGCGACGGCCATGTCGAACCAATGCATGGCGTTGCCGGCCAGCACGGCATCGACCGAAGCGTTCGGCAGCGGTATCGCCTCGGCACTACCCGAGAGGGCACGGACAGCCGGCAGTGAGCGGCGCAGCTCGGTCAGCATCCCCGGGTCGGGCTCGACCGCGATGACTTCGGCACCCAGTGCGACCAGCGTGGCGGTCAGCTTGCCGGTCCCGGCGCCGAGGTCGAGCACGCGCGGGCCGGGCGCGGGTTCAAGCGCCCAGCGCACCGCGGCCTGCGCGTAGTCCGGACGGTGTGCGGCGTATGCGACCGCCGCCGCGCCGAACGACGAGGAGTGAAGGAGCCGCTCACCCTGATCCACACCGTGACGCTACAGGTGCTGTCGGCGGTCGACTACCTGCCTCACCACTTCGGCGCCTCCTTTCGCCTTCTCCGCACCCGCACAGCACACAGGTCCCAGGCGGAAGTTCACGTAATTCTTTGGGTGTTGTGTGAGCAGGCGGGGAGGACGCGCCCTGTGTCGGTCCCACCAGAGCACGAGAAGGAGATGCCGCTGGGCCGCTCGACGGTAGAACTCTCCTAGGGCATTGAAGTGTTGCAGCAGGTACGTCCTCGGGCCACCGACGATCTGGTCCGCGCCGTTGCCGATCAAGGAGACGGCCTGTGTGTCGTTGGTCGGCAGAGTGGCCAGGAGGGCCGGAAAGTCGATCTGCGCTAGCAGTTCGGAGATGTGGGCAACTTGAGCCGCGGAGAGGGCCGGCTGGGTGACGGCCATGACGGGGTCTGGAGCTCAACAAGAGCCCCACCTGAGGATTCTCGCTGTCGCTCCACCTGCAACCGACAGCCCAGCGCACGCGTCGCGTAACACGTGGAACGCGAATGGCTTTTCTCTCTCATCCCTCTGACGATCGGCGTGGCCTTCCTCGCCTTCGGCGTGCACGGCCTCCGCCGCGCCGCCGCGCTTCGCCGCGTGGGGGTCACTGCCGAGGCTCGGATTGTCCGCCATGATGTCAGGCGGGACGACGAAGGCGCCACGTTTTACCATCCGGTCGCCGCCTGGACGGCCCGGGACGGGCGCACGTGCGAGTACTCCTCCAGGTTCGGCCGGGGAGTCGTCGGAAGCGACTTCCGCGTGGGGACGCACGTCGTGGTCCGATACGATCCGGAAGCCCCACACCGGTTTACGATCGAGGGCTGGGACATGAGGGCAGTCGACCTGCTGTTCACCGTACTGGGGTCGATATTCACAGTGGGTACGGTGACGGTTTTGCTCGTCCGGCTGCTCACCCGCTGACCGTGGCCCACCCTTGGACGTCGTTGCATTTGGTGAGTCTGCGGGCTACTCGGCGATGCCTCGGGTGAGCAGGACGATGGTGACGAAGGTGCGGTACAGGCGGATGGGGTCGTCGTCGCGGAGGCGGAGGGTGAGGTCGTCCTCGCGGATCACGCCGGCGATCCAGGTCGCCATCTCGGCCAGGTCGGCGTTGCGGAAGCGGACGGTCAGCGTGGCGGGCAGGGCAATCTCGGGCAAGGGGGCGTCTGCCAGCCGTCGTACCGCGTCAGCGGCGCTCTGCGCGATCACCTCGCGGGCCTGCTCCGGGTGCAGGCTGTCGGCGGCGAAGCGGGAGACCGAGTTCTTCACCACCGCCGCCCGGATGCCGGGGCAGAACGGCTCGATCTGCGCGGCTGTGACGTCGTCGCCCGTGATCAACACGACCGGAACCCGGTGTCCGAGCGCGACCAGGGCGTTGATTCCGGCCTCCCCGGCCGGAGTGCCGTTCAGCCGGACCTCGGCGATCGCGCTCGGATTGTAGGTGTGCGACAGTGTGGCCGGGGCGCCGGACATCGAGCCGTGGTAAGCGACGAAGAAGACCGCGTCGAACGACGCGTCCAGCCCCTGCATCATGTACAGCGGCTTGTGCCGGCCGGACAGGTAGCGGGCCCGGTGCGCCAGGCGGCCCGGCCGCAAGTTGGACATCGCCGAGTGCGAGTCGTTGACCAGGAACTCCCGTGCGCCGGCCGCCGCCGCGCCCTCGATCGCCGCGTTGACCTCCTGCTGCAGCAGCTCCCGATAGTGGCCGTACTCGGAACCCGATGGCCGGCACTGGTCCCAGTCGACGACCCCAGCGGTGCCCTCCATGTCCGACGAGATGAAGACCCTCATTCGCGTGCTCCCCTCAACAGCGGCCAATGGCCTAGGCGTTCGCGTCCGGATCGTCGCCAGGCGCCGGGCAGATCCGGTGGGCGCCGCTCGTGCCGTCCTGGACCGTGCCGAACGCCGCAGGGACGGCCAGCGTGCGCTGGGCGGCGTTCCCGGCTCATACGGACAGGTAGTTGCCGTCGCGGCCCTTGATCGCCTCGTCGACGGGTGGGATCTGGGACGGGCGGACGCACAGGCGCCCCCAGCGCCCCAACCCTTCGCCCGGCCTTCCCGCGACGACTCTTCAAGCCCGCGAAGGCCTTCGACGAAGGGCCACACTGACACCACCGGAGGCAGCGGCCGAGCGGCGCGGGAGGCGATGACGGTCCGCGAGAGCGCCTAGCCGAGCTCGGAGCGCGCGCAGCCGAGGTCGGCCCGCAGATCCTCCTCGCCACCGGTGAAGTCGTTCTTCTCGCAGATCTCGTGGATCCATTCCGCCTCCTGTGCGTTCTCCACCTTCGGCACGAACGGCGTGAACGGGCAGGCGGGTCGCGGCGTCGATGGTCTCGGGGCCGGTCCGGCTCGGAGAGGGGGTTGGTCTTGACCACGACGACCCCCTCCGCGCCTGTAGTGACACCCAGTACTTCACGCCGCGCCCCCGCGTGACGCAACCGCCGTGTCGCCGAGAGCCCCCGAATCAGCCAGCGAGGCACGGCCACAGGTCCACTGCCGGTCGCCACCACGTCCCGTCCGGTTCGGACAGGCACCCGGCCACGGCCTATCCCGGCCGGAACCCGGCTTGCCTCGAGTGGGCCGGCCTGGTGAGGTGACCGTCGTGGCGGCGGACAAGGACAACGCGGACATAGACAACTCTGGCGAAGGCAACTCTGGCAACTCCCCTGATACCAGCGGCCGGAGCATGGTCACGCTGGATGACTACTACGCCGCGGCGCGTACCTCGGTCGAACCTTCCGCCTGGGACTACATCGACGGCGGCAGCGGAGATGAGACGACCCTGCGCGAGAACCTGGCCGGCTACCGGCGCTACCGGCTGCGCCCGCGCATCCTCGTCGACGTCTCCCGCTGCGACATGTCCACCACGCTGCTCGGTTCCCCGGTCGCCCTGCCCATCGCGGTGGCCCCCACCGGCTTTCACGGGCTGGTGACGCCGGAGGCCGAACCGGCCTGTGCTCGCGCCGCGGGCGAGGTGGGCGCGCTGATGGTCGTCAGCACGTTCGCCACCACGCGACTCGAGGACGTGGCACGGGCGGCACGGGGACCGTTGTGGATGCAGCTGTACGTCTTCCGGGACCGCACGGTCAGCGAGGACCTGGTCAAGCGGGCCGAGGCGGCCGGGTACCGGGCGCTCGTCGTCACCGTCGACGCCCCGGTCCGGGGGCGCCGGGTACGGGACCTGCGCAACGCCTTCACCCTCCCCTCAGGGCTGGCACCGGGAAACTTTCCCTCCGCTCCCGCCGACGGCTCTTCGGCCGAGCTGGCCGCACACATGGCCCGGCGCATCGACCCCACGTTCACCTGGGACGACCTGGCCTGGCTGCGCTCGCTGACCCGGCTTCCGATCGTCCTCAAGGGTGTTCTCACCGCCGAGGATGCCGCCCACGCAGCCGAGTTGGGGGTGGCCGCGATCGTGGTGTCCAACCACGGCGGCCGACAGCTGGACGGCTCGGTCACCGCTCTCGACGCGCTCCCCGAGGTGGTCTCCGCCGTCGCCGGACGCTGTGAAGTCCTCATCGACGGGGGTATCCGCCGAGGCTCGGACGTACTGGTCGCCCTGGCCCTGGGCGCCCGAGCAGTGCTGGTGGGTCGGCCCGTGCTGTGGGGCATGGCCGTCTCGGGGACCCAGGGCGCACGGGACATACTGTCCATCCTGCGCGCCGATCTGGAGACCGCCATGGCACTCTGCGGCCGCACCGACCTCGCGTCCGTGGACGCGAGCCTGCTACACCCGGCACCCCACCACCCATCCTAGGGCGTCCCCCCCTTTGCCAGGAGCCGGGCGATCACGACCACTGTGCCGCGGCGAATCATGCTGTCCGGCCCTGCGTGCGCTCGCATGCACGGAGCCATCCGGGCTCGGCCGGCCTGGACCGACGAACCCTTCAGGCAGGTCGGCGCCGCCGGTAGTAGGCCCAGGCCAGGGCCAGCACGATCGGCCCCCACAGCATCGCCGGGCTGATGCACACGCGGGCCAGGGCCGTCCACCATCCGTTGCTGAACCCCACCTCGGGCACAACACCCGCCCAGGCGAGCGGGTAGAGATCGAACATCGTCACCAGCGCCAGACCGCCCAGGACCGCCGGGATCACCGCAGCGAGCGGCGCCACCCGCCGACCCCCGACGAACGACACCCAGCGCGGCACCACCTCACCCCACCCGCTCACCAAGCCGGTGGTGAGCAGAGCCAGCGCCTCGGTGAGCACACTGAGCCCGACGACGTAGAACGGAGCCCACCAGGGAGCGGCCGGGGCCGCCGGGTCGATCATGCCCATAGGGAAACCGACAGCGAACGGCAGCCGCCACAGGCAGTGTGGCAGCTCCACGATCGGCATGACCCCCCATCGTCGGACCTCAACAACAGTGCGTCGGCCACACGCACGATCAGGATCCCCTCGAGAGCTCCCCACGATCGCCCTGGCGGTTACTGACCTTGTTGGCGTGATGTCGTGGCTGACAAGTGGTGGTTGTCGCGGTAGGCCGGTCACATGAGGTATCCGCAAGGGGGCGGGCTCACCGCGGAGCGACGGGCGTTTCGCGAGCACATCCGGATGCAGGCGGCCGAGTTATTCGCCCTGGGACACGACAACGCCACCGTCGCCAAGCAGTTACGTGTCAGTGTGCGGTCCGTTCAGCGGTGGCACCAGACATGGGAGCACGGCGGGACGTCGGCCCTGGAGTCGAAAGGGCCGGCGTCCCAGCCCAAGCTGAGTGAGGCACTGTTTCAGGTGCTCGAGCAGGAACTGGCCAAGGGGCCGGT